>CAZLYM010000006.1:20059-38747 GCA_964563475.1 uncultured Pirellulaceae bacterium
ATTGTCGGCGGGAAACCTAGCCGCGCGAAAGGCCGTTCGCTCGCTCCGCTGGACGATCGCTTATCTGATCATTGTGCTGTTGGTCGCGTGGGCATGCATGATGTTTTTTGCCTTCTACGTAGTGCCAGAAATCCAATCGATGCGTGCCGACATGTTGTTGTCTCGACGTCCAGACATGGCGACCGTAAAAACTTCGCTTCCTTGGATCGGTTATCTGACGTATCTCTTCGGCGCACTTATGTTGCTTGCTCTTGTCGTGTTGTGTGTCGGTGGAATTCGAAAATTTGTCATGCTTGTTGGTGGCCGATATTTTGTTCGCAGCCGTATCGAAGCCATTGCAACAGAAATTGCTGGGCGACTTGTTGGTGCAGGAGTTGATTCTCACCAGGCGAGTGAATTGGCATTTCGAGTTGCCGGTGGTGAAAGCAAGCGTCTCGAAAGTTCCGGGGTGAATTCAGAGTCAAGCTTTCAATTGGACCACACGCCAGAAACAAGGTCGTTCCATTTGCGAAATGGCGACCGACATCTCGAACAGGTCCGCGTTTCGGTTCCAGTTGCTCTGTTGTTTCTGGTCGGCGGTTGCATCACGTTGGTTTACTGCGGAGCCGTCTTTGCTCCAGTTGTTGAGTTGTTGAGTGACCTAGTGACTACGGGAGTTTGATCGTTGGCTGAGTTGGTAGGACAATCTGATGAGACGCCCCAGCAGCGTTGGGAACGCGTGTGCGAACGTCGCGAGGCATTTGCTGACCTGATCGATCAAATGGCGAAGTCTCAGCCGCGAGCGTATCGCAAACGAATTCGAGACGTTTCAACGTTTTTCCGGCGTGACGGCAGCTACGATGCTGCAATCGTTCAACCCAACGTGGTGGCAATTGCTCACCCACTGCTGAACGTCAGCGGTCGTGAAGCCCTTTCGGATGACCAGCTTGCTAAGGCAGTATCGGATGGATTCAGTTCTTTGAGTTTTCCGCAATCGAACATTGAACGTATATCTCAGATGATGATTTATCCGGCCTTGATTGTCATTGCCGTCTGTTGCATGTACTTGGGGTTCGCGTTTTTTCTTGCTCCTGAGTTCGAGAGCATGTTTAAAGAGTTTGGGATTGAATTGCCTTCGGTAACCAGTGGTCTCCTCGGCGTTGCTAGGTTTGTGCGGAACATTGGTTGGCTGATTGGCATCGTGTTGATTGTGTTCCTGCTACTTTCAGTCTGGTGGCTGCGTTCACCTGGGGCATTTATTTCGCGATTTGAAGTGCTTGGGAAGTTGTTTGAAAACGAACGGCAAACCATGGCTGGTTTGGCATTTCACGCGGCTCAGTTGCGAAGTGTCGGCTTGTCGGCTAAACAAGCATTTGCAGTGGCCAATTTCGCTGCCGGGCAGACCTCTCGAGCTCCAGACACAAGCAATGACCAGCCCAATGCGAAGGCCACGCCCCGTATTGCGCTAACACCCAGATACTCACTGTTGGAGATGGCGTTGCAGCAACCAGCGAACTATGCGAACGACCGAATGCTTTTGGAGGTGGCAGAGTGCTACCGAAGGCGGGTGGTGACCACGAGTGGCTGGTGGATTCAGTGGTTGTTGTTCGGCTTCCAATGGTTGGTTTATGGCTGTGCCCTGTTAATGGTAGCGGCAATGTTCTTGCCACTGATATCCATTGTTAGTGGTCTGACAGGAAGTTTGCTATGAACACACCCGAATCCATGAATGTCGTCTTGGTTGAAGAAGACCAAACGTTTTTCGATTCGGAGCGTATCGACGACTTGTTCTCAATTTGCACGCCGAATCAGGCTGGCGCACTTGGCTTGCTGGCTCAGGCGAACGCGACGGGAGTTAAGCCGGCACTGTTCCTTGAACGTTTTGCGAATGAGTTAAGCGAGCCAGACAGATCCCAGGTGCAGCATCTGGCTGATGAATGTCACGAGGGTCGCTCTCTAATTGAGGTGTTTGAATCAGGAACTTGGTTTTTTCCGCCGCCTGTTATTCTTGCGATGCGATTGGCGCATGATTCAGGCACGTTGGATGATCTTTGCACGTCCATAGCCGACCGTCCAATATTTGAGCCAAAATTGAAAGGACCGACTCAATACTCACCAGTGAGGCAAATCATCGCGGTGATGCAAAAAGGTTTTTTCGTCTTGTCCGTGGTGACCTTCGTCATGTTGTTTGTGATCCCTCAGTTTCGGGAGATGTTTGAAGAGTTTGGGTTCGAACTGCCTAGGGTTACGTATTGGCTGATATATGTTTCGACCGTGTTCTGTCAGTATTGGTTTGTGTTCTTTGGCTTGGCTATTATCTTTGCATTTTGGTTTGCGCGTCCTTTTCTCAAACACATTCGGCGGCGATTTAACCCATCCAGGTGGCTGCAAACAGAGCACGCACCAAGTGTGCAGGTGAAGTTGAATCTGGCTTGGCTATGTGATTCGGGAATGGAATTCGCTGCGGGTCTGAAGCAGCTTGCTCAGTTCGAGCCCAACAAGCGAATGACTTCGAAAATTGCGAATGCGACAGATCGCGTTGACGCTGGCCAGGCACCGTGGAAAGCACTGAGAATTGCGGGAGTTCTCTCAGAAGACGAGTCTCGTTCTCTTGAGACCGCACGCTCCGCCGAGACACAGTCATGGTTGTTGCGTCAGATGGCGGTCGTCCAATCGGGTCGAAAAGAGGCGTGGTCAGCGACGCGAGTTCGACTATTCACTGCCTTGGCTAATGTTGCCCTTGGCTTATTCGTTTTACTGTTCTGCGTTGGAATGTTTGCCCCGCTGATTCATATCATCCGACATTTGACTCCATGAATAACCAACATAAACATTTGTTTCACGAGTACAGACATTTCTCTGTGGTTCGCTCCCGTCAGAAAAACGCCCGTTGCCGGCGTGGAGTTTCTTACGCGGAGGTGCTCGTCTGTGCGACCGTGCTGACAACGGTCATGAGTTTGGTCACGGTTTCCTCCTTTCGCATTGCTCGAGTCTGGAAAGACATTCGAAAGCAGAAAGTGGCATTGAGCGAGCTTTCCAACCAGCTTGACCGTTTGACAATGCTGCCAGTGGAAAAAGTCAAAGACTCGGTCGACACCTTAAAACCCACCGACGAGTGTCGTGAAACCTTGAACCAACCAGCCATTGCGGGAGTTGTCGAGGAAGAACCTGAGATTGGGCATCGCCTGACGATTTCCATCACCTGGCAAAATGACTTTGGCGAACGGAGCAGACCATTACAACTGTCGGCGTGGTGGCCAGAATCCTCCGACCAGAAGGTGGGGCAGCCATGAAGAACCGAGCAGCTACAAAAATATGGCGTCTGGAGTCATCAAAACAGCGGCGACACGGAGTATCGCTGATCGAACTTGTGGTCATGGCGAGCGTTACCAGCATGATGCTTGTGGTGACGACCAGTTGGATCCACCAAACGATGAAGCAATCCACTCGCTTCAAAAGAGAGCACCGGGAACAGTTATCCGTTTCTCAATTGAGTAGACATTTTCGCAAGCATGTGTGGGCATCCAGTTCCGCCAAGATATCGGATCCGAATTCGGTTACGTTGACGAACCCATTGGGGGATCTGTTCACGTACCGCATGGAGGATCAACAAATCCAATTCGTTCACCAGAATGCGGCTGAGGATACTCAGGCGATGGAACGGTTTACATTGCCTAGTCTGTCGAACGTCACTTTTGAGAAGACCGATCGTTCGGTCGTTGTGCTCAAGGTGGAAACGTCGCTAGGCGAGAAAACGGATAAAACTGCTGAGCATGCTAAGCGGATTCATCAGGTTGTTGAGGCAACCGTTGCTCGGTGGTTGCCGGCAAACACGTCATCGACGCAGGATTCATCTATTCAATCCAGCCCAGAAGAAACGGAGGCGCTCAAATGAATCATCGTTCATCGGGTCGAAATGGATCTGTGCTGATCGTTGTGCTGGTTTGTCTCGGTTTTGCCGCAACCGTTCTTATGGGTGCTCTGCGAACGAGTCTGCAGCAGCGACGCCAATTGCGCAATGAACACGATTCATTGCAAACCGAGTGGTTGTTGGACGCCGGGGTCCGGTTGTCCATGAAAGAGTTGAGCAAAAACGGCAACTACTTGGGGCAAAATACGACCCTCGAAGAAGGGCTGCGAGCGGGCCAGGTGGGTGTTATCAGAATCAAAGTCTCTCGCGATCCCAGCTCAGGCAGAGTGGCGACCGTTCAGGTGAACGCAAAACTTGAACGTCCGTCAAGCAATTTCGAAATTCAGCGTTCTCGAAGTTTTAGTTTCCCTCTCAATGAATCAGGTTCCAATTAACTTGAGATCAGGTCAAAAGAAATCTCGTGGTACTACGTACGTGCGGTTAATCAAGAAAAGAGCTCCAATCATGAAGTTATCACAAAATTCAATTTTTCATTCCCGTCAAACCGGCTTCACGCTAGTTGAACTGTTGGTCGTGATCGCGATTATCGGCATCCTGATAGGCATGTTACTACCTGCCGTTCAGCAGGTTCGTGAAGCAGCGCGACGTACTAGTTGTCTGAATAATCTCGTTCAGGTTGGGTTGGCAACTCATAACTACGAATTTGCGCACGAGCAACTTCCTCCGGGAACGATCAATGACACTGGGCCAATCCTCAATCAACCTAAGGGACAGCACATCAGTTTCTTTGTTCAGTTGCTGAGTTATCTAGAACAGACGGGTGTCGCTCAGAATTTCGACCAGTCAGTCGGGACTTACGCAGCCGTAAACCTTCCCGCTAGAGAGATGCGCATGCCAACGTTTCAGTGCCCCTCTTATGGCGGTTCAGCTGTACAGCTGGATGTGGGACATACCAACTACGCTGGCTGCCACCACGGCAGTGAAGTCTCTATCGATAAAGACAACAATGGAGTTCTATTTTTGAATAGCAACATCACCTTTGGGGATATCAAAGACGGTGCCAGCAACACCGTTCTAATTGGAGAGATGCTACCTCGTCCTGGGCATCTTGGCTGGGCGTCGGGCACTCGATCGACACTTCGGAACACAAGTGAAGTCGTGTCCGGGTCAACTTTCGGACGTGGCCGGAACAACAGAAATGCGTTTGCAGAAGATGAAGAAGAGGAGGACGCGGAAGATTACGTCGGTGGCTTTGGCAGCGAACACGGCGGCGGTGTGAACATCTGCCTAGCAGACGGATCCGCTCAATTCATTTCAGAGCGCATAGACCCTGATGTTTTGAGCTGGATCGGCAATCGCGCGGACTTGGAAATGATGGGAGACTGGGGTCGATAGGCTGAACGTTGTTCGCAAAGCCCAGACGACGATCAGTTTTTCATTTCCGTGATCTTTTGATACGACTCGCTGTCTGCGTGCTGGTTTCGGGCGTGTTCGATCTCACTGATCCGCTCAAAGAAGGCATCGACAACAATTGGGTCGAAACGAGTCCCACGCTCGGAGAGCATGATTTCCAGACATTTTTGCATCGGGAAGCTAGGTTTATAGGGGCGTTCACTGCATAAGGCATCAAAGACGTCTGCCACGCAACAGATTCTTCCTTCGATTGGAATTTCTTGGCCTTTTAGCTTATTGGGATATCCTGTGCCGTCCCATTTTTCGTGATGGGTCTTCGCGATGGTAGTGGCAAGTTCCAACATTGGGGAATCGACGCCGTCCATAATAAAACCGCCGACATCTGCATGGCGGCGAATGCGATCTGCGTCTTCAACCGCCAGAGGTTCCATGATCTGGTTGCCAAGATCACAATGTTGCTGCATGATGTCGAACTCTGTATTGCTCAGCTTGCCAGGATTGAGCAAAACGGAATCTGGAATTCCAATCTTTCCCACGTCGTGCAACTGAGCAGCCAACGCGATCTGACGACAGTATTCTTCGTTGAACCCAAGCTGGCTAGCGATGATTGCGCAATATTTCCCAACTCGCAGAACATGATCACCAGTTTCGTTGTCACGGTACTCGGCCGCACGAGCCAAGCAGTGAATGATTTGCTCGCGTGACCTTTCGATCTGCTGGGTTCGTTGCTTGACTTCGGCCTCCAGTTGGGCAGCGTAATTGGAGACATAATCGTAGTGCTGCTTGACCGTTAAAGCGTTTTGGACCCTCAGGATTAAATCACTGGGATCAACGGGTTTGCCCAGAAAATCAGTAGCTCCCAATTCCAAAGCTTGACGCTTGACCTGGTTGTCGTTGGTGGCACTGAGGATGATATACGGGATTGGCTGAAGGTGAGGCACTTTTTGCCGGACTCTCAGCAGATCCAAGCCTGTGATGTTTGGCATCATGATGTCCAACAGCACAACATCCGGCTTGACTCTTTCGATCTCGTCCAGAGCCTGACGAGGGTCAGTGACAGTCGTGAAGTTTTGGTAACCGTCTGAAACGAGAAAACGTCGCACAACCCGGATTACCAATTCCTCATCGTCGATGATCAGAATTTTTGCGTCCCGAACTTTTTCGTTTTGCGTGAGAAGTGAAGTCGACGCTTGTTGGCGTCTCAAAACCGGCACTTCTGCGACTTCGTGGGGAACTGGGAAGTCGGCGCTGGCAGCCACATCATGATTGGGCATTGGATCAAGCATAATTGCTTAAACAGTTGGTTATCAAACGGTGGGGAACGGTGGGGAACGGCTTCATGCCCGCAAACGTTGCAACGCGGGAATAAGGCTCACAACAGGAGATCGACATCAGAGCGACTGCGATTGAGCGATTTCGATTTTTTGACGATCTTAACTAGGAGTATTGACGCGCCGTTTCGTGAGCTCGAAATCTCAATCTGCGTCACTGCTCCAGATGGTAAATTCTGACACGGCTGGGCTTGGGCGGACATCGACGCGGTTTGCGTCTTGAACCGATCATTCGCGCGAGGAAAATCAACGCACAGCAGGCAATTCGTCTTAAAAGTCCCGCAAAAATGCGTGGTTTGAGAATATGCGAATTAAGCCTAGGGTCTTGTTTTGCCTAACCGGACTCACCCTTCATCCATTTCAGCCATCCGCTGCTTCAACCTCCTAGCGACTAGGCGGTCAAATCGGTCCCACATCTTATCACCGCCAAAAGTGTAGCCATGATTCTTGAATTCGGACCGGTCTTCATGCAGTAGCGTCACCGGCCGAGTCACAGCACGGATGTTGAAAAGAACCTTCGTGTTAGGAGGATCATATCGTCCAACTTCGCCTTCCTTGACCTTTGATCGCCATTCGATGATCTCAACGGGAGCCGATGACCCGGTCGAGTCGAAGACAAACATCGGTCGCTGTGTATCGGTTTGGTAGTCGATACGGCCTGAAATGGCGATCGATTCTTGCGATGGCTCGGCATCGGTCTTGTGGGTGATCATCGTGTTGACGACAAACTGAAACATGTCGCGGCGAAGAGCATAAAAATAACGCACGTTTTGCCAGTGCTCAGCACAAAATTGATCGACCTCTTCTTGCGTTCCCAGAGTGACATACTGCTTGCCCTCGCCCGCCTGATGTGTCGCCAGCCGAAACCGAAGAATGCCTTTTCGGAACTGAAGGTAGATTGAGTCAGCGGTCTTCAATCTGTTTTCGATCGCAGGCATCCACTCAGGCTCGCCCCCTTCGTTGATAGGGGCTGATTTCAGTTGAATGGGCGCCTGAGCCGGATCGAAGCGTATTCGATCACGTTGATTCTCTTTCAGGCCACCGTCGATCATCTCGAAAACCCACGCATTATCCTCACGCGAGAAATCGATCCTACCCTTTTCAAAAACAGTTCCAATAATGGGTTTCATAAATAATCACATTTGCAACGATGCTCGTATCGGTCAGTTAGGCAGAAGGCAAGTTCAAACCTACCGCTCAGGATATTGAAACCTCGACAGATTTCTTCCCTCTGCCGGTGGGTTTTATCCTGCCATTTGCCTTGGACGCAACATTTATGTTACACGATTACTGCCTCAACCGAAAACCAGAAGTTTGCCAACAGCGAAACTTTTTTACTCATCAGGACTCCCGTTCTTTCTACGGTGTCGCTCCGACCACGGGCAATCTGTCCCGTAAAGGGATGGCACGCTTGACAAACGCCTTTCATGCACTCTCAAAAACACGGCTTTAAGGTTTTTCGGGATGAGATTTTTTCTCACCAGTTGCTTTTTCGCTCTTCTTTTTCTTGCGAGGCTTTTTGTTGATGACCTCCCAGTCGATCACGGCAACACTTGAGTTGTCCGGCTTAGGAATCTGATATCGCAGGTCCTTATCGGGAACCACGGGAGCCTGATCGCTGAACGATTTCAATGAATCGACATCCGCCAGTGAGATATTGGATGCGATCGCATCGTCCCATTTAAGTTGACTGCCGGTGTAGGTCGCAAGGCGCCCTAAAATTGCCGTCATTGTGCTTTTTGCACCGTATTCGGTTTCGTTCGGGATTTTCCCATTGGCAAGGTCTTCAAACAGGTCGTAATGCTCCTGCTGGTGTCCGTGTCGCTGGCCTTTGCCTTCTTTGCATTTGAAGATTTCATTTCCGTCCAAGTCAAAGATTTGCCCGGCATAGATGTCAGCGTGCCCTTTTGCCCCATGAGCATACTCGCCCTTTTTAAACCAACAGTCTTTCATGTGCCGGCACTGACTGAACATTTTGTGCCCATTGGCGTAGGTGTACTCAACCATATGATGATCATAGATCTCTCCGTGATCGATTCCGTTGCGGGCCAGTCGCCCGCCCTGCCCTTGTGCCTTCACGGGATACCCATCCATTAGCCAGTTGATGACATCCATGTTGTGAATGTGTTGTTCGACAATATGGTCACCGCAAAGCCAGTTGAAGTAATACCAGTTCCGCATCTGATATTCCAGTTCCGTCTGCCCTGACTCGCGACTCTTGCACCAAACCCCTTCATTGTTCCAGTACACACGACTGAAGTTAATGTGGCCGATGATTCCATCTTTGAGCTCGGCGATAGTTTCCCGATACGCTCGTTCGTGTCGTCGCTGCAATCCAACCTGAACAGCCAGATTCTTTTCTTTTGCTTTCTCGCCTGCCGCCAAAACGCGGCGGACTCCCGGAGCGTCAACGGCAACCGGTTTCTCCATGAAGACGTGCTTGCCTGCTTCGATTGCAGCTTCAAAGTGTTGCGGACGGAAGCCAGGTGGAGTGGCAAGAATCACCATGTCCACATCCGACGCCAACACCTTCTGATAACCATCAAGACCGACAAACTGCCGCTCGGCAGGCACGAAAACTTTTTCTTCGTGTTCTTCTTTGCATACTTGCAACGTTTCGTCCAGTCGGTCAGGGAAAGCATCTGCGATCGCGTGGAGTTCCACTTGGCACTTGTCGGTGTTCATCGCATGACACGCCGCGCCGGCGCCGCGGCCACCTGCCCCGATGAGCCCCAGTTTGATTCGGTCAGCTCCAGCTGGATGAGCCGACCGGGCGAAAGACAGCCCAGGTGTTGTTGCGACGGAAGTGAGAACTCCGCTGGCCGCGACGGCCGAGGAGCCCCGCTGCAAAAACTGTCGACGAGACTGACCTGTGTCGCCAGTTGGATCAGTTTGGTTAGCTGGTTCTTTGTCTGCGCTCATGTTATTTCTTCGTTCGAAGTGTTTTGAAAAACAGCTTTTTTTAGATCGGCTTCGGATGTTGGGCTGGAATAGATCTTTAGCTCTATCGACTATATTAGCTCGGAGAAACCAGATAATCCAATCGGTTCACGCGAGGTAAACGGCTCACCATACTTCACCCCAATCGATTTCCCCCACGCAGCTGCCTCATATTCTAACTGCTGCAAGAACGACGGGTCCAGATCTTCACGCCCCTTCACAAATTGGCTCTGGTAGCAGGCGATGGATTCGAGTTTTTTTTCCCACACGTCAGAAATGTCTAGAACAAATGCGGGCGTCGCATGCATTTTCAGATGGACGCAATAGTAGTTATAAATTCTGGACGGATGAAAACGCTCGCCCGGCATATCGGTCTTGGATAGCTTTGACCAAAACCTTGCCGCATCGACCAGCTCGGTGGCGGCCACGTGGTCCGGATGAGCATCGATCCAATAGGGCGCGAAAAGCCATTTTGGCCGGACCGTGCGAAACACACTGGCCAGCTTTTTTCGGTTTTCGAGCGTCGCTTCAAGACTACGATTGGGGAGGCCTAGGTTCTCTCGCCACGACAAACCGAGCACTTGAGTCGCGGCGTCCGTTTCGGCGGCTCGGATTTCGAGTGTCCCATGCGGAGTCGGTTCACCGTTGGTCAGATCGAGCACGCCGACCTTTTTTCCGGCAGCCAGCATTTTCAAGATTGCCCCGCCCATCCCCAGTTCGGCATCGTCGGGGTGAGGAGCAATCACAAGTGCATCTAATTCCATTTTGTTCCCATGATTGACGCGAGTGCCTGAGTGATTCACCATTGTGACGTTCTAGCAAGCCAAGGGCAACGTCACCCGCAACGGAAGTCGAGCAACAATCTATGAATGAAGAATCAGAGCAAACGGGTGATGACTTGGTCAATCCATACGCCGCGCCTGTTTCTACCGCCGCGGCGATGTTGCCCGAGGGTGAAGTAGCTCTCACGCCGCCCAATCCCGGTCGCGTCATTATCAAGTGGTTGATCGTGTGCTCTATTGCCGCTGGCCCGAGCTTCTTTTTCGGTGCCGGAATGGGGAACTGGCGACTTCCAGAGGTGCTGGGGATGATCGCCGGTGTTCTGGCCTTCGCGGCGGGTTACAGCGCGATTGAGTTCTTGCCGCAGGTTCAAGCCGCGATGACTCAACGGGTGAAACGAAGAGCGACTCGCATCGCCTACATCACCCGGATGGGAATTTCAATCCTTTTTCCGGTGGGCATCTTCATTGATATGTACTGTGGGATTGTTTCTGTTGGATTTGCGAATGTAATCGTGGGCGGAAATGGGCTCGGGTTTGGTGGCGCTGGTTTCGAATCACCAATACTCCGATTTCTGACCTTCCTGTTGACCACCCTAATTCAAGGCGTACTGCTGAATATTATTTTGTTCGCGTACATGTTGATCGTTTACGGATTTTTGAGAATGCTTGGTTTAGAGAACTCAACGCCGCAAGCTGATTAGTTCATTCAAGACATAAATCGATCGAGCGAAACACGACCATGGCAGAATCACTGCATTTAGAAACCCTGACCCAAAGTCAACCGTTTGGTTCGGATGGAACTTTGCTTTCCGTTTCCCGCAACCATGCGTTTGGTTTGGTGATTCATGGGGTCGTCGATCAGCCAGAAGGCGACTATCTGCATGAGTTCCTGCTGACGGAGAACCAACGCGATGCGTTTTGGGAACTGATCGAACAGGAAGGGCTGGTGGTGTGTAAAAATGTGCCGACCAACCATCCGACCTACCGCAGGGTTCGAGGTAAATCCAGCAAAGTGAAATTGAGCCAAGCGGAGTACTATCACCATGATGGCTGCAGTTGCCCCACGAAGCCTCGCGTGGTTGAAATTCGGCTGCCGTATCAAGATGTTGAACGAACGGTGCCGACCGCCGTGGCCCCGTTTGCCGATATCATGTCGGCGATGTTGCAGTCGCTTCCGGACTCTATCGTGAGCGATGACCTGAAGCAGGCGAGAACACGATTCAGCGGGCCTCGCGAAGACTGGCCACCCGCTGAAGAATGGGATGCCATTCAGGGCCGAGTCACTCGTATGGCACGAAAAGAGATGGACGCCGAATCGTGTCGAGCCTATTTTCGCGACGTCGACGCGCGAGCCAATGCTTACGTCCTGCCATGGCAAATGGGCGAAAGCAGGTTGATGCTCAACAACGCGACAGATCTCGGGAAGACCATGCAGCACCGCCGTGCATACCAGCCAGCCGATCAAACCGCTGCTCAAAACGGCAGCCTAGTCAAACGTTGGCCAGCTGAAGAACTGGCGGCGTCGAATTCCTGATTCGCGAAGGCATAACGAAATGCGTTACGCGTTCGTTGTCCGAGGCTCAGTAGTTTGGAACCTAGAACCGGTTTTACGCATGTCGGTATGCCGGGGATCACAGTCCCAAACGCGTCAATCCGAATTTTTGCACTTCTCAGGCTGCCACGGATTGGATTTCCATGTTTGTCGCGTCAGCGTAAATTCCCGTGTTGTATACTTTTCCTAATCGATAGTGCCGTCTAAATTCACCGCGCTCAGCTAGGGCATCCAAGAACCAAGCTCGGTGCCACAGGTTTCCAATCTCAAATTTTCTCGTCGTTGTATGATCGAACGTATTAGAGTGCGTAGTAAACCTAGCCAGACGCGGTTTTCCGTGCGAATGAATCCGCAGCGGCACTCGATCTTTTTGCCGATATTGGTACTGGCTTCGGTGTTCACAACCGACGCCTCGGTTTTTGAACGCGGTCGCGATCCCGAGGTGTCAGCAATTGTGACGTCGTTTCTGGACCATGATCTACAAGACCCGACCAACGCATACGATATCCTGACCGGTTGGAAGAAGGCGGTCGACGAGTTGTCGTCACTGGGCGTCAACGAAATCACATTTGCGGTTTTTCGAAATGTGAAAAATGGTTCTCTGGTGGGTGGAACTGCTACCCAGACGGTTGCGACGGCGGTGAAGTATGCGATCGATAAAGGGCTCTCGGTAACCATTCTCCCTATCTTTGAAACAGAGTCTGGTTGGCGCGGCAACTATGATCCAGCGGGCGAAGAACGGTCAAGGTTTCGGGCCGACTACGAACAATGGATCAAAGAACTGTCTTCGATCGCGGGAATCGATCGGTTCAACATTGGCTCCGAACTAAGCCGGATGGTTAAGAATCCCGAGAACATGCCGTTTTTCGTAAACTTGATCCGTGTTGTCAAGCGATCGTTTTCGGCGGCCGGCAACAGGTCTGGCAGAATCGGCTACGCTGCAAATTTTGATGCTTACTCCAGCGAGCAGCATCGCAGATTGTTCACGCAACCGGGAATCGATTTCTTGGGGGTGAGCGCCTACCGGCGGCTTGTGGAACCAGCGGACGCCAGCCTTGTTTCCTCCACGGACCAAGTTCCCGACAGAGTTTTCGATAGGCTGGTTACCAAATGGAACCGTGAACTCAATCAAATCAGTCAGTTCGCCAGATCTGTCAATCTACCGGTTGTGATTCAGGAATTCGGAGCGACTCAAAAAAATTACACGGCCGTGGCTCCGTCTTCCACTTCTCCGGGTGATTTTGTTGCCACATCACAGCCAAACCGTTTTGTAGCGGACCCTCTGGAGCAGCGGGCATGTTTCGAAAGCCTGATCACCGCACTCGATGGAAGAGGAAATGAGATCGAGTCGGTGGTGTTTTGGACATGGGAGCATCAGGCAAGTCGTGGCCGCAGAACCCACGAAGCGCTAAAGCAGAATGACGATCAAACCAAAGGTGACACCGAGCATTTTGCCATTTGGCCCAGCGACGGAGGTGGCGGACAGTTTCTCGCCGAGTTTTTAGCGACAGGCCGTCGACCGGGTTCGTCATTGCGAATCGTCAATCCATTCTTCAACTCGGATGACGAAAGCGATTGAGTCAGCGGTGCTGATTCAATCGGCGCGAACACTGATATTGTGATGCGTGTTGGCTTCGATGTTCCACTCTTGCCATTGCTCAACGTCAAACTCAAAATCCTGCTGTGTGAGAATTTTTAACGCATTCAGAACTTGGTCGTTTCGCCGAGTTCTCGTGATGGTTTGAGGCCCACCACCCGTATTCAGGCCAGAAGTTCCATCACTTCGAAAAGTGGGATTCAGCCGTCCTGGTTCTAGGGCGGTGGGATTTTTTTCGGTGTGAGTTGTGATCAATACGTCGATCAATTCCCCAACCATGGAAGTGCCTCCCAATTCACCGATCGCGTAGGCGGCTCGTTGAATGACCGCATTTTGTTTACTGCTAAAGAACTCTCCAAACGCACGCGATGCTGCATCCGCATCGTAGTGATCTTGCCCAAGCAACGTCAGAGCCCGCTCTCGAACGAACTTATCAGGATCGTTCATTGCAAAGCCTACCAGTTTTCGCATGGCCGAATTGCTGGCGATACCACTGATTCCTTCCACCATTAACGCACGCGTTTCCGAATTCTTGTCTCGCTTGGCAGCTGCTTCCACGGACTCCAATGCGAACTGATCGCAAAATTCTGTTAGCATCTTAAGCAGATCGTCGGAGCTTGTCTCACCTCGCCTAGCCGCTCGTAGCCACTTCCGAAGTGACTCTTTTCGTTGAGCGACTTTCTCTTTGACCTCTTGTTGTTGTGCCTGAATCTGAACGGCGCGAATTGGCGTCCAGCTAGTGCCCTGACGAACGTAGCCATGCTCGCCAAAGAACTGATCTTTCTGGACCCAAGCCTCGTCCTCCCGTGAGAACCCTAGAACTTTGCGAGCCTGTTCATCATCCGGTTGCAACGCAAGAATGTGATGGGCATGCGATTCAATTTGAGACTTAAAATGACGCCGCTTCCCAGGCTGGTTGAGACACCAGTTCAAGAGGGTCCGATGATCTTCGACCGTCGAAGCGTTGGCTGCCAACTGTTGGTACTCGAAAGTTTTCGGATTCACTAATTCGACTTTTCGAACTAGTCGCGCCTGATCCAACTTGATGATCGACCCGTCCTGTTTGAAAACTGTCACGTACGAACGCTTATTGTTCGGGTCCTTTCCCTCGCTGATTTTACCCACCAGCGTGCCGCCGGACTTAAGGATGACTCGGCCTTGAATGGGAGTACCTGTCTGGCCAGCGACTTGCGACGGGTATACGATGCAAACAGACAGAAAGCCGGTAGCAAACGTGAGAAGAAGGTTGCGGGATAATGTGAGTTGATTCATGATTAACTTTGTCGGGATGGTTTCTCACAGTCGTTATCGTTAAACCGTAGCTCATTCTATCACCTAGATCTTTCAAAAACATAGACAGAAGGCAGATTTCAAGTGGCACAATTCTCCTATTCGCAAATGGCGGCCGGTTTTCAACGGATGGCGGTCAGTTATGCGGCTGGAATTGACATTCGAAAGATCCTCCGGCGTGAGACAGAATACGGCACGACCGCCTATCGAAAAACTTTCTCCGAAATTGCACAGAAGGTGGACAAAGGGGATTCCTTGGGGCCATCGATGATAGCTGCCGGTGACAATTTCCCCGGGCTGGCGACCGCTGTGGTCAAGGCTGGAGAGAAGAGTGGGCGGCTGGAGGAGTCGTTCAAGCGATTGTCTGACCACTACAAGTCTCTGGCGGATTTTCGAAAGCGTTTTCTTGCTTCGATCGCGTGGCCCTGTTTCCAGTTGGCGGCAGCAGTCTGCATTATTGGTGCCCTAATCCTTGTGCTCGATTACGTTTACCGTTTGGGGAACATTGATCCCATTGATTGGTTCGGTATGGGCAGCACCACTGGGAATTTCCTGATCTATGTATTTGTCATTCTTGTCCTCGCCGGCGGTGGGTACCTTCTGTATCACGGCACCCATCGAGGTTGGTTTGGGATCTTGCCCAACAGAATTGCTCGACGAATTCCGTTAGTTGGAAAAACGATCGAGTGCCTGTCGCTTTCTCGTTTTGCTTGGACGATGTCGGTGTGCGAAAATGCGGCGATGAACCCGATGGAGACCATCACGCTGGCACTTGGGTCAACCGAAAATTATTTTTATCAACAGCTTCAGCCCGAGCTAACAGCCGATCTTCGAAAGGGGCACGCGTATTATCGGTCGATGAAGCAGACCGAAGCCTTTCCAGAGGATCTGTTGATTTACGTTGACAACGGTGAAACCGCTGGTGAGTTGGCCGAATCGATGGATCGCGCCTCGCGTGAACTGCAAGATCGAGCTGAGCAGAACTTACAGACGATTGCCGGGATTGGCTTCTTTTTGATTTTCTCTTTGGTGGCGGTCTTGATTGGCGGCACCGTGATCCTGCTGTACAACAATCTGTATCTAAAAACCATCAACGAATTTTTATAGTACTCCCATGACAAAAGAAGCAGTTTCCTATTTGGTCACGCCAGACGAAAACATAACTCTGGCTGACATTCCGTCCGGACCAACCTCGGACCATTGGAAGAAAAAACGAGCTTGTAAACAAATCGCTGCCAACGCGATCGAGATGGCAGAACTGGCCAAACGATTGTACGCCGAAGACAAGCGATCGATCCTGCTGGTCCTGCAGGGCATGGATACCGCGGGAAAGGACGGCACGATTCGCAATGTCATGCGAGGCATGAATCCGACCAGTTGTCAGGTCAGTTCTTTCAAGCGCCCCAGTGAAGAGGAACTGGATCACGACTTTTTATGGCGAGTCCACAAAGTTGTCCCAAGGCGTGGGAACATTGGTATCTTCAATCGAAGCCACTACGAGGACGTGTTGGTTGTGCGCGTTCACAATCTGGTGCCCAAGAAAGTATGGAGCCAACGTTACGAACAGATCAACCAGTTTGAAAAACTGCTGCATGAAACAGGCACGACAATCGTCAAGTGCTTTCTTCACATCAGCAAGGATACGCAGCGAGCACGGTTGCAAGAGCGAGTCGATCTGCCGGAGAAGCACTGGAAGTTTAATCCGGGCGATTTGAAAGAACGCGAAAAATGGGACGACTATCAAGACGCATACACTGCTGCATTGCAGAATTGCAGCACTGATTTTGCTCCGTGGCACATCGTGCCGTCGGATAAAAAATGGTATCGCAATCTTGTGGTCAGCCAGTTGCTGCTGGCGACGCTCAAAAAGATGGCACCCGAGTACCCCGCCAGCGAAGAAGATCCAACGGGAACGGTGGTTCGGTAGGCCAGCGACAGAACCAAAAAAGCACGCCACTAATTACTCGACGTGATAATGGATGAGCTTTTCTTTCATGGTTTGCATCTGTTCAGAATAGCCAGGATCATTAGCAAGGTTGGTCCACTCGTTGGGATCAGTGGTGTGGTCGTATAGTTCTGTCGAGCCATCGCCATATTCGATGAAACGGAAGCGTTCATCGCGAATGCTCTTGCTGTCACCTTTGCGATAAGTCAGTGCAGGGAAATCCCACTCAGCCTGTCGATCCATCAATAAAGGTTTCAAGCTGCGCCCTTCTACTTTTTCATTGGGAGGAAGGCCGCAAAGGTCGACCAAAGTCGGGTAGATATCGATTAGTCCTACGACACGGTCAGTACGACCGACGTGCTTTTTACCACCCATGCTTTTGGGCAGGCTAATGATCATCGGTGTGGACGCCGATCGCTCCCAGAGAGTGTGTTTCTGGAACGTGTTTTTCTCACCCAAATGGTATCCATGATCTGACCAGAGAACGACGATCGTGTTGTCTCGATATCGACTGGCGTCTAAGGCATCTAAGACTTTGCCGACTTTGTCGTCGGCAAATGTAATACTGGCGTAGTAGCCTTGGACAGCCTTGCGCCATTGCTTGTGCTTCTTGGCCCACTCGGTCCTAGGATAGCCGTCGTTGATTACCGCTTTCGCTGCTTTTGAGACGTCGTCCAGATCATCTTCTCGATAGGGAGGAAGGGTGATCTTTGCCGGATCATACATGTCGAAGTACTTCTGAGGCACGTGCCACGGTGTATGAGGTCGCAAGAAACCAACCATGAGCATAAAGGGTTTATCGTGCTTTTTCCTCAACTGCTTCACGG
This sequence comes from uncultured Pirellulaceae bacterium, assembly GCA_964563475.1. Classification (GTDB taxonomy): domain Bacteria; phylum Planctomycetota; class Planctomycetia; order Pirellulales; family Pirellulaceae; genus Mariniblastus. Next base: position 37,587 of record CAZLYM010000006.1, read on the forward strand.
CCCATTTAGCGGCTTTGGTGTCGCTCATCCTGCTTTCCTTACCATCGTAAGGAGCCCAGTCAGTGAGCGTTTTTTTACTTTTCCAGTTCGTCTCTACGTCTTTACCGTTTTTGTCTTTGTTGTGATTCCAACCACCGCGGCCTCCCGACTCATCAAGGCCGTCCAGTGGCATATGGCGATGTAGGATTTTGCCCACCGCCAACGTTTTGTAATCACCGTGTTTCTTAAGGTAGTCATGAAGCATGGCTGAACCCATGGACTCCACTTTCTCTTTCACGTAATCATCTTTGACCTGAAGTTTTTTGGATTCTAGTTGATGAAAATACAAGCCAGTCATCACACTGGCGCGTGACGCTCCACAGACAGGGTATTGGCAGTAAGCTCTAGAAAACCAAGTACCTCTTTCCGCAAGGCGGTCCATGTTGGGCGTGAGGACCCCGTGATTGCCACGGTAGCCAGCCCAGTCGTTTAGGTCATCAACTGCGATAAATAGGATGTTGGGCTTGTCTGCCAAGGCCTGTTGTCCGAATAGAGCGACGAGAAGCAGGCCAGCGATGAGTGATTTAAGTTTCATGATAGAGTGAAAAAGTTTCAGGTTCGAATAGTACTGTCGCAGCAACCGCAAGTGCTTTGCGAGAAGGGTTGGCCCGTTTGCGATGCCCTCGCGTCGCGTTTGTCAAACGCGTAAATGATTATACTTTGCACGTTGCTCGAAGACGATATGAGTGCGTTTCTTAGTGAATTGGATGATGATTCGTCGGCAAGCGGAGCTAAATGTCCCGTACGCTGAAAACGATCATGCAGATGAAGCACGCTTCGATGCAAGAAACGGGCCCGTTTTCATAATGACTTGGGAGCTCATTTACGGGCTTGCTATCCAGTCAGACGATGAACAAGGTTTCAACTTCGGGCCTGCATGGCGAGGCTCATAACAACGCTTGCGCGCTACCGCGGGCGTTGCCAATTTTGTATGGCTTGACAGTTGGAAGGTGATTTGAAACACCGTTACGGGGCATCGGGGCTATGTCGAGTCTGAAAACGGTTGCACAAAATATACTGCAAGTGCTGTTTCTTTTGATACTTGTTGATAATTCCACGGGAATCAACCCCGTAGCCTTTCTTTTGTTCCACCATAACAGTTAATCCTAGCTACCGCATCAG
>CAZLYM010000007.1:0-28385 GCA_964563475.1 uncultured Pirellulaceae bacterium
TTCTGTCGCACTCTTTGCGTCTGTGTTCTTTACGAAACCCGTTCCGTTTACGAGAATTAGGGTGACTTGGGCGGTGGGGCGTTTGAATCAAACGCGGTGAATTGCCGTGGTCGATGACACCCTTAAACGTTCCGGTGAACGGCGGTTTGACGATCATGCAGATTCACGGTCCGTGGCTGGGCCATCCGGTAGGTCGGTTTTCATCGCGGGTTCGGTGGCAGATACCCGGAACGAACAAACGCTGGTCGGTTGGATTCTGACCGACTGTCGTTGCTCGGTCGTGCGGAGACCTGAGTGTTTAACGTTTAGCAGAAGGCAGGGGCTAGTCCCTGTCCTGAATTTTTACTTCGAGGCGAAATATTTATGTCGGATGTTGCAAAGCTTTCAGGGAAGTCGATTGACGAGGCGAATGAACCTTACCTGAAACAAACAACGGACTTGGATCCAGCCGAGACTCAGGAGTGGCTGGACTCGCTGGAATACGTGCTCAGTTCGAAAGGGCCCGACCGAGCGAAGTATCTTCTGGCAATGCTTGAAGCACGCGCGCGATTGGAAGGCGTCGACATGCCCAGCAAGTCGAACACGCCGTACATCAACACGATTCCGAAATCGCAGCAGCCAGCCTATCCCGGCGACCGCGAGATCGAGCGTCGTATTAAAAGCATCGTTCGCTGGAACGCGATGGCGATGGTCGTGCGAGCCAACCGGGCGCCTGGCGGTGTCGGCGGGCATATCTCGACGTTCGCATCCTCAGCCACGCTGTACGAAGTTGCCTACAACCATGTGTTCCGTGGCCGGGGCGAAAGCGGATATGACGGCGACCAGATTTACTTCCAAGGCCACGCTTCGCCAGGGATGTATAGTCGCGCGTTTTTGGAAGGGCGGTTGGACGAACAAAACCTGCTGAACTTCCGACGTGAACTTCAAGATGTTCAAGGTCTGTCGTCTTATCCACACCCGTGGCTGATGCCTTCGTTCTGGGAGTATCCGACAGTTTCGATGGGGCTGGGACCGATCATGTCGATCTACCAGGCTCGATTCAATCACTACCTGAAGGATCGTGGTATCAAGGACACGTCAAACCAGCGAGTTTGGGCGTACTTGGGCGATGGCGAATGTGATGAGCCAGAAACGCTTGGTGCGATCACGCTGGCCGGTCGTGAGAATTTGGACAACCTGAAATTCGTGATCAACTGTAATTTACAGCGACTTGATGGACCGGTTCGTGGTAACGGGAAAATCATTCAGGAACTAGAAGCCCTGTTCCGAGGCGCCGGTTGGAATGTCATTAAGGTCGTGTGGGGCGACGATTGGGATCCGCTGTTGGAACAAGATGAGCTTGGCCTACTGGTCAAGAGAATGGGTGAAATTGTTGACGGTCAGTACCAGAAGTACGTTGGCATGCCTGGAGCATACACTCGCGACCACTTCTTTGGTCATTATCCGGAACTGCTAGAACTGGTCAAAAACTATAGCGATGAAAAGCTAGAACGAATGCGTCGCGGTGGTCACGATCCTGAGAAAGTTTACGCGGCCTACAAGGCAGCGATGGATCACAAAGGCCAGCCGACAGTGATTCTTGCCAAAACGATCAAGGGCTACGGCCTCGGTGAAGCGGGCGAGGGTCGCATGATCGCTCACAACCAAAAGAAGATGAATGAGAAGGAGTTGTTGGAATTCCGTTCGCGGTTTGGCATCCCAATTTCAGACGAAGACGTTGGCAATGTTCCATTTTACCTGCCCGCCGAAGGCAGTAAGGAAATGGAATACGCCAAGAAACGTCGTCAGGCTCTCGGTGGGCCCGTTCCGTCACGTCCGACGGAGATTCCGAAAACCGAAGTGCCTCGCTTTGCCGACTACGCCAAAGTTGTTGCTCGTGCAGAAGGCAAGGACATTTCGACAACACAAGGTTTCGTGCAGCTTTTGACTCGGTTGGTTTCAGACAAGAAAATTGGCAAGAACATTGTTCCCATCGTGCCCGATGAGTCTCGAACTTTCGGAATGGAAAGCATGTTCAGCCAAGTGGGTATCTATGCTCATAGCGGCCAGCTCTACGATCCGGTTGATCGAAAAACCTCCGAAGACATCGTCTATTACAAGGAAGCCAAAGACGGCCAATTGCTCGAAGAGGGGATTTCAGAAGCGGGAGCCATGTCATCGTTCAACGCCGCCGGTACTGCTTATAGTGCTCATGGCGTGAACATGATTCCTTTCTTTATCTATTACAGTATGTTTGGGTTCCAGCGGATTGGTGATTTGATCTGGGCTGCGGCGGACATGCGAGCCAAAGGCTTCTTGCTGGGCGGCACTGCTGGACGAACGTCACTCAATGGCGAGGGGCTCCAGCATCAAGACGGCCACAGTTTGCTCAACGCGATCGCGTTTCCAACGGTACGTGCTTACGACCCGGCGTTCCACTACGAAACGGCTGTGGTCATTTTTGACGGCTTGAAAAAGCTGTACGAAGACGGCGAGACCGCGATCTATTACTTGATGGTAGGCAACGACGCGTACACCATGCCGGAAATGCCGGCGGGATGCGAAGAAGGCATCGTCAAGGGAATGTACAAGTTCCGTAGCACCGAGGGCAGCAACGATCATGTGCAGCTGTTCGGCAGCGGAGCGATCATGCCAGGCGTTTTGGAGGCTCAGCAAATCCTCGCCGACAACTACGGAATCGGCAGCGATGTGTGGAGTGTCACCAGCTACACTCAGCTGGCTCGTGAAGCCGAAGAGTGTGCTCGTTGGAATATGTTGCACCCAACTGAAACACCAAAGGTAAGCTATTTCGAACAGCAGCTTGCTGATTCCAAAGGGCCGGTTATCGCATCGAGCGATTACGTTCGCGCCCTATCGGAGCAGGTTGCCAAGTTCTGTCCGAACGGGATGCTGGCTTTGGGAACTGACGGGATGGGGCGTAGCGAGACGCGTGAAGCGCTTCGGCGTCACTTCGAAGTAGACGCTCAGTTTGTCGTGATCGCGACACTGTACCAACTGTTCAAAGACGGAAAACTGGAAGCATCGAAGGTTGAAACTGCGATCAAGGATCTTGGTGTCGATCCAGAAAAAATCAATCCTTTATACGCTTAAACACGTGCAGGTCTCAGGCTCGCGTCTGGGATCAACGATCAAAAAACATTTGTCGCACAGCGACGCAAATTTGTACCCCCGGGCAGTTGTCTGGGATTGAGCATCAATCACATCAGGAAATTCTGACTCGATATGGCTGTTGAAATTAAAATTCCTTCGTTGGGTGAAGGTGTCGAATCCGGTGACGTTTTGGAAGTGATGGTTGCCGAAGGCGATGCGATTGAAAAGGGTCAGCCGATTCTTGAATTGGAAACTGACAAGGCGACCGTGATGGTGCCGTCATCCGAAGGTGGCGTCGTCAAGAGTATCAACTGCGGCGAAGGTGATACCGTTGCGGTTGGGCAAGCCGTTCTCACAATCGAAGCGTTTGAATCCAACGAAGCTGCCGCGCCAGCACCCGCGGCTGCTCCAGAACCGGTAGCGGCACCAGAACCCGAGCCTGCTCCGGCACCTCCTGCCGCTCCAACACCTGCTCCGGCTCCCGTCGCAGCAGCGCCTGCCCCAGTGGCACCAGCTCCGGCACCTGTCACTCCGGCTGCCCCGACCCCCGCACCCGCGGTGACGTCACCGAGCGCAGAAGTTGCGGCCGGGCCAGCCATTCGAAGGTTTGCTCGCGAGGTCGGTGTTGATCTTTCTAACGTTCAAGGCACTGGCGAAAACGGGCGTATCGTGCGTGAAGACGTGCTGAAGGTCGTACGCGAAGGTGCGGGAAGTCGGTCGTCAGGAGCCGGTGCAGTGGCTCCGGCTGTCGGTGGTGAATCGGATGCTTACGGTCCTGTGCATATCGAAAAGATGCCGAAAATTCGTCAGACGATCGCCAAGAAGATGCACGAATCGTGGACGACCTGTCCTCGCGTGACCAACTTTGATGATGCGGACGTGACGCAGCTTGAGCAAATCCGTCAAAGTAGCAAAGCGGATTACGCGGCCGAGGGCGTCAAACTGACGACCATGCCGTTTCTCATCAAGTCGGTTGCGATGGCATTGAAGGCTCATCCAACAATTAACGCATCCATCGATCTGGAGGCGGGCCAAGTCATTTACAAAGACTACGTGAACGTTGGTATTGCAGTCGATACTGAGCGTGGTTTGGTTGTTCCAAACCTTCGCAACGCAGACAAAATGGGCATCCCTGATATCGCACGTGCATTGGGTGAGATGGCCGTTGGGGTTCGTGAGGGTAATTTTGCTGTCGAAGATCTTCGCGGCGGTAGTTTTACAATTAGTAACTTGGGAGCAATCGGTGGCACGTATAGCACACCGATTATCAACACGCCTGAAACCGCCATCTTGCTAGTTGGTCGTTCACGTAAGATGCCGATCGTGGTTGAAAATGACGAAGTGGCCGTCCGGTTGATGATGCCGCTAAGCCTTTCCTACGATCACCGTCTGATTGATGGAGGAGCAGCCGCTCGATTCTTGAACGAAGTCAAAGGTTACCTAGAAGCACCTAGCCGGTTGCTGCTGGCAATTTGAAGCGGCAATTGAGTATCCGCTAACTTTGCCGATCGCTCAGCGTTCTCTGATTTGGCCAACGAAAAAACGGACTGCACTTTAATTAAGGTGCAGTCCGTTTTCTATTTTAATCGTATCGTACGCGTCGCTGGAGCCGAGTTCTATCGCTTCCATTCTACGCCGAACGTTATTCCGGTGGCGATGTAGCTGTCATCGAAAAGCCCAGCTTGGCCAATGTCAGGCGGAGAGTTAGCACCCTCAAAGAGCATCGTATCCGGAAACGACAGGAACTGGTTTACCCTTACGTCGGGATCGCTCGCGAAAGAGTTCGGATTTAACTCTGCGGGCAGTGTGTTTACCCGAGCGATTCCTTGCCAGAGGTATATGAACTGGGCACCGCCTCGAATTGTGATGTCTCGTGTAATGTTGAACGAAAATCCTAGATCCAAATCCAATGTTGGCACGAATGAATTCTCTTCAACGAAACTTTCAACAATTTCGTTTCGTTCAGCATCGATGAAAAAGATATCTGTCGTTGTATAACGCTGTTGGTTATAGCTTGTTGAAAGTGAACCATCGGTAGAAATTGTCCATCGTCCTCGGCGTCGGACATGTCGTCCACCCAGTTGAAGTCCGATCGCGTTGTTTGAAACCGTTTGTCGGAATCGATGCCCAACTTGATCAAGAAGAGGATCTCCAGTCCCGTCATCATTAAGTTGCTGCAAGACGGTATCTTGCCGAGATGCATCGTTTACGTTTGTGAAACGTCCACCAATATAGGGCTCGAAAGTGTCACCATTCTTTAACGCTTGCCTGAACACACGGTTTAACTCGCCAATGTGAAATTGGTTGGTAAAAGAGTCTGCCGTGCCAAATGTGACTTGCAAGTTCTGTTCGCCATCAAAGGACATATCGCCGAAGTCCACAAGTCTTGGTCCAAAGCCATCTTGTTGCTCTCCAGCATTTGTTAGGCCAGTTACCGGAGTAAAACCGATAAATCTAAGGGGCTCGTCCAAGGCAGCCCCTTGGTAGTAGGTGCCCTCGGTACGCTGATAAGAGGCGGTCCAGCCAGCATCTTCTTTGGTCACATATCCCAGTTGGTATCGCTCACCCCAGTTCCAGTCGCCCCCTACAGGGACGTCTGTTCGACTGGTGCCATTGCGATCCGATCGGGACACGTGCGTGAACGTCTTATCGATCGTGAAGAAGAATCCTGTGTTGGGATCCTTTTCTTTGTCGTTGGCGAATTCAAACGGCGCGAACGCTTGTGCGTCGTAGTTGAAGACACCCGGCGTTGCCAACGGCGCCGTGTTTTCGGGCAATTCGACCGCTCGATGCTCGAACGTCGCCGAAGGTGTGCTTAGACGTGACTGTTGAGCATCAGCAAGGCCCGCAAACCCGCCAGATGCGAGAAGTGCGAATAAGGTGCCGATTGTCAGTGTTTTTTTCAGAGCCATCGCTGTGTTTCCTGCTTTGTGCAGCGCTGATCCCACCGGAGATTCGGGGGCATTTCATTCAGTGTTTCTATCGGATGGAGGTTTGTGCGGGTTGAGGAGGAATACAGGATTTTGCCGAACATATCGGTTTTTCTCAATTTTCGGCCTGAAATTCGGCTGAAAACGGTCCAAGATTGCGGTCAAACCCAAATCTGATGGCGTTTTCAACCTTGAGGGGATCGCTGCACGTGGAGCAATGATTCAGGCCGCCGCGCGTTATTGTGCGCGTTCTGGAGATCAAATTGACCGCCACCCCTGTCTGAGATTTGGCCCTGTCTTTACTATGCCGGTCCAAATTGACCGCTTCCGCACGATATCGACGTACCATGGTTCCGACTGCTTCCACCGACAAACCTAGATTCATCTATGTCATCTGCCAGCGTGGAGCCGAAAAAACGCTTCGCGAGGAAGTGCTATCAAACCACGATACTTTCAGGCTCGCGTTTTCCCGCCCCGGCTTCGTGACGTTCAAGGTGGAAGCTGATTCGCTGGGAGAGAACTTCTCGCTCAAGTCGACGCTGGCTCGAACGTGGGGCTGGTCGTTGGGGAAAGTTGCGGGGGACTCTGCTAAAGAGCTGGTGACTCAAATTACGGCTGACCCACAGTATGCCAAATGTTCTCACGTTCACGTGTGGGAACGAGATCACACTTTGCCCGGCAAGAACGGGTTTGAGCCAGGTGTTTCTCCGCTGGCGACCGAAGCTGCCGCACAACTGGCAGAGGTGAATAACTCAGGCACACCACCTACTGTCAAATGTTTCAACCGAGTTGCCAGCGTTGATGATTGTGTGTTTGACGTTGTGATGGTCGAGCCGAACGAATGGTGGTACGGCTATCACATTGCCAGTCATGTTGCTGGGCGTTGGCCGGGCGGAGTGCCGATCGTCGACACGAAGGTTGAAACGGTCAGCCGAGCCTATTTCAAACTGAAAGAAGCACTCCTGTGGTCGGGCATCACGATCCATCCGGGCGATGTCTGTGCGGAAATCGGCAGCGCACCCGGCGGAGCCTGTCAGTTGCTGTTGGAGATGGGCGCAACGGTGATCGGAATCGATCCTGCGGAAATGGAGGACGAAATTCTCAAGCACGATCAGTTCACGCATGTCCGCAAGCGATCAAGCGAAGTTCGCAAGAAGGATTTCTCACAGGTAAAGTGGTTGGTCAGCGACATGAGCGTCACCCCAACTTACACGCTTGATGCGATTGAAGAAATTGTCAGCCACGATCGAGTTTCGGTCACTGGCGTTATCATGACCATGAAGTTGACCGACTGGAAACTGGTCAACGACGTGCCGGCTTTGATGAAGCGTGCTGGAGCCTTGGGTTTCAAATTCGTGAGATCTCGCCAGCTTGCCTTCAACCGGCGCGAATTCTGCATGGTCGCCGTCAAGGATCGCTACGCTCTGCGAAAGAGCAGAAAGATCAAACGGTCTGAGCGCGTTTCGCCGAAAGTGCAAGAGACAACCGCGACCCTTGAGCCGCAGCCCCAGCCTGAAATACCTCCCCAAGCTGAAGTGCAATCTCCTCCGAAAAGCTGATCGACCACTAAACAGCAAGCCACCATCTAACTGAACTACCAAATTCAACCGCGAAAGCACGAAGTTAGAATAATCCGTCTTCGTGCTTTTTTCGGGCTCTAGTTTGCCAAGCAGCTCAGTAGTCCCTGTTCGATCTCGTCCCAGTTTAGGGATTCGTTGTCGATAATGATTTCTAAGCGGCTATCGCTTCGGTATGTTGAAGTGGAGAGATCGGCCGCCTCTTTGGCTCGATTGATCGCCCACCAGTCACCACGGCAACGGAAGACTCCTTTTAAACGAATGATGGGTCTCAAGTTCCCGAGAAAATCCATCAGTTGGTCACGGTCAAAAACATCGTCCACATGAAACACCCAACCACACGCTCGGTAGCCGGGGCCTTGGTTGGGGAAGCGACTAGGGGTGCCGGGCATTAGATTGGACGCCTCCCGTGTGTGTTCGGGGGCAGTTTCGTCCGTGTTGTTAAGAACTTGCAGGCCGCTAGGTTCTGTTTTGGGGGTCGGGTGAGCGGCTGCAAAAAGTGGAAAGCGAACGGTATTAAACTTTTGGTCCAATAGTTGTCGGTCCACCTGCCCAAAGTTCGTCTCCAAGATCAGCTGCTTGGGCGGGTTGAAGCTTTCTACCCACTGACGACAACGCTGTACTTGTTCCTGCGGGCGCGAATCGGTCCAATTGATGATAACGATATCGGCAAGTTGAACTTGGTCTTGAAAGGTTTCTGATCCCTGCCATTTCGGCGCGTCGAAGTCTTTTGGGTCGATCAAGCAGATAATGTTGCGCAGGTCGATCGCCCCAGAGAAATCACTGCTCCGCAACATATCCACAACTTTAGCTGGATGGCTTACCCCCGATGGTTCAAGGATCAAGCGGTCTGGTTTGGAACGGCGGATGAATTGGGCCAGCAGTGGCTTGAAGGCAAACGACATGGTGCAGCACGCGCATCCGCCACCAAGTTTTTCAATGGCGATCTGGTCGTGGTTGGAATCGACAAGGGCATGGTCAATCGAAACCGTGCCAAACTCGTTGACCAGAATCGACCAGTGCTCTCCTTGATCACGCTGTTGGATCAAATTCGCGATCGCAGTCGTTTTACCTGACCCGAGGAAGCCGATGATCAGGTTGGTTGGGATTCGCTCCCCTTTTTTCCAAGGCATCTTTTAAACGATCTCGATACAACGACGCGGAGTGTGTCCCAGCAAATGCCAACCGCTGTAGTCTGTGGCTACATGGCAGCATGAGCAGTATATGCAATTGAGTTGTACTTGGCGATTGCCCTTGAGACGAGCCGTGGCACCTCGATTCCCACTTGCTTCGGTCAAGCTCGTTCAGAATTTCGTCGACCAGACAAACCGTCCGGTCTTCGGACACCATCGCTTCCAATGCCGACGGAACCAAAACTAGTTGACTAGTCGATGACAAAGGTCTCTGGTTCGCTGATCAGTTCCGGCGCTTCTTCCTCGACTTGACCTAAACCAGTCACGAATTGAAGATCGTTCATCGTTCGCTCGGTTTCCATCATGCTGTCGGCGACCGCATCGATTTGCCCGCTGATATATTCAGGATCCTGTCGATTGACGGTCAATTCTGCCAGCGATTTGATCTTGTTTTCGACGCGTTCAAGTTCCAGCGAAACAAATTCGAAATTGCTGTGCGCCCGCTGATAGTTGTCCAATCGCTCCTGCAACGTCGCCCGGTTATCAGTCAACGCTCGACGCATCTTGGATGCGTGAGCCGACTTGTCGTCCGCACCTAAGTCATCCAGCTTCTTATTGATTCGTTTCAGGTCGCTCTCGATTTTCTTCTCAGAAACGGTATCGAAAAACTGTTCCAGTGCGTGTTGTGAATACAACAATCGCAAATAAACCCATAGCAGCCGGTCCAGCCCTTTTGACTGCATGCTGTCTAGGTCGAGCGCCGAGTCGATGCTGTTGGGCGTTTTCAAGTCGTTGGCAATCGCGCCCAATCGCAGGCAGCGTTTCTTCAGCGAGCGGTACTTGTCGTACAAATGATTCGGCAACCCGCGTCGGATCTTCTCGAGGATTTGTTGGTTGTCCTGCGAACTACGTTGCCGGCTCTCTTTGGCCGCCTGAGCATCCACGTAACTTTGAAACTTGGGGTGAGTCCCCAGCAGTCCCAAGTATCCAATTTCCGCTGCCATTACGATGGGAAGGATGACTTGGGCCAGTTCGGTGTTACCCGTGGCGGCCGCAACCGTTGCCGCTCCACAACCTCCCGCAAACAGCAACAGGTTCCACTGGTTCAAAAACGCTTTTTTCAGGTAGGAAAACAATTGTTTTCAGAGTTCAAGGTTAAAGGGTGCAGGTGGCAAGGACGTACGACTTCGAGTCGGCTCTTTAAGTTCGGAATCAAAGACTTAATCTTGGAATTTGAAATCGATAACCGAGGATTTCTTTACATTCCCGATTGTTTCAATGCTTCTTCGGCCGCGATCAGGTCCCGCAGATAGTATACCGTATCTTGGAATTTTTGCTCGCGCTGCATCTCGGCGGCAGGACGATTTGGCGGTTCGACCTGTACCTCTCGCGCGATTGTGCCGGGACTGCTGGAAAGTACGTATACTCGATCGCCCAGATAGACGGCTTCTTCGATTGAATGGGTCACAAAAAAGACGGTCGCCTGGACTTTCTTCCACAGTCCGACCAGCAAGTCCTGCATGTTCAGGCGTGTCTGAGGATCAAGAGCTCCAAAAGGCTCGTCCATCAAGATGACTCGGGGGCGAAGAATCAGACTGCGAGCGATCGCAACGCGTTGCCTCATTCCGCCGGAAAGCTCATGCGGATATTTGTATTGATCGGACGCCACATCCAAACCGACTTGTTCGATCCAGTGTCGACCCAACTCCTCACGAACCTTGCGAGGGACGCCGTGGCATTCCAACCCAAACGTAATGTTGTCCAGCACCGTTCGGTGGTCAAAGCTTGTGTATTCCTGAAACACCATGCCTCGGTCGGCGCCAGGCCCGACAACGTCTTTGCCCAAAACTTTGACCGAACCCTCAGTCGCCGGATGCTGAGGCTCTAGGCCCGCGATCAACTTTAGGATGGTGCTTTTTCCGCAACCGCTAGGACCAAGGATCCCGATGAATTCGCCCGCGTCGGGGATGTCGTCCACCACAAACGAGACATCCTTGATCGCCGTAAACGCGTTTGCTTTTCCAGCGCTATACGTTTTGGTGACGCCAGAAAATTCTACGACGGGCACCGGGCCGACCGATGAATTGGCTGCCGGCGTCTGCTGTTTGTGTTGGGTATTGCTGGTGGGTGGGTTAGTTCGGTCAACCACCGTGCCAACGCCAATGTCTTGGCCGGAAGTTGGCTGGTTGGTGTTTTCGTTCTCTTTAGGCTCGGTCATGGCCGCCACTCCTTTGGTTCGTCGCCGCGTTGGGGAGGCCGAACATTGGACGAGTCATCGGAACGCAATTCGGCTGCGGCACCGGGCAGCAGCTGATCAAACGGAGGCTTGGGTTTGAATACCAAAGACTTCAAATCCCCCCAAACGCCCGACGCGAATCGCACGATCTGCAATAGCCAACCGTTGCCACCATACTTGTGCGGGAACAAGCCTCGCTGAGCCAGAAACAACAAACGATCAATCGCAAATGCCACGATCGGAATGATCAAGATGATCAAGAAAATGTGGGCTCGCATTTCGACGGAGTTTCTCCGCTGGGAGACCCCGATCAGATAACCAATGCCTCCGGCGTCATCTGCGGATTTGATTGTTTCTGCCAACATGATGTATCCAAACGCCAACCCGAATAGCAATCGCAGTGAGTCCAGAATGGAGGGCATCGCCAGTGGCACCATGACTTTGGTGATTAGTTGCCAGCGATTGGAGCCCAGTGTGTAGGCAGTATCCAGGTAGTCCTGACTGATCCGTTCCAGTGCGGTCGTGACATCCGCAATGATGAATGCGACACAAGTCAGAAAAATGAACAACACCTTCTGAGTCTCACCGATCCCAAACAGGAACAACGTCAACGGAATCAGCGCTGCCAGCGGAACGTTTCGGCCAAACAGAATCAATGGTGTCAGAAACGCCCGCGCCGGAGGGAAACAACCGGCCAAAATTCCTAGAGGTACTCCGACCAGAGTCGCCAGCAAAAATCCACCTGCGACACGTTTGAGCGTGACAAAAATGTTTCGTGTTAGAGCACGTTCGAACCAGAGCGATTCAAAAGACGCTTGTGCCTCAGTCGGGCTGGGCAACGCAAACGGGCTGACGATTCGATCTTCCGCTGTCTCGCCCGCGGTCACGAACCACCACAGACCGAATATGACTACGATACAGGCGATTCCCAGCAGCACCGCGGCGACCGTGCCGACTTGCCCGCGAACAGGAAACCAGCGTCTGCCTCGCACTGCGTTTGGATTAATTGTTTCGTTATCAGCCATAAAGGTTCGATCAACTCGGCGGTTCAATCAACTCGGTCGAGAAACCCAGTCTAAGAATGCCCTGAACGTGGGGCAATAGCCCCAATGCCACTTACTCTCGATTTGTTCAGTTCAAAAATCGAAAACCCCAACTAAACGATTTGAACGATCCTTGTCCTGTTTAACGACTAGCCGTTAGGTGCTGGCGATTTCAACCAAATTCTCGTGCATCAAACGCATCATACAGTTTCATGAACGCTTCTCGAACGTTGCCTTGGCATGATTTGAACGCGTCCTCAACCACCGCGCAATCCAGTGGCTTGGATGGCTGAGTCATCAAGTTCACAATTTTTGCAAATACTTGAATGTCGGAACCCGCTCGAAAAAGGACAGGGCACTGGCCACCGACGAACGGCAGTCGTTTCGAGTCCCGGTGACCCGTGAAAATGGCTGGAATCTGTCGCCGTTTGAGTGAATGAAAGGTCACGGCTTGTTGTAGCAATGTCAGTCGCTCGATCCCATCGATGATCAAAATGGTGTCCGTTGATCGGCAATCTCGCACGGCGGGCGAAAGTGCGGCATGATCGTTCGGGAGTACAGGGTTTCCAAATGTCGTGCTGGCCGAGGCAAGACGCAGCAGACGGGTCAGCCACGATAGCGGGGAACCTGTCCGCCCCCAAGGTTTGGATCGGATGGTTACCGAAGTGGCAGAATCAAACGGAATCTGCTGGTTCTCAACCGCGCGTTTTGCGATCGCATGAGCCAACGTGGTTTTGCCGCAACCGTGAGCCCCGACAATCTGACCGAGGTGGCCGTGCGTTTGCCAAGCGGCGATCAATTGATCCAGCCGCAACGGATCGGTCGAGTCATCTTCGTGAGAAAACAGGTATGGAATCACACCCGGGCGAATGCGGTGAACAGAGAACGGGTTGTTGGACGCGGTCTCTATCCGATCAGAACGGACCACGGCTCAAGTCCGATGATTGATAGACTGACAGATGTCAAACTTGGAGTCGAATTCTTCGTTGAAGTCAAACACGCCATCGAAATGGTCCTTACGATCCTTTTCGGATTTTTTCATCAATCCGATGTCGATCATGTTGAACACGATGTCTCCAAAGCAATCCGTTTTGTCGACACCCCAATTGTTCAAAACGACCTTGGCCATGTAGCCGAACTGGTTGAGAGCGTATTGCCGGATCGCCTCACAAAGCTGTTGGCCGGTCAAGTGACGTTCGCGACGGGCTTGGTGAAGTGATGAATCGAAATCGAGTTCGTCGTCGGGAGTGAGTTCCGCATCCAGTTCGGCTGCTGCTTCCGGATCGCCTCCCAATTCAAACAGGTCAGACGCATAGGCCATGGCTTCCCGAACAAAGTGATACGCTTCCGCTGGGTAGCGAGGGTCCTGCTTCACCAGTTGGTAGATCGTAAACGAATCGTCTGTCATCGACATAAGTGGGTACCGCAGCTACTGGTTTTTGTGGGTTTGGCTTCATTGAGTGTGAATCGATCGCCCGGCGTTGCCGGGACACGTCCAAAAAAAATCAGCGATGGGACGTTCGGAGCGATTCGCTCACAGGATAGGATTTTCAAATTCAACGACAATGTCACGACCGAAACTTAAGAGTGCGTTGGGTGGTTGCTCGGCTCGGCCAGGCGATGCTTCATTTTATCGGAGTCTTGGGCAAAGCCAATTATTATTTTTCCGAAAGCGTATAAAACTCGGCCGAATGAACTGATCGGCTATGTGTCCTTTTTCTTCGGGCCCCGTTTTCTTCGTCGATTTCGGCTTCGGTTATTTTTATTGCGAGAAGCGCCATTTTTTCCTTCGCTAGACGTGACGGTTCCCGCCGCGTCGCCTTTCTGGCCGGTTTTCGGCGGTGTCCCGTCGGATTCGGACGGTGGCCGAGCTGAAGCGTCATCGGACGAAACGGCGGACGCATTGCTGCCGTCAGTGTCTTTCTTGGGTTTTCGGCTTCTGCGGCGTTTTTTCGAGCCGGCCCGGGGCTGTTTCTTTGAATCCCCACCGTTCTTGCTGGAGGCGGATTCGGTCTTGGTGGCTTTGGTTTTCGATTTCGTTTCTGAGTCGCGTTTCGTTTCTGAGTTGGATTTTGGAGCTGGCTGGTTGGGTTTGAGCACCGAGAGGACTTCGCTGGCGTCGATTACCATCCGGCGATGGTCTTCTGTTTCTACAAGCAACTGTTCAGCCAGAATCTGCTGATTGAGAACCTTCATCGTTCCATTTCGAGTGACGACGCGCGAGCCAACTTTGGGCAGTTGTCTCTGCGTGTCAACATAGTTGTCGTACTCGTAACGCAAGCAACATTTCAAACGGCCACAACGCCCGGAGATCTTTGTCGGATCGAGTGACGCCTTTTGCAGTTTGGCCATTTTCATGGAAACCGGAGGCATGGCACTCAGGTGGGTGTTGCAACAAACGGGTTTCCCGCAGTCGCCGTAGTCCGCCAGCAGTTTCGCTTCGTCACGGACACCGATCTGACGCATTTCGACTCGAGAGCTGAAATCTTTCGATAGAAGTTTTACCAGTTCCCGAAAATCAACTCGTTCTTCGGAAATGTAATAGACAACCGTTCGCTCGCCGCCGAACAACTGTTCGACTTCGATCAGCTTCATGTCCAGCCCCAACGCATCAATGTGGCGTTGGCACGCGTCCAGTTTTTTAGATCGAGCGGCATCGATCCGATCGACCCCCGCCGCATCGTCGTCGGATACCAATCGAACGATCGAGCCGACGGCCGGTTTGTCCAAATGTGACAGGGCGTCGTCAGTCGCTTCGCAGAGGACTTGCCCGATTTCCAACCCTCGATCCGAGCGGACCACGACTTCCATCGAGCGTCGAAAACTCGCGTCATGCCGCGCAGTCATCACGCCCAGCGTACGCATGGTTCCGTATCGGACGATGTATTTTGGCAAAGGACTTTTCCGCCACTTGAGGTGTCTGGGTTACTCTGGCAACCAGAGTTTCGATGGTTCGTCGCTGGAAGCGGCTGCGGGCGTGGGTGCTGCGGCCGGCGAGGCGGCGGAAGGCATCGCTGGAGCCATCCCGTGATCTCGACCTCGCATGATTTGGTCTTCGTCGATCAGCCCGTAGCGGTGCAGCAGTTGAGCCAAGCCGGCTTCGACGCCCGGTTCCTGAAGATGGTTGGTTCGCAACGTCTGCAACAGGCTTGGGAGTTTTTCCGTCAGGCCTCGTCCCAACCGCATTTCAAATTCCTGCAATAAGAACTGCCCGATGGGCTTGCCCGCCTTTCGAGCCTCATTGCGTGCTTCTTCTAGGCAGCCGAGTGCTTCGTCATTGTCGTGTGTCGCCTCTGCTTTCATCGACAACATCAGATCGCGAGGCATCAGATCGAACCCTTCGCGTTCCAGCATGATATCGACCGTTCGCAGCAATTCGTTCGGCATCTGAAGCACCATCGCGTTTCGATGAACTTCAAACAATTCCTCATCGGAAAGTTTTGCCAGATCAAGAAACTGCATCAGGAAAGGTGAAAGGCCACCCAGCTTGTCGACGGAAGCCGGATCAAGCTGGCCCGGAAGCTCCACTCCCAGTTCCTTGACGAAGTTATCGCACGCTTCTTTGCCGCCTTTTCGGTCGACCAGCATTGAACGTAGTTGGACCAGCAAGCCCTGTACGCCACAACGGTATTCTTCCATCTGAGCCGCTTCGCTGATCGTTTTGCCGCCTAGGTAACTGAACGGCAGTTGTTTGTATTCATTCAGCATGGCCGGGAAGTGCTGTTCCATCAGTAAGTCAAACTGAGGGCGTTCGGTCCCCTGAGGCAAATGCCAATCGACTCGGAAAACTCGATCAATGATCGAAATCTTCCCCAGCTCGGTTTTCGCAGGTTCACCTTTCAACAGATCGCCGAAAATGGACTGCAACTTCGTCACCGATTCACTCCTGCAATGATCGTCACTGACAATCAGTTCCAGCCGCGCTTCCCGGTCGGTTTGTTTTCCGTACAGCTTGACTTCAGACAGCACGTTGGGAACATTTTCGATCGTCAGCTCTTCTGGCGACCGGATTGCTGCCTTGTTCAGCAGTGCATAGGACTGCTTGGGAGCCGGTCCTTCACCAAAGGGATCCTGTTGGTCGGGCGGTAACGAGACAAGTTGGTCATCCGAAGTCGCCAGTTCGGTCGCTTTCGGTTGGTCGGTCAGCGTAAAACTAAGCCGTAGGACCGTTTGCTCGGGTACCGCTGGATTCGGATCCACCGCTTGAGCAATCATTTCCGACTCGATCGCGTCCCAGTTTTCGCGACCGGGTAGCTTGGACACACGGCGAAATCGTTCGGGCAACGAATCGGTCATGCCCAGATACGACGACACAATCGCAATCGCTTCCACCACGATGGCTTGATCTGGAAAGTTCGCGTCGATTTTTTCAAGGAACTTCAACGCCTTGCGGAATTGACCTCGCGCCAACGCTCGGCCCACGTTGACGTACTTTTTATGCCACTCAACATCTTCGGATGGAGGGTCGGCGATATCGAACGATCGTTTCATGACCGTTGGCAATCCCTTGAAGCCAAACGTTTCATAAATCATTCGCTGAAGGTCTTCATCTTGTCCGCTTTTCAGCTCCGACGCAAATTCAAGATGGGCTCGACCCGCAATCAGTTGGCCGCTGTTGAGCAACCCAATCCCGAGTGACCGAAATGCGTTGGCCAGCGTGATCGGTAACTCGTTCCCCGTGATCGAGTCCATGGTATCCTGAAGTTTCGCGATCGCTTCCTCGGTGCTACCCTCCGCCAACGCGATCAAGGCCGAGTGCTGCATCCCCGTGATGTGGTTGGGGTGATTACTTAACAGCGTCTGGTTGGCTTGCTTAGCTTTCTCAAGTTCCCCATGCGAGATCAAAACGTGGGTCTGGATCGTCAGCAGGCATTCGCGAGGTCCAACTCGGGCGATCGTGCGTTCCAGATGTTCCAGCGCCGCGATTGATTGTCCCGCTTTCTCTTTCGAAAGAACGACGTTCAGGTCGCTGACCAGATCCTTTCCGCAGCAGAACTTGATTTTCTTGCCGGATTGGCAGGGGCACTGCTGATAACTGTCGATTTCCATATACTTCTAATGCCTTGGCCGACTTCGAATGTCAAAACGATGGAGAGCAGATGCCAGACAGAGTGCGGAGCCAACGGCTCGCCCAGTCAGGCGGCCTGTTGTCTACAACGCAATTGTCTCACCAAGGTGGACACGCGATCGACAAATTGAATAAACGGTGTTTTGTAAACGGGTTGCAACACCAGTTAATTTACGGCAATTGAAACACCGATGGTAGCCCCGGAACGTCGCCCCAAGGCCCGGCCCGGAAAAGCGTTAGCGAAAACCGTTAGTTTAACAGTGACTTGAAAACACGATCAGCCAATTCATGCCCGCCCACGAACAAAATGAGTCTTTTGACCAATCGAAGACGCCCGCGTGGGATTTCGAACATTTGCCCAACGTGGGATTGACGCTCGCGTTAACCGCCCAGCGTACCCCCGATCGGATCGCGGTCGCGGCGCCTCGGTCGGGCCAACCCAAGCGGCTCGCTGATGGGCAATCGCTCGAGTATGACCGGATCTCGTTTGCTCAGTTGGATATGACCAGCAATCAGGTTGCGATCGGCGTCAGAAAAATGGGAGTTCAACCCGGAACTCGTCTGGCGTTGATGGTGCCGCCGGGCATCGAGTTCGTAAAAATGGTGTTTGGACTATTTAAGGCGGGGGTCACCGTCATCCTGATCGATCCCGGCATGGGCCGGAAGAATATGATCGGTTGCCTCGCCGAGGCAAAGCCGGACGGGATCGTGGGAATCAAGCGAGCCCATTTGGTTCGCTGGTTGTTTCGAAAGAAGTTCCCCAACTGCAAAAAGAATGTGGTTGTAGGAAGCTGGCCCGGTTGCGTGTCCAGCCACTCGTTTAAACAACTCGATCCCAGCCAGTTCCAAGCTGATAACGCAGGGTCTCAGGAGGACGAGGCGGCGATCATCTTCACGACCGGCAGCACCGGCCCACCCAAGGGCGTGTTGTACCGGCATCGTAACTTTATCCAGCAGGCGGTCCAGATCCGCGACTATTTTCAAATCCAGCCGGGCTCGACCGACGTTTCCGGGTTTCCGCTATTCGCATTGTTCAACACCGCGATGGGGACCACTACCGTTTTTCCTCAAATGGATGCCACGCGGCCCGCCGACGTTTACCCACCTAACATCATTGACGCGGTTAATCAGTTCGACGCCGATCAGTCGTTCGGCTCGCCCGCGTTGTGGAACACGGTGTCGACATGGTGTGAATCCAACCAGGTGAAACTACCCGGCATCCGCCGAATCCTTTCCGCCGGAGCGCCGGTTCCTCCGGACGTCTTGCAGCGAGTGCGAAACATCATCGCCAATGACGGTGACGCGTTTACTCCCTACGGAGCCACCGAAGCGCTGCCGGTCGCTTGTAATTCGGCGTCCGTCGTACTGAACGAAACCGCAGAAAAAACTCGCACTGGTTTCGGCACCTGCGTCGGCCACAAATTCGAACGAATCGAGTGGCGAGTCATCGATATCTCAACCGACCCCCTCGCAGATGTTTCGCAAACGAAAGAAGTGCCGGCGGGAACCATTGGAGAGCTAATGGTTCGAGGCCCAGCGGTCACCGATCGTTATGTGACGCGTACATCCGCCAATGCGGACCACAAAGTCACCGATGGCGATACGTTCTGGCATCGAATGGGCGACGTTGGCTACCTAGATGACCAGAATCGATTCTGGTTTTGCGGGCGTAAGAACCATCGAGTCATCACGGCCGACGGCCCGATGTACACCATTCCCTGCGAAGGCATTGTTAACTCGCACCCCAAAGTTTATCGCAGTGCGCTGGTGGGCGTTTCTCCAAAGGGACAAGCCGGGCCAAGCCATGGCGATACGAAGTCGCCCGTGATCGTGGTCGAGCCTCATCGCAAGGACTGGCCGGAAACGGACTCAGCCCGCCAGCAATTCCTGTCGGAACTTCAAAAGCTGACTGCCGCCCATGAGGTAACTCGATCGATCAAGACGTTTCTTTTCCGCCAGTCGCTTCCGGTTGACATTCGCCACAATTCAAAAATTTTTCGCGAGCAGCTTGGGCCTTGGGCGGAAGAACAACTCTGATACGTTTTTTGCGTAGGAATTTTTTATGACGAACCGCCTTTTTATCTGGTCGCTCACTTCGGCGCTGGCTGGGTTCTTGTTCGGCTTTGACACGGTCGTGATTTCGGGTGCCGAGAAGACCATCGAGGCCCTCTGGAATCTCAGCCCGGGTCAACATGGACTGGCAATGAGCATGGCGCTGTGGGGCACGGTGCTCGGGTCGATGCTCGGCGGCTATCCGACCGACCTTTTCGGCCGCAAGACAACGTTGCTGTGGATCGGGGTTTTGTACTTCGTGTCGGCTGTCTGGTCGGGCATGGCGACCGATGTTTACTCGTTCATGATCGCTCGTTTCATCGGAGGCGTCGGAGTCGGAATCTCGACTGTGGCAGCACCGCTGTACATCTCCGAGATTTCCCCGTCGAAAAGTCGCGGTTGGCTGGCCGGATTATTTCAGTTCAACATTGTGTTCGGGATTCTGGTTGCGCTGATTTCGAACTCGCTGCTGAACAACATTGGCAAAGACGGTTGGAGATGGATGTTGGCGGCGGAGGCCGTCCCGGCGGTCATCTACTTCATCATGTGCTTTGGTTTGCCCCGAAGCCCCCGCTGGTTGATGGCGGTCAAGAAGGATCATGATGCCGCCGCTGCGGTTCTGGCACAGGTCAATCCGGATCTGGAAGAAAAAGACATCGCGGCGCTGGTTCATGAAATTGAGCAGGGCTCGAAAACGGAGCACAATGAGTCGGGGTTCTGGTCGGCTCAATTGAAAAAACCAATCACGCTCGCGTTTCTGATCGCGTTCTTCAATCAGCTTTCCGGAATTAATATCATCCTCTACTTCGCGCCGAGACTTCTGGGGTTGGCCGGTTTCGAGAATCCATTTGGGGTCGCGATTGGGTTGGGACTGGTCAACTTGGTCTTTACGATGCTGGGTTTGTGGCTGATCGATCGGCTCGGTCGAAAATCGTTGCTGTTGATTGGGTCGCTTGGCTACATTCTGTCGCTTGGGATTTGCGGCGGCGCTTTTCTCAGCAACAGCGACTTCAATGTGGTCTCCCGCGCCCAAGCGGTGATCGACGCTTCCAGCAACGTTGAGAACCTGAATGTGGTGGACTACCGGGAAGTGACCGCCCAGGAGAAGCAAGACGCCCAGGACGTTTTGCAAAAATCCCAACAAGCCCTAGTTGAAGTCAGTTCGGTTGATTTTGATGCTGCCTCGGACGCCGCTGCAGCGAAAGCGATTGCAGAAGAGGAGAAAGTCGCTGCTTCACAGCGTTTGGGATCGTCGAGTTTTATCGTGCTGTGCAGTCTGCTGGCGTTCATCGCTTCGCACGCGATTGGCCAAGGAGCCGTCATTTGGGTCTTCATTTCGGAGATTTTTCCCAACGCTCATCGAGCAGCCGGGCAAGCCTTGGGTTGTTTCACGCATTGGGTGTTCGCTGCCGGATTGACTTTGGTATTTCCGATCGTCATTCAGTTGGTTGACGCGGGTTGGTTGTTCCTGTTCTTCTGCGGAATGATGGTGCTGCAATTGGTTTGGGTCGCGGTGATGGTCCCAGAGACCAAAGGAGTTTCACTTGAACAGATTCAGCAACGGATGGGAATCGAGTGAACGCCGAAACGAAGTCGAGTCCGCTTCCTGTGGTCGTGGGATTGGGGGAGGTGCTGTGGGATGTATTCCCTGAGGGTGCTCAGTTGGGCGGAGCTCCCGCGAATTTCGCTTGTCATGCCGCGGCGTTGGGCGTTCAGGCATCGATCGTCAGCGTGGTCGGACGTGATGAACTGGGCGACCGTACGCTGGAGGCATTGGTTTCTCGTGGTGTTGAAGTCGACTGCATCGAGAAATCTGATTTACCAACTGGGCGCGTGAACGTTTCAGTAAACGAGCGTGGCGAGCCAAACTATGAAATTTCTGATGGCGTGGCGTGGGAGCAGCAGGTTTGGACGACCGAACGAGACACATTGGCCAAGTCATGTGACGCCGTTTGTTTTGGAACGCTCGGGCAGCGATCACCGGCGGCACAAAAGTTCATCACGGAATTTTTGCAACGAACATCGCCGAACTGCATCCGAGTCTTTGACGTGAACTTGCGTCAAAGTTTTTATAGTGATCCGATGATTGTGGAATCACTCCAACTGGCCAGCGTGTTAAAACTGAACGATGACGAACTGCCGGTCGTCTGCAAGGCTGTTGGCATCGAGCCACGTGCAACGGATGCCGCGTATTCACTCCGGCAGAAGTTTGATCTGGACTTGGTTGCGTTGACTCAAGGTTCAACAGGAGCCCAGTTGATTGGTGGTCAGCGAACCGATTTCTCGCCCGCCACGGCAACGAAGGTGAAGGATACGGTCGGAGCCGGAGATGCGTACACCGCGGCGTTGACCGTTGGTTTGCTGCGCGGTTTGAATCTGAGCGAGATCAATCAAGCGGCCTGTAGCATCGCGGCATTCGTTTGCAGCCAGCCCGGAGCGACTCCGGACCTGCCGACCGATCTGAAACGATTATTGGTTCACCCAAGTTGATTTGACTGATGTCTCAAATGGCATGATTTACGCAGAAACAGGCATGCTCACGCAAGCGTGAGACATGGCACCCGTTGATCACATAGCTGCTGATGAGAAACTAAGCGGATGACTTTGGAATGAAGTCTTCGGCTGTCGTGACTGACTGAGCGAAATGGGCCAGTAGGCTGGCTGCATTGTCAATGTCTTCCAGCGAGATCGTCTCGACGGCGCTGTGCATGTACCGGTTCGGGATCGCCAAAATTCCTGTCGCGACGCCTCCGCGAGTTATTTGCAAGGCGTTCGAATCATTCGGAGCGGCTCGACCGATAGCGTTATACTGAACCGGAATGTCGTTCTGCCCAGCCAGTGACTTCAGTCGGGCTGCAACTTCCGGGTTAATGTTTGGGCCTCGAGCGATGACTGGGCCACCGCCCAAATCGACTTCTCCTTGCTGTCGCTTGTCGATGGTCGGGCAGTCGGTTGCATGCGTGACATCGACGGCGATCCCAATATGAGGATCGACGGTGAACGCGGCGGTTCTGGCACCCCGCAAACCGATTTCCTCCTGCACGGTGCTGACCGCGTAAAAACCCACGTTTGAATTTAATTGACTTGCTCGCCGGAGTGCTTCGACCACGACCCAAACGCCGGTTCGGTTGTCCATTGCGGGTGATGTGGCCAAGCCATTTCGCAACTCTTTCATGCCCAGCGGGAATGTGACACTATCTCCGATTTCAATCAGCGATTGAGCGTCTTCTTTCGACTCGGCACCGATGTCGATCCACAGTTCTTTCAGTTTGACGACCTGCTTTCGCTCGGTTTCATCCAGCAAGTGAATCGCTTTGCGAGCAATGACTCCATCGACCGGGCCGTTCGCCGTCCAGACAACCATTCGTTGGCCGATCAGTTGCTGCGGATCCCAGCCACCGATCGTTTGCGTATACAGAAACCCAGAATCGTCGATGTGAGAAACTAACAGACCGATCTGGTCACAATGCCCGGCCAGCATGATGCGAACGTCGGCGTCCGGGTTCTTGCAGAGAATCACGTTGCCGTGAAGGTCCGTCGTGATCGAGTCCGTGAAATCGGCAGCGTACGAGCGAACCACGTCTTGAACTTTTTGTTCGTAACCTGAGACTCCGGGCGTAGCTAATAGCGTTTCGAAAAACTCTCGTGCAGAAGACTCCATCAATAATCCTGTCGTTTGTGCAGTGGTTGGGATGGTTAAAAAATCGTTGTTCTAAAGTTGTTCTATTGTCAGGTTTTCAAGCCGCTTGAGGGATCGCCACAGCGCCCGTCGACTCAAGGGACTCTAGGTACTCCAATGCTCGCTCGAATACCTTGTCTTGGTAACTATCTGGATCAATTGGCTCAAGAGCCGGTGTTTGGCCCGATGAATTCTCCGGGCTATCGTCTTTTTCGGTTGGTGTGGCCTGCGGTTGGTCGGAACCAGCGTCGTCAGTATCCGTTTTCGGGCTTCCTTCAGTTTCGCTTTTGGTTTCGCTAGGGTTCTCGGCTTCACTCGGGTTCTGCGAAAATACTTCTGGAAACTTCATCCCGCCAGTCAGTATCCTCAATTCGTATTCGCTACGGTAATACTCGTTTCGCTGAACCTCAATTTCTTCCAACGCAACTTCGTACCCGGCATCGGGCTGTACGCCCCATTTGGCGTCGCCATTCTCCTTGGCAAAATCTCGATCGATGTTCTTCCCGCTTGGCCGCCAGTAACTGGATGTAGTTAGCTTGAGAGCACTTTCTCCATGCTCGATCGGCAGCACGTCTTGGACGGTCCCTTTTCCCCACGTCTGTTCGCCGATCAGGATGGCTCGCTTGTGATCCTGTAGGCACCCCGCCATGATTTCACTGGCACTGGCTGAATATCGATCGATCAACACGACGATCGGAATTCCTGAACTGAGTACCGGCGCCGTAGTGGACGAGTAAGTCTTTTGAGTGATATGGCGCTGCCGGGATTGAATGCTGACGATGTCCAGTTCCTCTTTCAGCAGCATGTCGCAAAGATCGATCGCCGAATCCAGCAGGCCTCCCGCGTTGCCACGCAAGTCAATGATCAGGCCATCGATGTTGCCCTTTAGCTTTTTCAGTGTGGTTCGAAATTCATCGGACGTGTCTTTTCCGAATGACACGACGCGTACGTAGCCAATCTTTGGCGCCTGTTTTACGGTGAACTTCCACTCGCCGTCTGGCATCCAGCGATCACCGCGAACGTTCGGTACGTAGATCACTTCACGAACCATTTTAAAGTCCAGATTTTTTCCGTCTCGCAAAACAGTAAGCGTTACCGGTTCGTTAACGCTTCCTTTCATATTCTTGATTGCATTGTCAGGCTTTTCGTCGTCTAGCTTGACTCCGTCAATCGCCGTGATGATGTCGCCCGGTTCTAGTCCCGCGCGATCGGCTGGCGATCCGGGAAACGCGGCGCGAACGAATAGCTCGCCTGCCGAATCGCCAAGGCCCACAAACACCCCGATGCCACCGAACTGCTGGTCGATACTGGTTTGAAAATTGTCCAGATCTTCGTCGTGCAGATATCGAGAGTGGCGATCCAGCTTCGACACCAGCCCGTCCATCGCGGCGTCAAACAAGTCTTCTCGCGACATCGATTGCAAGGCACGCTGTTCGACAACGTTTAACGCTTCAGCAAAAATGTTTGCGTAACGGTTGCGTGCCGAAACGGAATAGCAAGCAACCGAAAGGATGGCGGCGATGAAGATGATAAGCAGATTTCGAAGCGGCATCCGCCGTGGTTCCCATCAAAAAAATAAACAGGTCGGAAGTAAATCACCTGAGCGTTGACCGGCAGGGCAATCTCTGGATTTTCATCCATCCTAACGTCCTTGCGACTTCATGGAAACGTGCGGCAGGAACGCGGTAGGCTTTTAGGAACCCGTAATCACTGCTGATTTCGGTCGATGAGGAGCGGGAACGGCCTGTTTCTCACACGCCGCCACGTAATGGCGATTGATCGACACTTCAATGGCGTGTTTCAGGTCATTCGGTTGGAAGGGCTTGGAGACGATTTCATGGATGCCTCGTTTTGACGCGGCCTCAACGTCTTGGGTTCGAGGAAAATTCAACAGAAGAGTCGTTGGCTTGTTGGCGAAAAGTGACTCCAGCCAGACGATGCGGTGGTGCAATTCGTCACTGAACGAATTCGCGTCGATACACAATGCTGAAACCTGATCTACGGCATCTGTGTCAGAACTCGCTCGCTCGACCCAGTATGACCTCCACCCGTGCGGCTCCAACGAATCACGAAGATAGTCGAACTGAGTCTGGTCTGCGGCGCTGATCGCCACCACGATGTCGGAGCTCGGATTCTCGGGCTCGGTCAGGTTTGAGAGAGCATCGTCGGCGTCGGTTGCCGTGAGGGGGTGGTGCCAGAGAGCGATCCCGGCCTCTGACAGGTTGCGTGAGAACTGCTCGAACCGGCCTGACCACTGGTGCCAGTAGATTCTTCGGACGCCGGGCCACGGGGCATCCGATCTCATGCCTCCTTCGCACCAACTGCCTAGCAACGCAACGACGGGAGTATTCGCATGTTGAGTCTGGATTCGTTCCACAACGTCAGCAGGGATTTGATCGGGACGCGATTGAGCCAACACAATCAGATCGAAACTCTGATCGGATATGGCCTCAAGCCGATCGACTTGCGTTAACGTGACGGGGTTGGGGAAACCGGCCAGAATGTCTCGGAACTCAGCATGCCAGTAATCACCACTGATCAAAACTCGTGACTCGTTCATCGCGTGCTTCCTGACGTTGCGAAGTTTTTGTTTTGAAATAGATTCTCTTCCGCGGTCCAGTCGGCCTACATGGACGAGTGCATACATCTCATGGGCATGATGCCCAGCACGCGCGCTTGGTCAGTTCAACGTGGCAGACCACTAGCTGAGATTATGGTCGAATTCTGCAATTGATTTCCATGCCGATTCTGGACTTTCTGCCTCCCGCAGTGCAGTCAAAAAATCATCTTGCTGGATTAATCGGCTCAAACGGGCCAATAGCCTAAGGTGCATTGCTTCGCTCATTGACCCAATCAGAAAAAATATATCGGTCAAAGCACCGCGAGGACCACCGAACGGAATTCCCGCATAAGTAATTCCCACCGCCAGAAAGGGCTCGCCCATAATGCCCGGAATCGGGCGCCGTGGGTGCAATAGCGCGACACCGTTTTCCAGTGCCGTTGGATGCAACGCTTCACGGCTGCGTAACGCATCGGCCATTTTGTCGGCTTCCCATAGCCGCCCAGTCAACGCCGTCTGCTCACAGATCTTGTCGATCACCGACCGTTTTGTCTTGGCCATAAACGGCACAAAAACGCAGTCTGGCTGCAGCAGATTGGTGATTTCGAACGGTTCAGGGGTCTGTTTTTTGTCTTGAAGATCCAGTACCCGATCGACTTCGTCCAGTTCGCGTTCTCCCGAGGCACCAATTTTTTCCTCAAACCATTGATGAATCTCCGCGCGA
Organism: uncultured Pirellulaceae bacterium; assembly: GCA_964563475.1. GTDB lineage: Bacteria > Planctomycetota > Planctomycetia > Pirellulales > Pirellulaceae > Mariniblastus. Next base: position 26,093 of record CAZLYM010000007.1, read on the forward strand.
GAAAAACGCCACTCGCCACCAATTCGACGGCCCGGCAGACGACCTCGATCAGTCATTCTGCGAACCTGATCCGGGTGCAAATGCAGGAATTCTGCCAGTGACATTAAATCAAAATCTTCTTCAGGCATTCGCTCGGCAATCACTAGGAAAAAACAAACTCAAAATCGATCAACCTCAATTTTGAAATATTGATAGCGTATCTTTGCATGTAGATCGGATCGTTGCTAGGGATTCGTCTTGACCAAGATTCCAGTATGGACAGAATCATGCTCGTTCGACAGGAAGTCGGATGCGATTAATGATTGAATATGTTGGCGATCGCCGGGCAAGGAGGCCTTGTGGATACCCCGCTACTTTCGTCCAGTCACGGAATTCGACTGGCAGATATACTCACGGACGCAACGTTTGTTGGAGTCGATGATGTGTTGGCAGCTTCGTGCTGCGGACACTGGACCGATTGCCAACCCGAAGATCTGTACGTTGCGATTGTTGGCCCTGAACATGACGGCCACGATTTCGCTCACGAGGCCATTCAACGTGGTGCGCAAGCGATCGTGACCGAGCGACTGCTGGCCGTTGATTTTCCTCAAGTCCTAGTGCCCGATACTCGGCTGGCCTACGGAAGCATCTGCCATGCACTGGGCGGGCAACCATGCGACCACCTGACCACAATTGGTGTGTCGGGAACCGATGGCAAAACAGTCACGGCTCATTTGATCCGTTGCATTCTGACTGAGGCCGGAAAACAAACAGGCCTGGCATCGTCCATCGAAGTGAACCTAGGCGCCAAACAGCAGGCGGTTCCATCGTCTGACTTCAATGCACCAACACTGGCAAATCAGCTGGCTCAAATGGCGATCAACGGATGCTCTCATGCCGTGGTGGAAGTCCCCAGCGAATCATTGGCTCAACATAGTACGGCCGGCGTTCAGTTTGATGTCAGTGTGCTGACCAACATCCGCCGCGAAGGGATCGCCGATACGGGCTCATTTCGAAACTATCGACGTGCCAGTCTGCGGATGCTCGACAGCTTAAAGCCAACCGGATTGGCAATTTTGAACGCGGACGATCCGGTGATCAACAGTTGTCTGGACAAGATCGAAGTGCCTTTCCTGACCACCGCCATCAAACAAGAAGCCGAAATCACTGCACGGCTGCTCGAACGGGCTCGATCTGAGCAAACGTTTTTGCTGACTGCGGGCAACGAATCTGTCCCCGTTAGGACTTCGATTATCGGCGATCAACACATTCGTAACTGCCTAGCCGCTGCTGCAACGGGATTGTCACTGGGAATTAGTTTGACCACGATTGCTGCCGGGCTGGAAAAAGCGGGGCAGCTTCCCGGACGACTGGAGCGAGTCGAATGCGGACAGCAATTTAGCGTTTGGGTCGATGCTGCCAGAACCGTGGGCCAACTGGCTAACGCTCTGCAAACCGTTCGACAGGTTACCTCGGGGCAGACCTGGTGTATTTGTTCCATCGAAGACGGACAGACCCCCGAGCTTCGCCGCCGACTTGGTGAAGTCATCGATCGAGTGGCCGACAAATCCGTGATTACTCGATCGACGGTTGATTCCATGGTGGATTACGAACCGGTTCATCAGGTTCTGGATGGATTTCGTAATCCGGGCGATGCGGAGTTAATCCCCGATCGGTTTAAGGCCATTGAATGGATCCTGTCGAACGCCAAGACGGGCGATTCGGTGCTGGTAACCGGGTGCGGCGAGCGACCTTTCGCGATCTTGGGCGATGAGAACTGGACGGTTACTGACCGCGATGTCTGCCAGGCGTGGCTCTATGACAACGCAAGCTTGAAACCGGGTGACTCGATGGACGCGGCATCAAACAAACAAGACATTTATCGGATGGACGACTACCGGTAACGTGGTTTCGGGCGCTACGGGATAAACAGCTGCAGATTCCCTGCTCCGCCTACGCCTGCCGGGCTAGGTGTGCCGCCGGTAATTGTGATACTTTGCGTGCTACTTCCGGAGATGCCAAGGTCAGTCGTTCCGGTGAAGACATGCTGGAACGTGCCATCGCCGTTGTCGGTCGTCACCAAGGTGAAGGCTCCCGGATTTAACCCGGGAATCTCCTCATAGGGAGCAGCCGGAATGACGGCACGCCAAGGAGTGCTCGCTCCGGTTGTTGTATTTGTATTTCGGACTTGCAACTTGAACGGAGCATTTTCGTTTCCATCTTGAAAATTGTCTGAAACTAGGATGCCGCCTGCCGGAGTACCAAAGTCATCCGGTGGCGTAGTCCCACCGGTGCCACCAGTACCGCCGGTTCC
>CAZLYM010000007.1:28485-30197 GCA_964563475.1 uncultured Pirellulaceae bacterium
TCCACCTGTACCTGCTCCACCTGCCGGGCCAGCCAAGGCGTCTCCCTCATCAATCGGACCGTTGAGAACGATGCCGGACCCAAACAAACCACTGGGATCAATGCCGTCGTCTAAGACGTCTGTTTGATCTTCAAAGCCACTGCCAGCCACGGAGGCGGAGCCAGAAACGATGCCATTGGTCGAATAGGATTGGTTGAGATTTTGGACCGTCGACGAGACATCTGATAGTTCCCCGACGAGTGCGTCACGCAGGCTCGTCTTCGCAACAACAAGTCCGATTATCAGAACGGTGGCGACCAAGACCAGTTCAACAGAGATCGTTGTGCCCAAGTCATCGGCAAGGCCGGATCTGAGACGCTGGGACAGGGCACGGAGCGATGGATACCGTTTTTTTTTCATCGGGAATACTCGATTAGAAAAGTTAGCGATGTTGGCTGGGACGAATGCCCTAGCTCAGGAGGGGTTCTGAAATATTGTTTTTTTTCACTCGCCATGTCCTATCGTATCGGCATGACAGGCAAAATTACGCCTCAATAGCCGTGTTTTTGACCGTGTCAGAGCGATTGAACGGTTTTTTGTGGCCGCAATTGCGGTTACCCGGAACCCGTCGCAAACACGCTAGCAGCTCCAGCCAAGGCCAGCGAATTGTCATTGTCCCGACACCAAGAAGTCTCTATACGTCTGTTCTGCAACAAGCCATTTAAGCTTGGTCGTGTGTGTCGGATTCGCGGGACTTCGACACAACCCTCCCTCCTGGGGGTAGAGCATACTACGTTTGCTGATTCAATGGTTTCTGGGTCAACCGAATCAGCAATGGCTCACGGCTGAGCTTCGACTGTGCGTCGGGACGGGCAACTGTCCCGACGCCAGTGATACAGATCGGGCGTCGCGTTATCGCGACGCCCGTTTTTTTTCACTGGAATTTTCGCGTACTAAGAGCTCTTCCGCAGACCTATACATCCAGTGTCCGCGGTAAACGTGTGGGCATGTCTGCCCTGTCCCTTACTGGCAGCGTCGGCGGCGTGCCCAGCCCAATAAGGAAATCAAGAAAATGGAACCACCTGTTCCCGGTTCCGGAATGGCCACGCCTCCAACAAAAAACTTGAAATCGGCGTTGCCTGTGTTGTTGACTCGAAACCCACCAATTGGAGTGCTCGTATTAAACAGATCGAACTCGATCACACCTAAGACTTGCGATTGAGCTCCATTTGGATCGTCTATGTTTGAATAACCAATTGACCACTGATAGGAATTGCCATCGAATGACAGCGTATTTGCACCAGCAATTAAGTTTCCTGCTTCATCTAGCACATCAATCGTGAAGGTCGTGTTCCCGTCCCGTTCCTCAAAGATGAGATAATTGTCGGTGTTCAGCGCTTCGTTGTAAATAACGTCCCAACTAGGTTGAAGATTGGTGCCATCGACCCGGAGATGATTGACAAGATCACCGTTGGTGTAGGTTTGAGCTAGTTCGGCAAGGAAATCCGAATCTTCAATACCGACTGGTTCGGTTGAGGTAAGAACTTCGATATTCGGCTGGCCGCTAGTTGGAAAAAAGTTGGTGCCGTTTGACACGATCGTTGGCGTGGCAAAATCAAAGTTATCGAGCACACCTGCTCCAATGGTCAACGATTGCAACGTCGCACTCGTTACCCCCACCGTGGCACCTGTTGCCGGTGTATTTTGTGTTTCCACGCCACCGTTTACGTTCA
>CAZLYM010000007.1:30297-37192 GCA_964563475.1 uncultured Pirellulaceae bacterium
CACCGTTTACGTTCAAAACGACTTGGCTAATGGTCTGGACATTCGCGTTCGGGCCCGTTGCAATAATGTCAACCACATTGCCCTGAGCAACGAGCTTACAACTGAGCCCGCAACTAAAACCTAAGACAATAAAAATCGCTAGCACTCTTCGTAACATCAATTCAGCTCCAAGCATCGTATGAACAACAACTGCCACAAAAGGTAAAAAATCCTTTAGGCTCATTGCGGATCGACGTAGGTGCCTACGATTCAAAAGTCATTATCGGCAATACGCCCATTGCTAGCGTGCTAGCTCGCAGGGTGATAACGGTTGTGAGAGTATTAGCGCGATGTGAAAATCTGAAGCGAGATGGAAGCGGCTGCTTGGGTGACCTGCCCGGATTGGCGGTGATAGAAAGTGCGTGTCGAAAGTGGTTAGCACCTTCACACGTTGGCAAAAGTCGTGTGCTGTGCCAGCGTCATGCCAGCCCAACAAAAGAACCGATTGCGTTCAGCAAGTACGAATCGCTGAACGAATTTGGATCACCGACCAAGATTGTGATACTCGGGATCGTTGCCACTGGGCGTTGCCTCTCAAGGAACGTTAGGAGTCAGGATGCGCTTTCACGTGGCCAGATGAAAGGATCACCCGAGACCTAGCCCGAATATTGCATCAGTGTTTTCGAATTGGCACTTCGCCATGCAATTTACGGGGTTTTCTGGCTTGATGAGACAACACACTGTTTTGAAAGCAAGGATAAAACCCTGCGAAAACCAAGGCGCGCAAGGCCGACGAATTATTCGGGCTAGTACTGCATCAATCTTTGGCAGGATCCGTACTTGGTTTCAAGCCGTGGCGAACAGCCCACTCTTCGTTCCACCCATAGATTTTGACGTGCCCAACCGTGGTGTTCTCAGCCGGCTGATTCTGAAGCTTCGTCTGTGTCAGTTCATCCCACGGGTTATAACCGAACAAGTGCGTATGAGGGCAGTCGTTCGCCTCAAGCTTCTCTCGTATTCCGGTCAGCTTTTTCAGGAGCAACTTGACACCCTCCAAGTCGAGATGAACGGAAACCATCGTACCGTCTTCGCTGGTCACGAAACTTAAAAGATGGTCTGAAGGGTCCACGTGGCAATCCTCAACGATCAGGTAATCTTTACTGGCCAGCGGCCCGGTCTTGACCGTCCGATTCAGTGTCAGAAACGGTCGGACGTTCTAGTTTCAAAGATTTGTTCTCTGTTCCGGGGACTAGCATCGGCCCGGTCAGGTTCTCGTCCATGATGCGTTTAAGTTCCACTGAGTCGACGGATTCCACTTCAATCAAGCGATCAGTCAATGCAACCAACGCCGGCTTGCGTTCCAGCAGCATCTTCCGAACCGCTTCTAGTGCGTCGTCGATGATGCGAGAGACTTCGGTATCGATCTCATGGGCTGTTTTCTCGCTGTACTGCCGCGAGCCCAGCGAGCCGCTGGCACCTGAAAGAAACGCACTACTACGGTCTTGACGGAAATTGATGCGACCAAGGCTACTCATGCCGTACTGCATGACCATCGCCCGAGCGATATCGGTGGCTCGTTCCAAGTCATTGCTGGCTCCAGTGGAAATGTCCTCGTAGATCAATTCCTCGGCCAATGTTCCTGCCAGCAGGATTTTCAGCTGGCTTTCCAATTCACCTTGCGTCATCAAGTAGCGATCATCCGTCGGCCGCTGCATCGTATACCCCAGCGCCGCTATGCCTCGTGGAATAATCGAGACCTTGTGAACGGGATCAGTGTTGGGAAGACTGAAGGCGACGAGTGCGTGCCCCGCTTCGTGGTAGGCGACGCGTTGTTTTTCGTCCTGATTCATCACTCGCTGTTTTTTCTCCAGCCCGGCGGTGACACGCTCCACGCCTTCGTTGAAGTTTTCCATCGACACGGTGGCTTGGCCTTGTCGAGCGGCCAGTAACGCCGCTTCGTTGACTAGGTTCGCCAGCTCTGCTCCCGCAAATCCCGGGCTAATCGAAGCGACATGTTTCAAGTCGACGTCCGGATCAAGTTTCACATTCTTAACGTGGACTTTTAGAATGTCTTCACGTCCTTTGACATCGGGGCGATCCACTAGCACGTGGCGATCGAATCGACCGGGACGCATCAAAGCTTGATCGAGCGTTTCGGGGCGGTTGGTCGCTGCCATGACGATGACGCCACTGTTGGAGCTGAAGCCATCCATTTCAACCAACAGTGCGTTCAATGTTTGCTCGCGTTCATCGTGGCCGCCCGCAGCGTTGCCGCCACGAGTTTTTCCTAACGCGTCCATTTCGTCGATGAAAATAATACAGGGAGCTTTCGCCTCAGCGACCTGAAACATGTCTCGCACGCGAGCCGCTCCAACGCCGACAAACATTTCGACGAAGTCACTTCCCGAGAGGCTGAAGAACGGCACGCCGGCTTCGCCCGCAATCGCTTTGGCCAGCAACGTCTTGCCGGTTCCGGGAGGGCCAACCAGCATTACGCCACGAGGAATACGGCCGCCCAGTTTTTGATATTTCTCAGGGTGTTGAAGAAAGTCAACGACCTCTTTGACTTCTTCGACTGCCTCTTCGATGCCAGCGACATCGTCGAAGCTAATTCCGAGATCTTCTTCTGCGTGCAGTTTTCCTCGGCTCCGCCCAAACTGCATTGGCCCGCCTGAACCGCTGAGCTTTCGCATCATGTAGATGAACAGGCCAAAAATTAGCGCTGAGAACAAAATGGGCATCGCGTATTTTTCAAGCGTTGTCGGCCCAGGCTGAAATTCCCAGTTAATGTTACTGGCGGTTAGCTGCTGTTCGAGACTGGTGTTGATCGGATCGCTGTTCGGTTTCTTGACGACGAACTGGACTGATTCGGCCTTGTTGTCGCCGTCGGCTGCACCGACTTCGCGCACCATTACGCGACCGGTGATCGTGCGGTCGGCAACTTTCACGTCGGTTGGCCGACTGTACTCGAGTAATTTTCCTTTGGAATTTCGCGAAGGAATGATAAGACGCCCTGAGAGCTCATCCTCGTTGGTAATCAGCGTGCCACGATCGGTATCTGAAAAGCGAGTGACTTTCAACAGGCTCTGGAACTCGGGGAATGTCAGCGTTTTGGAGGGCTGGTTGAACAGCAACAACCCCACGATTCCCAGCGAGGAAGCAATGATGACCGCAAACCAGACGGCCGAACCACCTTTGTTTTCCCCATTCCGCTTTGTTTGGTCGTCCATCGTTCAATCCTTGTTTTTTGATAAGAGGGCTGCCTCATCAACACCACGCACGTCCTGCGCCAAAACACTTCAAATTCGACAAATAGCCTCGAATCACCAGCCGCAGAAGACTCGCATGTCCTAAAACGGCACTGATGTGCCCCTGATCAGAATCCTAACCGGCAATGGTTGCAGGTTCCAGTGTGAGCCGAGGTTCATCTTGCCCTTAAAACCCGTGATTTCTACAATCTGCGCTCGTTTACGTGCTACGCTCCATGGATATTGGCTGTCAACCAAAGATTGCGTTTGGATGACATTTCGTCCGATTCGGCAGAGGTTGAGTTTTTGCGGGTGGGCGTCGCCGAATTAACCGCTCATGTTGCATTTTGGCAACACCCCAAAGACAACCGATTCGTCCGAAGTGGCTGGCAATGCCCGGAAGCTATCTCAAGCCGGTTTGGACACAGCAAGTTTAAATACACTCTGAATTGATTTTATGACCGGGCCGAAAAACATCGCCATCCTTGGATCCACCGGCAGCATTGGCTGCAGTGCGTTGGACGTGGTCCGCTCGGTGGACGGGTTGAATGTGGTGGGACTCTCCGGGCATTCGCAAATTGATCTCTTGGCGGCTCAGGCGGACGAATTTCAACCGGACTGGGTTGTCGGGACCGACCCGGTGAACTCGGGCAGCTTCCCGGATTGCTCGCAGGCACCTTGGGGCTTTCACGCCGGCGACGAATCGCTTGCGAAGTTAGTCACTGATGACAACATCGATATTGTGCTGGCGGCGATCGTCGGCATCGCGGGTCTTCCTTCGGCTTGGGCTGCCATCGACGCCGGAAAGACCTTGGCGCTGGCCAATAAGGAAACGATGGTCGTTGCCGGTCAGCACTTGGCACGGCGAGCAACAGAAACGGGTTCACAGATCCTGCCGGTCGACAGCGAGCACAGTGCCATCTTTCAGGCCATGCAAGCCGGCAACGCGAACGAGGTCAGTCGAATCATCCTGACGGCCAGCGGCGGACCGTTTCGAGACTTCACAACCGAGCAGATGAAAACGGTGACGGTTGAACAGGCGTTGAATCATCCAACATGGAACATGGGTAAAAAGAACTCGATCGATTCGGCCACCATGATGAACAAGGCCTTGGAGATCATCGAGGCTCGCTGGCTGTTCGATATCCCGGCTTCGCAGCTTGAGGTCGTTGTGCATCCGCAATCGATCATTCATTCGATCGTGGAATTTACCGATGGATCATCGATTGCTCAGCTAAGCCCTCCCGACATGAAGCTGCCAATCCAATATGCTTTTACTTGGCCGGATCGAGTACCGGGGCCATCGCCCAAGCTGGATTTGAGCTCGGCGATGACAATGGAGTTATTGCCGCCCGATTTTGAACGGTTCCCGGCATTGAAGTTGGGATTCGAGGTGGCTGAGGCTGGCGGGACGGCAGGGGCTGTGATGAACGCGGCCAACGAATCGGCCGTAGAAGCTTTTTTAAACAATGAGATTTCTTTCGGCGACATCGCGACGGCATGTCGACAGATCGTCGAACAACATAATTTTGATCCCAATCCGACGCTGGACGATTTGTTCGCCGCCGACCATTGGGCTCGTCAGGAGATGTCGCGGTGGATGTTTGCGTGATTGAAAACGGACTGAATCTGGCTTCCGGCTTGATGCTGGCCGGTTCTTGGCTGGACCCCAATTGGTACCTTGCGGTTTTCAAGGTCATCTTGGGTCTGGGCGCCGTTATTTTTGTCCATGAGCTAGGTCACTTTTTGCTGGCCAAGGCTTGCGGGGTGAAGTGCGATAAGTTCTACGTCGGCTTTGACGCGTTCGATATCAAGATCGGCGACCGAGTGATTATTCCTCGCCGCTTGGTTCACTGGACTTGGGGGGAAACCGAATACGGTATCGGAATCCTGCCCTTTGGTGGCTATGTAAAGATGTTGGGCCAAGACGACAATCCCGGGAACTTAGAAGAAGAAGTCCGTAAATCAATGAAAGACGGAGACGCATCCGTTTCGTCTGCGTTGACGCCCGAAGGTCTGGTCGACCGCACTAAGATCGATCCTCGTAGCTACCTTGCCAAATCCGTACCGCAACGAATGGCGATTATTTCGGCGGGAGTCATCTTCAACTTGATCTTCGCAGTCTTCTTTGCAGCGTACGCTTTCCGTTCGGGAGTAGATTTCCCTCCACCGAAAGTCGGGAACGTGATTGGCAGTGGCCCTGCGTGGGAAGAGAACCTTGCCGGCGCGACGTTTGAAAAAGTGGGTAACAAAGATGTCAGGGGTTACTTTTCGTACACCGATCTGGCTCAAGAGATCGGCTTGCATGGTGGCGAGGAACCGATCGCCATTCAGATTCGTCGAGAGGGCGCATCGGAATCAACCAAGCTGGAAGTGACCCCCAGAGCCGGCTTCATGCGGCAAGCCAAGGATATTGCGTTGCTGGGCTTTACTTTTCGATATCAGCCCGTGATCGGAAAGTCAGGGCCGGGCAAGAAGACACCGGCGGCGGCGGCCAGACCCGAAATCAAGGGCGGTGATCGGATTGTCGAAATCGACGGCCAGAAAATCGAAACGGATCTGGATGTGTTTCGCGTTTTGGCGACCAACGCCGATCGCGAAGTCGAATTCGTACTGGAACGTTCTGCTGACGAATCAGAGGCGGGCAAAGATTCGCCGAGCGAGCGAATCACAACCAAAGTGGCTCCTAATCCGATGCGTGTTTTTGGCTTCACGGTCGAGTGGCTGCCAATCTCAAACATTCAAAAGAATTCGCCGGCAGAGGTCGCTGGCCTTCAGGCTGGAGACGAAATTATTTCGATTGACGGCCAACCACGCGGTGATTTGCTGATGCTTGAACAGCGCATGATTCGCATCGCGCGTGATGGCGGAACGTCTGAATTTGAAATCAAACGTAACGGTGAAACGCAAACGCTTTCCGTTTCACCGACGCTGCCCAGCGTGATGGCTGATCTTGGACCAAACACACCAGTAGCAATCAACTCCTTAGGCGTTGCGATTCCCCAGTCCTTGAAAGTTGAAACGGTTGACTCGGAATCCGAGGCGGCCAAAGGTGGCTTGTCGGTTGGCGATGAACTGGTATCGGTCGAGTATTTGTTGAATGACGAACAACTGAAAGAAGAGCGATACAAGTACGTCGCCCGCGATCCTTCGGTTAACTTTGCGGATGATGACACCAGTTGGGCCGAGATCAATTCGCTTTGTCAGAGTTTTGAGCTAGGCTCCAAGTTGAAGCTAGAAGTTCGTCGCGGATCAGAGCGAAAACACGTCACGCTCGCAACCAGTGCATCTGCCGACTTGTACAGGCATGTGCGCGGAATTCCATTGGAATCACTCAAGGCGCATTACAAGTTAGACACTTGGAAGGAAGCGTCAATCGAAGGATGTAACCAGGTTTACCGGGACGCAACGCGTGTCCTGAAAACGTTTCGCAAACTCGTCACCGGACGGATCTCGCCGAAAAATCTTGGCGGTCCCGGTACGATTGCGGTCGTAGCAACCTCGGAAGCTTCTCAAGGAACATCAAATTTGCTGCTGTTTCTGACTTTCTTGAGTGCAAACCTAGCCGTGGTAAACTTCCTGCCGATTCCTGTGCTCGATGGCGGTCACATGCTGTTTCTAGCGTACGAAGGAATCTTCCGACGGCCCGTCAACGAGAAAACTCAGGC
>CAZLYM010000008.1:0-17493 GCA_964563475.1 uncultured Pirellulaceae bacterium
TTGAATCGACGACGACGTGTTGCCAGGCGGGTTCGGAGATGTTGTGTTCCTTCAACAGACAGTTTGGGGAGGTAGGTAAAGTTGGGTCGTTCTTATATTGTTTTCATGGAGTCTAGTGCCGCGTCAAGCATTGATTTTGGGGTTGGCACCTCAATTTCGCATTTTGTTTTTCGAGTCAAATTGAGTCGCCAACCCCAATTCTTAAGTTAGACGCTGCACTAGGGCCATCGTTGAAAAGGCAACCCTTGTGACCGTCAAATTCGGTTGTGGACCTCACATCTAGGATGATTGTACGCTTTGCTACGTTCTTCGATAAGTGTTTTGACTAGTTCTTGCTGGTACGCTGGGGCGAGCACGGTTAAGCTATTGCTTGTGGCTGGGTTGACCAGCCCAGTGAATCCATCTGGTTTCAGACTGAATTTGGAGTCGGTCGTGGCGAAAACGGAAAAACTCGGCTATTGCGATCGGTGCGGTGAGAACACGTACTTTCGACTCGTTAGCGCCCAATTTTCGCGCCGCCCATTGGCTTGGGTTTTGACTCGGGTTGCTCGCGGCCCGTGGTTCTGTGGTCAGTGTCGATACGAACGGTGGTCTGTCCACAAGCCTTTAAATGCTGCCCAGGGAAGTGACGATCGAGCTGATGCTTCGGTATCGGTTGGAAATTTTATTCGCGGTGAATCCAACCTAGTGATGCAGAGTACTCGATCGAGTCGTTATACAGATAAGTTTCGGGCTGGCGTTGTACAGCGAGTTCTTGAAGGCAAGCAATCGCTCGCGCGGATTGCGGACGAACTGGACGTGCCTCAGGCGGATCTCCTTGTCTGGGTGGCTCAGCAGTTTGATCGACAGCAGCAGCAGATCGAGCAGCTCACGCGAGCGGTGGAACAATTGAGCGAACTTGGGCCTGATCGAATGAAAATCGAATCCCTTGTCGACCTAGAGGTTTTAAGGCCACCTCATGAAGAAAAGTTTGAACGTGGCGACTCGTCCGACATAGTGGAAGGTCGTGTCCAATAATTCGGTACCGGCGTTAGCAATGTGTGCCGATGTGCGCCAACGTGTCACCGAGTTTCAAATGGGGAGCGAGTCTGTGAATTACGTTCTTGGTTCACGGTGACAAATCCCGTCACAGTGAGATGGTGTCTGGCGCTTTGAGCGATTAGAATGTTTCATCTGGGAGACGGTTCAATGAATAGGCTGAAGTCTGACAGGAATCTCTCTTTCGTTTCTATTTTGCAAAGTTTGAAATTTTCACGGTTTCTCATATGAGATTTATTGAACTGACGGGTCGGCAACTGGAAGTTGTCATTAACGATGGCGAATTGCACACGGCTGATTTTGATGCCGCTGGAGTCAGCCCCGACTCGATCGTAAGAGTCAATCAGCAGGGCGACATCGAAGTGCGTCGCCCCGGAAAATGGTCGGTGGTCGGCGGATTGCTGGGGAACTTTGAGGAGCGACTTCGGGAAACGACCGGATACGATTGGGTTTGATATCGCTAATGGGTGATCGCTGCTTCCTTAGCTGCTCCCTTCATTGGTTCCAAGACGGGCGGCTGAAGTTCGTGATGGCATGACTGGCTTCAAAGTCGGAGCGCCAAATCAATTGCCAGTTTCAGCTTCATTGCTTGGATTAAACTCCAGCAACTCTTCGATCCACAGGCGAATGTCGTGGGTGTATTCCATCGACATGTCAGTCTTGACCAACTGCCGCAGGATCGCCGAAGCGCCTTCGCTTTCTAGGCTGGCGGCTTCAGCACTCTCGAATCGGAATTCGGGGTCGGAGGCAATCAGGCCTCGGCAAAACGATACCAGTAGGTCGTTGCGAGCGACATCTTCGGGAAGAACATCCTCTAGGCGATCGGCCAAGTTCCGTTTTCCTTCGATTAAGGTATTCAGATCGTCAGACTGGTGTGAAAGCGTGCGGCCGGACAGCAGTTCAATCACCACGTAACCCAAACTGGCAAGGTCACTCTGCGGCGTGTTCGCGCTTCCAGTCAGCACCTCAGGGGCAGCGTAGGCGGGTGTGCAAGCGCGGCGTGGTGGCGGTTGATCGATATGAAACGCGGTTCCAAAGTCAATCAGTTTGGAGTGGCCGCTGCGTTTGAGCATGATGTTGGCTGGCTTGACATCGCTATGAACCAGCCCGTTGCGATGCATGGCTCCAAGTGCCGCCAAGCACTCAGAGACGACGGTAATCGCAATACCCGTCTTGAAACGAGGATGCTCGGGGCCCGCGGTGACCAACGTTTCATTGATGTGTTTCCATCTTTTTTCGCTGAAACGTTCCTTGATGATTCCCAGCATTTTCGGCGTCAACAGCCGGCGCAGGTCAAAACCCTCGACCCACTCCATGACCATCATTCGAATGCTGTCACGATCTAGGAAGTTCTCGACGACCAGTAGGTTTTCATGTTGGATCCTCGCCACTCGGGAAGCGACTTTCGCCTGCCGCCGCATATCCTCCTCGTAGTCTTCGATTGAACGATAACGTTCGGGTGAGAAGATCTTTAACGCGACCGGCAGCGTGAATCCGTCGGCGCCGCGTCGTTCGGTTAGGAAGACAACGCCTTGACCACCCGCACCCAATTTTTCACGGAGAGTCTGGTGGGAGGTCCAGCTTTGTCGGCTTCTCGCGATAACTGACTCATAGACCTTTAGTAGTTCCTGGCATTCGACCGACGCGTCAAATTCTTCTCGCGTGAGTGTCGGAGAACCGTCTTCTTCACCGGCGGTTGTGAACAGGTGAATTTGAGACATGTCCGAGTTGTCAAAGTCATCGGCCATTGCTGAATCCGTGCGGTGTAAGGTTGATCTGCTCTGGTTGAATGTTTCGAGGCACTTGATCAGCGGTGGAATCTGGACTGGAGCGGTTGTGTTTTTGCTAGATTTAATGTGATCCTAACACCATGAACTGTCAACTCGGTGCTCGGGTCGCGGGAACCCCAAAGTTTTATCTACAAGGTTCAATGGCGGTTGACCGTGACGATATCGATTGAGGTTTTCACAAAACAAGTCCACGGTCACCGGGATACGACGAGACGACTGAGCGCCTATATGGGGAGTGATGATGACGTTCTCCATTTCCCAAAGGAGACTGGACGGTTCGATTGGTTCTGGATCTGCCACGTCTAGGCCAGCCGCTCCGACGTGTCCGCTTTGCAGGTTTCGGATCAGTGCATCCTGCTGGACAACCGAACCGCGTCCGACGTTCACGAAATACACTCCGGTTTTGCAGGCCGCAAATTGAGCATCGCCAAAACTGTGCTCATTGGCGTCTGACAGCGGTAGCGTGACAATCACAACGTCTGCACTTTCGAGCATTTGTTCTGTTTGCTGATTTGGGAATATTTGATCCACCAACCCACTGTCGACGTGCGTTTTGCAGGCGTCCGGGAACCAGTCACTGGCGACAATTCGGCCCACCATCGGACGGAGGACCTGGGCGATTCGTTGTCCGTTGCCGCCGAAGCCAAGAATGGCAACCGTTTTCCCTAGCAGGTCGTCGGTCGGGCGTCTGACGTACTCGCGTGCCAGCTGGGCGCGGAAGAAAACAGGCAGACGACGGACCAACCCCGTTAGCAACGCCATCGTGGTTTCTGCGACTTGGTTGGAGAACAATGCGGAGCATCCGCTGACAACGATTGGCGACTGAATGACTTCCGGAGCAAGGCAGTGATCGAGCCCAGCGGCAGACGATTGAATCCATTTTAATCGGTCTTGCTTGACGACCTTGGCCCAGTCGACCGGCGTCTTGGCGTGCCCACAGAAAATATCAGCTTCGAAGATGTCACGGCCGATCGATTCCTGGCTGGAAACGATCACGTTGAAGTCGTCTCTTGAGGTTTCGCGTATCTGTTCGACGTGAGGTTCCTGCAGAGGAAAACACAACACGATGTTTTTAGTTGACATCAGGTCTGACAAAATTTATGGAGATGAGAAAAACGGATTGGAAATCGCCCTTTACGATAGTTTGGTGTCCAACTGACGATAGGGGCATTTCTTGATGAGCGGCGATTGGTGTTCTGGCGGGCGGATCATGACGGACTTGCCGAAGCGAGTCGCTTCGCGGACAATCGACGCTTACCTTCGATCATACCGTAATTGGTGAGCGGACACAGCTTGCCGCCGTCTGATTTTGGCGGTCATTTGGGATTGATTTTTGATGGCTTGGGATGTGAAATTCTCGCCGCGCCGCTGATTGAAACTGTTTCGCTTCGCCTTGGCTGATTTGAATATGACTCTTCCGGAATTCGATGGTTCGTCTTTGACCTTAGCCGATGCTCAGCGGAAGGTCGACGATTGGATCAAGGAGATTGGCGTTCGGTACTTTTCGGAGTTGACGAATCTTGCACAATTGGTGGAAGAAGTGGGTGAGCTAGCAAGGATTTTGTCTCGGACTTATGGCGAGCAAAGCTTTAAGCCGGGGGAGAATACGTCGGGCCTGAGCGACGAACTGGCCGATGTGCTGTTTGTACTTATTTGTCTTGCCAATCAGACTGGGGTCGACCTTGGTGAGGCTCTGAACCGTAATTTGGAGAAGAAAACGGATCGTGACCGAGATCGGCATCGGAACAACCCGAAACTGCAATCTTGATTTTGCGGCCTGACTTTGCTGTATTTGTGAAACTGCCTGGAAATGGCGGGTTGGACAATTTGTTCTCCGCCGCGCATACTTTGTGATTGCCTTGCCCTATCACGAAGCGTTTTGTCAGCCATCGACCACGGTGTGGGGTTGGTGATTAATGCGTGAAGGCGTCCTGACTTGTCTGCCGAACCACTATAGTGGGCCAATGTTGAACTGGAGAATCGAGTGAGTATTACCGTCATGCGAAAAGTCCAGTTTTGCGCGGGGCATCGCTTGTTGGGACACGAAGGAAAATGTGCCAATT
This sequence comes from uncultured Pirellulaceae bacterium, assembly GCA_964563475.1. Classification (GTDB taxonomy): domain Bacteria; phylum Planctomycetota; class Planctomycetia; order Pirellulales; family Pirellulaceae; genus Mariniblastus. Next base: position 4,892 of record CAZLYM010000008.1, read on the forward strand.
TGCATGGTCACAACTATCTGGTCGAGTTCCATGTCACCGGTAAGGAAGTCGATGGGCTTGGGCGCGTCGTTGATTTTTCGGTGATCAACCGGTTGTTCAAGGGATGGATCGACGACCACTGGGATCACGGCTTCATTGTTTGGGACCAAGACGAAAACGCGATCAATGCGCTGGAGCAGGTTCAGCCCAATAAGATCTATCAGCTGCCCTGCAATCCGACCGCTGAAAACATGGCTCGGTATCTGCTCCTAGAAGTCAGTCCGAAACTGATTGAAAATATCGAGGGTTATGATTTGCAGATGACCAAAGTCATTGTTTGGGAAACGGAAAATGCCTACGCGGAAGCGACGTTGGATGCAAAACCGGAGTCATTGTCCGAAATGACGAACCAAGCACGGAATACTATCTACAGCTGACCTAGCGCGGACCCTGCTTCGGTTCCGAGCAAGCATTCGAAAGTTCCCATTCGAAAGTTCTTTTGCGTGAGAATCTGCAAAGTCACCATGGTGAGATGGTTACTCCGATGACTTATGTCCCATTCGGTTGGCGATGCCGCGGATTTGAGTGCATGGGTTGTCGGACGATAGGATAAAAAAACCACCTGCTCCCAGAATCTGGAAACAGGTGGCACTTAAGAATCGATCAAGGACTTTGAAAAACGGGCGTCGCCCGAGGGGCGGGCCACCTTGCGTTCTTTCCATCATGTCAGTTTCATTGCGAGTTGGACATTCCCAAGTTTCCAACCAGAATGAAGGCGTCGCCCAGTACGTCGACGGTTCCGTTAAAGTTTGCATCGCCGTCAGTGTAGCTAATGACTGAGGAACCAAGGTTGCCGACCAAGATAAATGCATCACCTAAAACGTCCACGGCTCCGCTACAGTCAAAGTCTCCGGCAACTGTACCGACGATGCCATTGCCAGCCAAAACCAAGGTAGAGAGGTGAGTGTTGGCGTCAGCGAGAGTGAGCATGCCATTCAAATCAATATCCAAGGTAACCTCTGGGCTTCCTGCTACCACAGCAGTACCTAGGTTGCCAATGTAGCCATCTAGGTCGTCACAATCGACGTCCATGTCTCCGTCGAAGTCGCCGAGGAGCACACCATCAGAAACTTGCTCAACGGTGACGGATCCGAACGAAAACAACCCTCGCAAATCAGTTTGCGAAGCAGCTGTGGCTGTCGCCGTGGTCAAATCATTCGTTAATCCAAGTTCAGAGAATGTTCCTGATACCGTCGCTGGAACAGTCCCAGTCGCTGCTGAAAAGCTCAGCTCATAGCTATCCGCAGCTACGGTTAGGACACAAGTTAAAGGAGACTGCAGATCCGTCGCAATTCGGTCAGAACGCAAATCAGAATCAGCATCCCAGACCACCAGACTCTGGTCCCAAGTCCATGTCCCCAACGGTGTAACGTCAGTGCCATCAATATAGAACAATGCGCCTTGACCGTTGTCGGTACCGTTCAAGTCTTCACGACTCTGAAAGCTAATCCAAAGTCCATCCACGGCATTCGCAGTAACACCAACATTTCCTGCTGATCCCATGCCTTGACTCAAACCAACAAACAAGCGAGTTGTCTCTCCGCCAAAGGTTTCACTGCGGCCGAAATCATTGACCACAAACGTTGTTCTGATTGGCGTCGAACTCGCCGCATCGAAACTATCTAAGGAGTTGATCTGGTGTCGATGGCCTCCATTGGCGCCTTCAGGTGCGGGGTCAAGGAATGCGATCCCGTCCGACTCCGTCGGTGTCTGGCCACCGTTGAAAGAAAGTACTTCGAAACCATTTCCGGTCCCATTAGTATTTGTCGTTAGATCACCGTCGTTAAACTCGTCACTGATAATTATTTGGCCGGTCGCAATACCGAACGAGCCCAGCAGGCAAGCGATCGAAAGGAACGCCAAACAGAAATGGATTTTCATCAGTAGTTTTCCACCAGAATAATGTCACGAAAGGGAAATCATTGTGTGCTAAACAGTGCTAACGGCTGCCTCAACTCCCACCCTAACATAGCCGTTTGCGGCTGATTTGCAACTTAACAATAAACCACGATTAGTTTTCGCAGGCATAGCCCACAAGCGATTCGTATTTAGGTATGCCTTGATTTTTGCCAGACCAGAAACAGCCGGATTTAGTCGAACGCGCGCCGGGCTACAGCGTCTTTAGCTGCGGCGATAGAATCTTGCCATGAACAATGAACAAATTGCAAACACGCTGGAGCAGTTAGCCAATCTGCTTGAAATTACCGGATCGAACCCTTTTCGTTTGCGAGCCTACCGCAACGGAGCGCGTGTGATTCGTGACTTGCCTCAGGCGGTCGCGTCGCTGGTTGAGTCAGGTTCTGATCTGACGAAGCTGGACGGGATCGGCAAAGGCGTTGCCGAGAAATGTCACGAACTGATTGAGACAGGTCGTCTTTCTCAAATGGACGAGATCTTGGAGACGGTCCCCGAGTCGGTGCTGGACTTGCTCAACGTGCCCGGTTTGGGCCCGAAGAAGGCCGCAACGCTCTACAATGATCTGAATATCGAAAACTTGGACATGCTGAAGGCAGCCTGTGAAGCAAATCAGGTTCAGACGTTGCCCAAATTTGGTGCCAAAACGGAACTGGCGATCCTTGAGGGGATAGCAATCGCTGCTGCGGCAAACGAACGCATTCTTTGGGCGTCGGCAGACAAGCTGGTGGTTCGGTTGCGTGATCACATGGATGGTTGTCAAGCGATTGAACGATTGGAATTTGCAGGGAGCTACCGACGGGGTAAAGAAACGGTGGGCGATCTGGACTTACTGGTGGACTCGGACGACGCCACAGCAGTCATGGATTACTTCGGTGACTTTACTGAGATCGTCTCGGTGATCGCGCGGGGCGAAACCAAAATGTCGGTGCGATTGGAGGGCGAGTTTCAAGTGGACTTGCGAGTTGTTCCGGCCGAGTCATTTGGAGCGGCGCTGCAATATTTCACGGGATCCAAAGATCACAATGTTCAGGTGCGTGGCCGAGCCAAGAAAATCGGTCTGCGGATTAACGAGTGGGGCGTTTTTCAAACGGAAAAGGATGGTCAGCCAATCGAAGAAGCCGAGAAGCAACCTTCTATCGCTGGGAAGACGGAGCAAGACGTATACGCCGCATTGGGGCTGCCATGGTTCGAACCGGAGTTGCGGGAGGCTCGCAAAGAGTTTGAGTATGCCGAAGCGAATTCACTGCCAAGCCTAATCACTCGAGACGACATGCAAGGCGATTTGCACATGCACACGGTCGCCACTGACGGAAAAAATACGATCGAGGAAATGGTCGCGGCTGCGAAAGAGCGAGGCCTGAAGTACATCGCGATCACCGACCACAGTAAACGAGTCACGATGGCCAACGGCCTGAACAGTGATCGGCTACTGGCTCAATGGCAGGTGATTGACGACTTCAATGCCGGCTCGAAGGATGACTTTCTGGTGCTCAAGGGAATCGAGTGCGACATTTTGGAAAACGGTGACATGGATTTGCCGGATGACGTGTTGGCTCAGGGCGACTGGATCATCGCCAGCTTGCACTACGGACAGAAACAGCCACGCGACCAGATTACCGATCGAATTCTCGGGGCGATTGCCAATCCGCACGTTTGCATGGTGGCTCATCCGACCGGTCGATTGATCAACAAGCGAAAACCCTATGACGTAGACATGGATGCCGTTTTTGAAGCGGCGGCGGAGCACGGAAAGTTGCTGGAACTGAATGCGAATCCACGACGGCTGGACATGCATGATGTGCATCTAGCGGCGGCGCAGCAGCTTGGTATCCCGATCGTGATCAACACGGACGCTCATAAAGTGGCTGGGCTAGATGATATTCGGTTTGGCATCAAGCAGGCTCGTCGCGGTGGCTTAACAGCAGCTGATGTTGCCAACACGCGCTCGTGGAGCGAAATGAAGTCGTTGATCGGGAAGCATTGATTTTGTCGGTTTTGGTTGGGCGTGCTGCGAGGAAGCGTGCCGAATGATGCTGGAAGAATGCATCCGTTTGCAATTTCGCAACGATGGAGGCTTTTGATGTTGCCGGGAATCAACGTCGTAATCTTGAAAAGTGCAAAAACGCGAGAGTTTTTGTACTTTTCAGTGATTGGCATGGCCGTTGCGATATGGCAGATCATCGAGTCACTTCCGACGGACTCTAACGATTTGAAAATGCCTGTGATGAGACGGGCTCAATTGACGAGAAAAATTATGTTCACCTACGAAAAGCTATCGACTGAAGAGTACTGGAACCAATCGGTTAAACAAGAGCTTAAGGCTTATCGAGACCAAAAGAATCGTGATGCGATTCGATCCCTGTTTCAATTTATATTTGCGGCGGGAATGATTCTCTTTGTCATGTTTGCTGTTGAGACAATGCCAACTTGGTTGCCGGTGGCTACCGAGTATGCGACCAATATCTCGGAGCACGTTAACGGCTTCACGCAATCTCAGACAGCGGTAGCAGCGACCACGACGGCCGCAACCGGCAGTTAATCGCCCTCGTCAATTCAAATCTGAAATAAACCTCGTGCGTAAATTACGCACGAGGCTTATTTTTTGCGCGAACGGATTCTTAGGCAGAGGCCAAGTTTAAACCTACCGTGCAGGATATCGAAACTTCGACAGACTTCTTCGATTTGCTGGTGAGTTTTACTCTGCCATTTGCGTTAAGCGTGGGCTTCCTTGTGGGCTTCCGCTTCGTGTTTGCGTTGAGCCAGCAGTTTTCTCTGGTAACGAGTCTGGATCACATCGACTGCGACCATGATTGCAATCACAAAATAGAAAGTCGATTTGGCCATTGGTGAGATTGGGTTTCCAAACAGGTGAATGTGAGCCAAGTGACCACCCTCGGAAACCAGCATCACGCCAACGATCAGCAGGATGAAAAGGCCCAGGACTTCGTACATCCGGTTCTTTTGTAAGAACTCGGACACTGTGTCAGCCATCACAATCATCAGCACACCACTGGTGATGATCGCCAGTGACATGACCCAGACATTGTGTGTCAACGCAATCGCACTGAGGATACTGTCGAAAGAGAACACCAAGTTCATCAGCACGATCCACGCGATCGTCAACGCGACGCTTCGTTGGCGAGAATCTTTGCCATGTTCGTCTAGATCATGCACCGAAAGCATGTGAGTGATTTCCTTGAACGCGGTGTAGATGATGAAGATGCCTCCCAGTAAAGTGATCAAACTGTGAACGTTGAAAGAGCAGGCGATAATATTGCCTTCTTCGTTGGGCGTTCTCAGTTGGTGATGGCCAGCGTCTGCTTCATCTTCTTGGTGGTCTTCGGCGTCGTCGTGATCTGACGCAGTCGTCTCACCTTCAGGATGGTCGTGGTCATCATGCTCCACATGAGCCGCAACAGGATCAAGTCCGTACTCAAAAAACGGTGCCTGAAGCTTTCCAATGGCGATCAATAAGACGAACAGCAGGACGATTCTTAAAATAATGGCTAGGCCAATTCCTGTTTTCCGAACGAATGATTGCTTGTCCTTTTTGACTCGTTTGGACTCGAGCGAAATATATAACAGGTTGTCGAATCCAAGCACGGCCTGCAGGACGATCAGCATCCCAAGGGTGAACAGGGCCTCCAAGCTAAACGGGGCACTAAAATCAATTCCCATCCCAAATCACTCCAGCAGTTGTTTAGTTTTCAATGGTTGCCGAAAAAGCCGCAACCGAGTCCCGAATAGCTTAAGAATTCTGGCCGCTTGAGAATAGCCGAATTTATCGATTGTACCGGTCGCGCAAATCGAAAAGATCCAGAGTTGTGGCTTCTCAGCGGCAAACCCGAGGATTCGCGACGGCGTCAGGAGATTTACGGATCGAGTATTTCAGCGAATGAGATAAACTGGTGGACTACCAGCCTGCCTGCCCCAGATTGCCCTAAAACTTCCTCACCATTCTGGGGTGATTTGAAAGAAGATTTCATGACAGGCTAGTGAACATAACTCGTTTCTTCTTGAATCAGAATCTGGACTCATGAGTATTCGCCGAGCCGTTGTTACGGCAGCTTCTCCTGCCGAAAAATCGCTACCGCTACAAAACCTTGTCGATCAACAGGGCGAGCCAAAGACGGCATTGCAACTGATCGCCGACGAAGCCGTTGACGCGGGGGTCGAGGAAATCTGTGTCGTGATCTGTCCAGGGGAAGCGGCTAACTACGAGAAAGCCGCGGGCGAGCACGCGAATCGGCTGACGTTTATTGAGCAGGATAACCCCCGTGGCTACGGCGACGCACTGTATCGCGCAAAAGATTTCGTTGGCACCGACTCGTTTCTGCACCTTGTTGGAGATCACGTCTACATCAGTCAACGCGATGAAGGCTGTGCCGAGCAGTTGGTGACGCTTGCAAATCAGGAGGCTTGTGCCGTATCGGGTGTGCAAGCGACGCGCGAAACTCTCCTGCCTTACTTTGGGGCGATTGGAGGACGGCGAACTGGGGCCGGCAACGATCTGTATGAGATCTCCAAGGTTTTGGAAAAGCCGACTCCGACATTGGCCGAACAGGATCTGAACATGGCAGGCCTTCGAGCCAGTCATTACCTGTGTCTTTCCGGAATGCATGTGCTGACGCCGACGGTGATGGACCTGTTGGAGCAGATGATTCACGATGCTCCAGCGGGAGAAACAATTCAGTTGTCCCCTGCCCTAGACACACTTTCAAAACGTGAGCGTTATCTGGCGATGGAGATTAAAGGACGACGTTACAACATCGGAGTGAAATACGGCTTGCTGAAGTCGCAGATGGCGCTAGCGCTGTCCGGAAAAGATCGAGACGAAGTACTCACCGAGTTGCTTGACTTGGTTGCTGCTCAACCGGGAACCAGTTCAACTGTCGGCAATGGAAGGTAGTGGCGATCGTGAACGTGAATAATACTGCTACAAATCCGTTGATTGCGACGATTCTCTTGGAAGATGACGCGGTCAGAAATCGTTCCTTGGACGAGCTATGCCAAGGGGCAGATCTTGAAAAATTGTTGTCTCACGCTAAAGCGTTAGATGGGTTTTGGCGTGCTGCTGATAACCTTTACCACCGCGTGCGTTGCCTGTTTTTTCTGGCTGGGATTTATCGGCATCATGTGCCGGCATTTCTGGCCAACGAAGATCCGGGCCTGATTCCATTTGACAGCTATGGACGCCTGTTGGATCGGCGATTCGTGGAAGCGATCAATTCGCTGCTTGAAAAACAAGCGGTCGATGGCCCCAGTGACGGGCTGGCCAGCGCGTTGGCTCATGCGTATCACCAGTTGGCATTTCAAACGCTGGCCGATCAAGTTCGCAAAAGCGTACGTACTGTTCGCGGTAATCAGTGGATGTTCCGGGCCGGTCACCCGGCAGATCATCCGTTGCGGCTGCACAAGGATTTGTTGGTTCGACAGAAAGACAGCCCGCTATTTCCGATTCTCTCGGAGACGACTGCCGTTCGGATGGATTTCTCCCACAGCGGTTGGAGCGATATCTTTTTCCTTGGGATGGATTATCCCGCCGGCGCTCGCGTGATCAACGCCTCGATCAATCTTGGCGTGACAGGACGTGACGATCAGCCTCAGCCACCCATCGAATGCTATCTGCGAGTGATTGATCGTCCGGTGCTGCGACTGATCAGTCTGGATTTGAAAGCGTCGGCCGAAGTAACTTCGATCGAAGAGGTCTTTGATTTCGCTCGTGATTATCTGGGGTTGTTGAAAGCGGCAGTCATCGCGGCTGGAATCGTTCCGCCCGGAATGGAAGGTTGCGGACAATCGATGGAGTCGCTGCTTGAACGAGTTATTGGTCGGCCCGGCGTCGGCTTGGAAATTGTTAGCAAGGTGAACGACATTCCGAAAGGGTCGCGATTGGCGGTATCGACCAATCTGCTAGGATCGTTGATCTCGATGTGCATGCGTGCTACGGGGCAGGTGTCGTCGCTCGATGGTGAACTGAACGAGGCTGAGCGTCGGGTTATTGCGGCTCGAGCGATTCTTGGCGAATGGATCGGAGGCTCTGGCGGAGGCTGGCAGGACTCGGGTGGCGTTTGGCCCGGCATCAAACTGATCGAAGGCGCCGTGGCGACGGAGGACGATCCCGAATTCGGTGTCAGTCGTGGACGTTTGCTGCCGCAACACACCGTTTTTTCACTGGATGAGATTTCGGCAGACACACGGCAGAAACTTCAGGATAGCCTGATCTTGGTTCATGGAGGAATGGCTCAGAACGTCGGCCCGATTCTTGAAATGGTGACCGAAAAGTATTTGCTGCGTTCGCCCGTGGAATGGGAAGCTCGTCAGGAAGCGATCAAGATCCTCGACCAAATCGTCGTTGCTCTCAATCAGGGCGATATCAAGGCTGTTGGGCGACTGACACACCAGAATTTCTTTGGACCGCTGCAAAAAATTATCCCGTGGTGCACCAACCTGTTCACCAACACGTTGGTCAAACAATGTGAAGACAAATACGGTGACCAGTTTTGGGGATTCTGGATGCTGGGCGGTATGGCCGGCGGCGGAATGGGGTTCATCTTCGACCCCGCCGTGAAAAAAGAGGCTCAGGCGTGGCTGCAAACCACGATGGTGGAAACGAAACGGCAGATGGAGACACGGTTACCGTTTGCGATGGACCCGGTCGTTTACGATTTTGAGATCAACGATCGAGGTAGTTGGGGTTCGTTTGATCGCGAAGGCGTGACGCGAATGCCGGACAGTTACTACATCATGATGCTGCCGCAGTGGTTGAAGGAACCGGCTCATGAACTGTCGATGGCGTCGCGATTTGAACTGGAGCAACTGGGCACCGATTTCCGCAATCAGGGCGCGTCGGATACTTTCCAGAAGCTTTTCGAAAGTGTGTTGCCCGGCCGAAAATCTGATCGTGTGAAAGTCGAATCGCTTGACGAGTTGCTGATCCGGATGGGCTTCGATGACGAACTACACGAACAGGTTCGCACTGATTTAAAGTCCGGGCGTTATGGGATGGCTCAGAATCGGCTGCCGCTTAACACCGCGATCACCGACGTGAAACCTGACGACTTAGTCGACGCGCGAGCGGGACTGCCGGCGGACGTGACGGCGGTGGGGGAAGCGGCGATCCGTGACGGAAAGGTCGGCGTTGTGACGCTGGCGGCGGGCGTCGGAAGTCGCTGGACTCAGGGGGCCGGTGTGGTCAAGGGATTGCACCCGTTCTGCCAGCTTTCGGGTGGCTACCGAAGTTTCATCGAGACTCATCTGGCTAAGAGCCGCAAAGTTTCGTCAACGTTTGGGGCCGCAGTTCCTCATGTGATCACAACCGGGTACATGACTCATGGGCCGATCCTTGATCAGCTGCAGCAGGTGAAAAATTATGGCTATGCGGATTCCGACATTGCTCTGTCGCCCGGTCGCTATGTCGGCCTGCGAATGATCCCAATGGCTCGCGACCTGCAGTTTGCGTGGAGCGAGATGCCGCAGCAGAAACTGGATGAACAGCAGGAAAAGATGCGAGAGAGTTTGCGGTCGGCGTTGATCGGTTGGGCTCGCAGCATGGGAGAAGGCGGCGACTATCGTGATAACCTGCCGTCGCAGTGTTTGCACCCGGTCGGGCACTGGTACGAATTCCCTAACATGTTGCGTAACGGTGTGTTGAAGAAAATGTTGGACGATCGACCACAGCTTCAGTACCTGATGTTGCACAACATCGATACCCTTGGAGCCAATATTGATCCGGGGTTGCTGGGGCAACATATTGTCAGCAAGAAATGCTTGAACTTTGAAGTGATTACTCGACGATTGGATGATCGCGGCGGTGGACTGGCCCGAGTCAATGGACGGCCCCGGTTGTTGGAAGGCCTTGCGATGCCGCGCGAGAAAGACGAATTCAACCTGTCTTACTACAACAGCATGACGACGTGGATCGATATCGATGCACTGCTGAGCGTGTTCAAGCTGACTCGAACTGACCTAGCTGACGAGCAGAAGGTCGAGCGGGCAGTGCGTGAGCTAAGCCAACGAATGCCGACCTACATCACGATCAAGGACGTGAAAAAGCGTTGGGGTAACGGGCAGGAAGACGTCTACCCGGTTTCACAGTTTGAGAAACTATGGAGCGATATGTCGGCGTTGGACGATGTCAGCAGCGGTTTCATCGTTGTGCCGATTCAGCGAGGCCAGCAATTGAAAGAGCAAGCTCAGTTGGATGGTTGGCTCACCGATGGCTCAGCGGCCTACGTCGATTCGCTGTGCGAGTGGGGCTAACAGGGTTAACGGGTCGTTTTTCTGTTGTCGCCTTTGTCGTGGTTGCCAAAACGATTAAATTGGTGGCATGAGTGATCTCAAGTCATGCCACTGCTGCGGGTTGATCCAGCACGTGCCGCCGATTTCCAAAAATCAGGTGGCATCATGCGCGCGGTGTCGAAGCAGATTCGCTGATGAAAACGCTCGTGCTAAATCAGCCAGTCGGACTGCTGCCGCTGCGATGGGGGCACTGGTGCTGTTTTGGCCCGCGGTCTTGCTGCCGATCTTGCGGATCGAACAACTGGGGCACTCGCACCAATCGAGTATCCTGTCCGGGACGATCGAACTGTTCCAGCACGGAGCATGGCTCGTTGGGGGCGTGGTCTTTCTGTTTTCGATTCTGTTCCCGTTGGTCAAAATTGTTCTGTTGCTGGAGTTGAGCTATTTCGAGCTACTTCATCGCGAGCATAAGGCCTTCACGCTGCGGATGATGGAACATCTTGGCAAGTGGAGCATGATGGATGTCATGCTGTTGGCGTTTCTAGTGATGCTGGTCAAGCTGGGAGACATGGTTGAGTTTCATCTTGGACCGGCGGTAATCGCGTTTGTGATGTGCGTAGCAATGAGCATGCTTGCATCGATTTCTTTTGACCCTCATTTGATCTGGGACGGCGATGACGACACCCACTGAGAATTCTGATTCAACGACCGTCGACCAAAAAACTTTGCCGACGGCGATCGTTTCCAACAAGCGCGGCTTGTGGCAGTCAAAGTTCTGGATTTTGACAGTGTTGGCCTTATTGTTGGCAACGGGGCTAGCGTGGTGGACGATGCCAAAGCCCGGCACTCAAATTTCAATCCATTTTCCTGATGGTCACGGACTTCATGAGGGCGATCCGGTCCGTTATCGCGGAATCAATGTCGGGACGGTGCGAGACATTCATCTTGGTGGTGAGGATGGCGTTGATGTCGATGTAATGATGGACCAATCCGCTGCGAAACGGTTGTTAACCAACGGTGCGAGATTCTGGATTGTGCGTCCGCAATTGGCTTTGACTGGCGTGTCGGGTTTGGAAACGGCTGTCGGCCCAAAGTACATTGCGGTGGAGCCGGATTCTTTGACGCTTGAATCCATGCCTTGCGAATTTGAAGGTTTGGCTGAACCTCCGCAGCGTTCAGGCGAACGACGCGGCACTGAGATCGTATTTCAGGCCGACGAACAGTTTGGAGTAAATCCGGGTTCGGCCGTAACCTATCGTGGCTTTGCGGTCGGAAAGATTCTGGACGTGCGTCTTTCGGATGACGCGAGGCATGTCAATTTTCAAGCGGTCATCAATCATCCTCACGAACGACTGGTAACGTCCAAGTCTCGGTTCTGGGCCAATAGCGGGATCGATGTGGACTTCAGCTTGCGAGATGGTTTGTCGTTGGATACCGATTCGTTGGAAACGATTGCGCGGGGTGGTGTTTCGTTTCTGACTGTTGGTGATGGTGGTACAGAGGTGACACCTGGACAAGTGTTTGCTCTTAACAAGCAACCGAAAGACGAATGGCTCGATCAAGCGAACAAAATTCGACTGCCAACGGTGGATCTGAAGGGAGCCGTCACGCTGGTGATTGAAACGACTCGATTTGGCCTATTGGGCAATCGCGAGGTGACTCGTTTGGCCAATGCGATTCCTGTAAAAATGAATTCCGGCCAGAATGGACTCGTCATTCCACGAAATATTCTGACTGATTTTGGCTCGGAGACTCCCTCGGCCAAGAGTATTTCAATCGATGGATTTTCTGACGAGCAGTTTGCCAAGCGATTGTTTGAAGACCTTGTGGCTTTGTCAGCAAGCGAGCAGGCAAGCGAATCGACGGTTCCGATTCTATTGCTTCCGATCGAAGGCTCCGTTCGTCTTCCGTGGCAGGAATTGAGTGCCGTGGGCATTGAAAATCAGCCCTTGATTGCGGTGCGCCGGCCGGTCGGTGCCCCAAGTGGGCTGTTCGTTCATCATCCGATCAGCAGGGAACAGATTGCGCTCGATCGAGAAAACGTCTGGCGTGTTTCGAGCTTCAGTGGTGGCCAAGACTTGTGGAACGGCAGCCCGATCCTGAGTGCTGACTCGGGTGAGGTAATCGGGATGATGGTTTCCGATGGTCGAGCCACTGAGATTATTTCACTGAGTCACGTGTTAGATAGATAGCAGATGTCCCGAGTTTCGATCTGTTTTTGGGTTTCTTCAAACAAAATAGGGAAACGCTTCGACTTGCGTACATGTCTGGCTGGCGTGTCTAAAAACCCTATCCAGTGCCGAGTCGTCCAAACAAGAGGTCGATTTCAGTATCAATGCGGCTTACTCGATCGTGACTGATTTCGCTTTGTAGTCAACAGCAAGCTTCCGATCTTTCAGCAGCAT
>CAZLYM010000008.1:17593-19593 GCA_964563475.1 uncultured Pirellulaceae bacterium
TCGTGACTGATTTCGCTTTGTAGTCAACAGCAAGCTTCCGATCTTTCAGCAGCATTGTACCGAGTAATCCGTATTCGCTGGCGTTGGTTGTAATTTGCGTGACGTAAGATTTCCCAAACCACTCTATGTCACAACCGAATGTGGCTAATTCAACTTTCTTACCGCCCGCAAGGATTGCCTCGGCTGTCGACTGTTGAGGCAATTCAAGGCTGTCTACCATTGCGTCTGGTAAAACCAAGCTGCCATTGAATGCCGTATCGATCCAAACAGCAATTTCTGTGGCATTGTTTCTACCTGGCGACCCAATCTTGACGTTGATCAGGGCTCGTAGTTCGTCATCTACCAACCCATTCATTTCGACATCAGCCCGATGTGAAAGGCGGCTTCTTTACCAATTTGAATTGTATGGCTGACCTTGTTTGGGTGGCGTGCCACGGCCTGAGCAACAGCGTCGTCGAAAGAATCAGCTAGAAATAAATCACCGGAATCTGGCTCGATCGCAACAAACCGTCCTAGATGATCTTTTTCAAATTGCTCTCGTTTGCGTTCGTATATTGCTTTTGCACGTTTTGTGATCGAGTTAGGCATTGATTTATCTCCACTGAATGGCCGGAATACATTCTAGGCAGACGGGATTGTTTCGTCCAATTGTCGTGAGTCACGTTCGAAAACGAACGCCTAAGCAACACAACATAGCGAATCTGGATTTGACATCCCGCAGCAAATTGAGAACCATTTTGTTGATCATCTTGACACTGCAAAAGCGAGTGAATCTTTCGAACGTTGTCGTTTGCCGTCCGTCCATGCGGGGCGGTTTCTATTTGGTGGCCGGTGCGGTGCTGGGCTGCCACTTGCGAACGCTGGATTTGTCCGGCGTTGGGAAGTCTTTTGGAATCGGAATTGTGACTTTCCCCGTCGCAGCCCACTCAGTTCCTCGTAAGAACGTCGTTTGGAAGCCCACACATTCAAACGAGTAATCCTCGTGGCCTAGGGTGGAATGGAACACTCGGCCTTTCCCGTAATCGATCACCATCAGCATGGGCTCGTGCCTGTTCGTCGCTCTCTTGCCCGTAGAGTGCGCGGTTGCAAGAATCGTCACATTTTCAGCGGGCCCGCGAAGCGAGTTGTAAAGTTCGTCTTTGGCATGCATGAACTCGGCCGGTAAACCTTTGGTGATCGGGTGCGTGGTATTTCGAACCACAAGCGAGAACTCGCTTTGAGGGCCATGATTTCCTCCACGACCTTTGGAGTCATCGATGACCACTTCGCCGTTGTCGTCCATGTACAAATAGTTGTCTCGATTGTCTCTGCCATCCCAGCCACCAATGCCGATCATCAGGTTGTACTCTTTCCATTTGGGAAAAGAATTGTCGGCGGCATGAACGGTCACGAACCCTCCGCCGTTTTTCATGTAGTCCACGAACGCGGCTTGAGTCGCCTCAGGCCATGCGGCCGCTTTGTAACCGAAATTGGAGACCACCACGTCGTATTGCGAGAAATCGGGAGCGAAATCGGGATCGGGTTTTGGGTTTTTAAGATCTTCGTAGGTCTTGCCGTCATTTAGTGGGAACTCCTTGGCTTGGCCGCCTCGCCATGTGTACTTAGTTCGCTTGATGTCGACGGTGAACAAACCGGACTCCACAAGGTAGTCCCGCATCATCAACGTGGATTTTGGCCACGCGCTGTGATTGTTTTGTCCATCGATGATCAGTGCGCGGATTTTCTGGTCGCTTGCCAGCGACTGATCTTGGGAAGGCGTGGAGCCCTGTTGCCGTTCAGTTGACTGTCCGAGGGCTTGGGGCGTACATGCAGCCACGATGAACAGAGAAAAACAAACGCTGGCAGCATAGGAAGGCAGGTTCATGAGTGGATTGACCTTAAGGATATTGTGTCCAGTGAATAAAGTGTCTCCGGAGACGACGTATATCCGATCGTATCCGATCTCTGGTTACTCAAACACCCAATCGTGCTACTTGTTCCTGCAAAATTACCAAAAGCGC
>CAZLYM010000008.1:19693-23594 GCA_964563475.1 uncultured Pirellulaceae bacterium
TACGGATATGCGACGTTGATATCCCGGCTACTTTTCAGAATGCAGTTGCGGTACCATGAGAGCTATCTGTTCACGGGGCAACTCAACAGGAAAATCATAAGATGTCTAAAATGAATTCAAACGGTTTCTCAGTTTTGTCATTGTCCGTCATCGGCGGGCTACTCGTTGGGACTTCGCTTTTGGGCGCAGTCGTGGGATCGATGTTGGCGACAAGGAATACACCGGCAATTGACCTTGAGCCGTTGAAGCTTCAGGCGGCCAGTGCTGCTCGTGGAAAAAGCATTTCCCTAGCGACGGGGCCCATCGATGAATCGGTCGAGGGCCTTTATATTCTGGATCACTTGACCGGCAACCTGCAGTGTTGGGTGCTGAGTCCGAGGACTGGCAAGATCAGCGGTATTTATACTGCCAACGTGAATGTTGGCCTTGAGACAGATCGTGCCGGCGAAAAGGACTATGTGATGTCGACCGGGGCGTTCTTGTTTACGGGCGGTGCGGCGGGCCAGAAAATTCCTGCTCGATCGGTGGTGTTTGTTGCCGAAGGAAATTCGGGCAATGTCGCAGCATTTGGCTTGCAGTACGACAAGAACATCATTCGTCGCGGCAGTGGAGTCGACAACGGCACGCTTGAACTGATCGGGAAAGCGCCGGCGCGAGGAGAAGGAGTCACTCGCGAACAATGATTCATTTCATTGGCGAGTGAACGTTCGGCCGTTGCTATCTGTTTAACAAAGCCGTTTTTTCTGATCCGTCGAATGCCTGATTCCGCCCAAACGTTTTCGTGGCCCCATCGACGGTGAAGGTCGCCCGGTTAGGTTTGATGGAGGTTACTTCCCACTTTGCTCCATCGAGCTTGAATGATTGGCCGACTTTTAGTTTGTGCTTTTCTCCCTTGAGCCGGACGTTGATCCAGACTTCCCAAGCCCCTGATCTGTCTTTGACGATCGCCGTGATTCTGGTTTCTTTACTGTTTTTGAAATCCGGCTTGGTTGGTTTCTTCGTTGGTGTCTTTGAGGCAACCTTTTCTTTGACTGTGATTTTGAATTCTTGTTCAAAGGACTTTGGCGGGAAGCCATCGTCGGTGACACGAACTTTGAACGTGTAGTTGCCTGCGGGCTGCGGTGGAGCTTTTAGGAAGACACGTTTATCACTTGGGTTTTTCTGTTCCAGCGTCGCCGATTCAATTGGAGGATCTACGAGGGAGAAGATCAAGTTCTGATTGTTGTCTGCGTCTTTGCCGCTGATCTTGATTTTAAGATCTTTGTCCGAGTAGTAGTTCCCATTGTTGCTAACGGTTAGGGTAGGCGAGTTGTTGGCCGGGCCGAAAATGTTCCGGTTGACGATCGCGTTTCGATAGTCGTCAGCGGTTAGCTCCAATTTACGAAACTGTTCAATGAATTTTCCGTCTTCATCGGCAGCGGCATCGACTAGGGAAAGTACCTCGATTCGGACCGTCAAGGAAAGTTCGCCCGACGAGCCCCTGGCCTTGGGAACTAGGTCGAGCGAGCTGATTCGGTGTAGCAAATCAAGTTGATAAAACTTGGTCAGGAAATCGACCAACTGTTCTAGGTCGGTTGTGGCTCTCAAGTTAAAAGACTCCGTCAGGCCGATCACGTTTCCGTTGAACTTGATTTTCGTGGGATGGCGTCGATCAATGGCGTCAAAGGCCATACCAACATCGACTCGTACCAAGTGCTTGAGCCACTGCTGGTAGTCATTGCTGGCATCTTGAAAGTTGGACGGCAAGCTGACACTTCGATAATACAAACGTCGCTGGTTTGCATCGAGTGCTTCGGTCATGCGTTGCTGCTCGGCTTTGATCTGCGTCTTCAAAGCGTCGATTTTGGTGCTGCGATCTTTTTGCTGGCCAAAAAACCAGATCGTTATCATCACCAACAGCGCAAGCGGGACGAGCGACCCCACGAGGGCGGCCAGTATTTTTTCGCGTTGTGAGAGGTTTTCAAACATGGACGGTTTACGTGTTCAGTGCCATTTGAGTGGGCGTTCGGCATTGCAGACGCCCCGGTCAAAATAAGGCTACCGTGGTTCCTCGGCAGTGATGACTTGTTGCTGTTGTGACTGTTGCTGCTTTTCAAGGAATTCAGCAGCCTGCACGTTGACTCGTTGGACCAACGCTTCCAAATCTGGTGAGTACGACGCTGATAAATCGTGTCCCAGCGGATAGTCTTTGTTCGGCTCTGATTTAGAGCGTTTGTTGTTCACCTCGTAAGGGCGGGGACCAAGGGAGGCGAACAGATCGTTCTCTTTTTCAATGCTTGCTACGCGATTGTTCATGTTCAACTGAGCAATGCCTCGCCCGGCACTGACACGCAAGTTATTGACAATAATATCATCAGGAGTCAGCATCCGGTCGCTCAGTTGTTTTAGCTCGCTTAGCCAATTGACGTCGTGAAGTTTCCATTGGTCGATCTCTCCAACTTCACCGATGATCTGGTCGACTCCCGGTCGGTTGCCTTTACCCGCGTTGCTGTCAGTGATTCGGTCAAGTTTTTGGGTTAGTTCGTCGATTTTTTTGTGTTGTTTAGATAGACTGGACCAACCGAAAATTATCATCAGCAAAGACGCAGCCAGAGCCATGCCCGCAATCGCCAACCATCGATTTCGCTCGGGGTGGCGAATAACGACTCGCTTGGGCGAAAGCAAATCCATCAGGTGTTTGGTGCCCGATTGCTCCGAAGCCAATGAGCCAAGCAAGGCCGCGAAACTGGCAGTCTGCTCCGGACGCTCGAATTGAGAAGACAGCGGGAGCAGTTGGAATCCGTCTACGAAGTCGACGGTAAAGCCCAGCCCTTTGGAAAGGTCTCCGCCCAGCGCTTTAAAACGCTTTTCGTGTCCCAGTACGGTCGCGTGTTTGATCGGGGTATCAAGAGTTGGGCTGGCGGCGGCCAGTGTCCGTCGTGATTCACTAATTAACAGGGACGCTCGTTTCTCGGGCGTTGCATCGGCAGCGAAGCGAATGGAACGAGTGATCTTGAGTTTGCCGTCCACCGCGATTGACAGGTCGGCACGATCGGACGAAGACCGAATCAACAATTGATCCAGATTGCGTGAACGCTGGTTGTTTGGATCGTGACCGTTTACGATCAAGTTAACGATGGCAAGTGGCTGCAACACGACATGCTTCAGCGTGATTTCGGCTGCTTGGCAAATCGCCCTGATCTTTTCCATCATCTGTGGAGAAACCGCCGCAGCGAGCACACGATGTGGACCGTCATCCGGCTGATCCAAGCGGATGTAATCCAGAGGCCATTCCTCGGTCAGCGAGATGAATTCGTTCTTGGCTTGAAACCGAACCAAGTCCGGTAGCTCGTCGTCGGGAACAGGCGGGACGGTGATCTCTCGAATTTCCGTTTGCCAACGACTCAAGACCACCGTCGCATCGGCTTTGTTGATGTCGTGGTTTTGAAGTTGCTCTTTGAGCTTCTGCCCCGTTGATTCAATATCTGAATCAATCGAAAACTCGAACGTACCGGTTACCCGAAACTGGCGGTTGGGGCGTTTTCCAACTACCGCGCGAAGGGTGGAGTCGTCGAATTCGAAGGCGATGATTGACATAGAGTGAGGCGTAGGTTTTTCGGTTCAGTTCGGGTTGGTTTAGAGGTGTGAGCTATCGTGTCAGGCCAATGCCCAGCACGTCGACGGAGTAACCGGAGGGAAGGTGACTTTTGTCTCTCCAGAATAGTAGCCTTGGCTGTGCTGCAATAGTATCTATCACCCCTTCAGCCCGAGAAGTTCCAATCCCATCGGGAAAAAAACCGATGATCTCGGCCCGGTACACGTCACCACCGGTACAGATGTACGGCAAAAGGCTGCTCATCGTGGTTGCGTCGCTGACTATCGGGATCAACGGGGCACCCTCGGCCCATAGCCATGTCGGGTG
>CAZLYM010000008.1:23694-26142 GCA_964563475.1 uncultured Pirellulaceae bacterium
AAGTTCGCCCAGTTTTCGTCGAAGCGACTTCTCAGATCGTCGAAAAGTTGCTCCAAATTGTCATCGTTGATATTGATTCGAGGCAGTTGATCGGCGTTCAAATTCGATTCGTTGCTGTAAAGCGTGACGTAGTTCGCCCAGCCAAGTGTCATGTTGGCGTCTAGAGAGGAAACGCCGGCTCCGGTGGCTTCCGATTCATCCAAAATTCCGTTTCGATTTGTGTCCAAGCCGAACAGTAGCTCGGGCGTGACACCGCGAATGAGCAACAATTCATCCAAGCTGTCCAGCGGTCCATTCTTCGCCTCGTAGGCAGGCGACTGCGAACGGTAGTAGTCACTCTCGGCTCCGAAGTCACGACTCTCATCGTCGGCGTCCAGCCAGTCGAGTATTGCGTCCGCCACATCTTCGGTCATGCCGGGCAACGCGATCAGGACTTCGTCGCGAACGTTGATTCGTTCATCCCAGAACGGCAGCACGTTCAAGTTGATTTTGCTGCTTTCGTCGATCAAGCCGTAGCGAAAACCTTCCGGGTTCGCTTCATCATCTAAGTTGGAACAGATCAAGGTGAACGCACCAATGTTGTTAGGGTCGTTAACGTTGGCGGCAACGGGAACGCCTTGGAACTGATCCGCGTTGTCCCAACGACCGCCGACTTCGCGAATCGATGCTTCATCTCTGGCCAGAAACTGCCGCGCGTAGTCAACGCCCGAATCGACCAGATATTTTGATTGCACTCGGCGAGTAATCAAACGTGCCGCCTCTTCTTCCGTCTGCATCAGCGCGGTGAAGGTGTATGCGGACAACGAAAGAATGACCACGGTCACCAACACCACAATCAGCACTAAGCCACTGCGATCCTGACGGAGGCGTCCGGGCCGTCGAATTGAATTGAGCTGTCTGGTTGAGCTATTCATTTTCTTCCTCACGTATTTCAGAGAGCGGAAGGTGAACGACGCTGCGATAAAACGTTGCCTGAGCTTGGGCAGCATCGTTGGCAATTCTAGCAACGGTACGAGTCGGGTCGATCGTCAGTCGGATCTCGATGGCGGTTGGCAAACCGCCTTGTTCGTCAAAGTCCCACTCGGTCCACCAATCAACCCCGTCGAAGTAGCGAAACCGAATGGAAGCGACTTCAGGAGCCAGTAGTCGGGACGCGGAATCGGGGGAAGTATTCAATCCATCGAGCTCGGCAAAGGCAGCGACCGCTCGATCGAGTTCGCGTCGATACAAACCGCCTTGTGCAATCGACGCGTCCAGCGGCACTAACACTTCGTTGGGCGCAGGCGAGTTACTAAAAAAATAGCTGATTGATTTGATGTCAGATGGAGTGGCGTTAATCGCTTCGCCACCGCCGGCTCCGAAGGAGCGATACTGATCGAGTCGCGGCAGGCGGCTGATGTCAAACTGAATCGACGCTTCATTGCCTCGCAGCACGGGTCGGTAGGATACGTCCTCTTCCTGAATCAATCCCTCAATTTCTTCGTCGACGTCGTCCTCGTCGTTCGAATTGTTTTCCTCATCCTCATCCTCTTCGTCGTTCTGCTCGAATTCTCCGGCCGCTTCCCTTGCAGCGGCGCCCTCCGGATCGTCAATTAAGTCTTGCACCGTAAGGCCGCCACCACCTCCACCACTGGTGCCGCCAGCGCCCTGTAGAAGTTCTGTAGCGCGGATGTTTTCCAGCCCGGAGTAATCGGTGGCTCGGTATAGGACGGCGGATCGAATGTCCGTTCCAATCGTGGTTAGCAAGTTACGAGCAATCTGACGCTGTTCAATCTTCAGCTGTTGGCGAGCGATCGAGACCAAGTGGACTCGGATGCCGGCAGCGATCATGGAGAAGATCACAACGGTCAGGCCGAGCGCCAGCAAGACTTCCAAAAGCGTGTAAGCAGGTCTATCGGCCGATCGATTTGTAAGGCACCGTGTCACTGATCCTCCGAGTTTTGCCTAGAGAGGAAGCGAGTAATCGAAAGCGAGACGGGGACCTGATCGCCTATCGTTTGCACAGACACCGTTGCCACCAGCAAATCTGGTTGGTCTCCGTCGTCAATCCTGACGGCGTAAACCCAGCCTGGCGCTTCTGGGATCGGAGTCGCTCCGGTGCTTTGAGGTTCCAGAATCCCCGCAACGAGTTCCGCCATTTTGGTGTCGGCCAGAATGTTCGCCTCGTTGCGCAAGGTGGCTTGCGAGGCGCTGCGGGAGCCAAGGAAGAACAATTGACTGATCGCCGACATCGAAATGCCTAAGATTGCCAGAGCAAGGATGACCTCCAGCAGAGACAGGCCGCGATTTCTCGATTTGTTTCTTGCGGTCATCATTGTCGAACCTCGTTTCGAGGTTGTACGGATGCGATTCCTGTTAGGCCTCGCAACGCCACGTCGATCAAACGACCGTCCTCATTTTGCAGTGTCAGCCGAGCATCTTGAGAAGTTCCATCGGGATAGAACAGGA
>CAZLYM010000008.1:26242-27947 GCA_964563475.1 uncultured Pirellulaceae bacterium
ATCACTGGCTCGCTTGCGGTACATCGTCGCCGGTGTTCCGCTGGCCATCAGGGCCGTTGGAGGTGACTCGCACCGTCTGCGAGGCGTTGTTAGGTGCGTAGTTGTACGGCCGGCCCCACGGATCGTTGTTGACCGGTTCGTCAAGGTAAGGACCGCCCCACTCTGCTGGGGTCATGCCGCTGGGCAACGCGTGCAAATCGTCCAAGCTGTTCGGGAATCTGCCAACGCTAAGCTTGAACATCGTGCAAGCGTCTTTTAATGTTTCAACTTGGACTTGAGCTGCTTGTTGCGAAGTGCTGTCCCGTAGGTTCAGGATGGCAAAGGTCGAAAGCGAAGCCAGCACGACAAGGATGGCCATGACCAGCAACAGTTCCAAAAGGGTGAAACCACCACGTTGAATTGAGCGGTGGGGACGGCGTTTGAGAGAAGAATGCATCAAATAATCTCCGGAGTAAATTGCCCTCATGCGGGCGTCAATCAGTAGGTCAGTTCTAGTTTAGTCCGCTGGTGCGGAAGATTTAGTTAGTTCGATTCAAACATGGGGTTATTGCAGGACATTTCCCATTTTCATGATCGGTAGCAGCAGTGCAACAACCACAATCAGAATAATTCCTGCCATCACCATCAACATCAATGGCTCGATCAATTTAACAAACAAATCGAGCCGACGGATCGTTTGTTTTTCCAAGCCATCGGCAATATTTACTAAAACCGAATCGAGCGTATTGGACTCTTCGGCGACCGTGATCATTTCGGTCACGTTTTGAGGAAAATGCCCCGACCGTTCCAGCGGTCGTGAGAGGGATTCTCCCGAGGTGATGTTCTCAGACGCTTTCGCGATTGCGGCCGAGAGAACTCGGTTTCCTGTGGCGTCTCGACTGATGTCGAGTGCCGTTAAAATCGGCACCCCGTTTTTTAATAGTGTTCCTAGGACTCGGCAAAATCGAGCCACCGCAAGGTCTAAGAAGATCTTGCCCATCATGGGAACCTTGATTTTTATCCGGTCGGCGAACTCGCGTCCCTTTTCGGTGTTTAGCTGCATTTGTATCGCGACCCACACGAAGCCCGCTGCGATCACTAGCATCCAGCCAAACCGCCGTAGGAAACTTGAAAACGCAAGCAGCCAATCGGTGACCGCTGGAAGTTCCCCGAGGTCTCGAAGCTGTTGGAACAGTTCACCAAATTTTGGCACAAAGAAGATCAGCAATCCGGCGACCACAATCGTTCCAATGCCAGCCAGCACCGCCGGGTAAATCAAGGCACCGATGGTACGAGACTTCAGCTCCGCTTGTTGTTCAGTGAAGATTCCAACCCGAGTCAAAGCGTCCTCGAGGAATCCGCCCTCGGCACCCGCCCGTGACATGTTGATGGCCATCTCGGAAAAAATACGAGGGTGACGTGCAAAGCTGTCCGACAGCGTCTCACCGTCTTCGACTCGACTGATGACATCCGTCAAAGCCGCTTCAAATTTGGGGATTTGAGTCTGGTCGCGCAGAATGCTCAATGAACGAAGCATCGGAACACCATTGCTCATTAGCGACGCTAATTGCTCATAAAATACTGCCAGCTTCTGATCGTTGATGGCTTTGCCAAACGAAATCCCGCCTTCGCCAGCTGCTTTCTCTGTCGAGACTGTGACAGGGAACAGCGATTGACCCGAGAGTGAATTGATCACATCACGCTCAGAATTGGCGGTCATCGATCC
>CAZLYM010000008.1:28047-35728 GCA_964563475.1 uncultured Pirellulaceae bacterium
CTAACTCAACCTATCGCCCTTGGTGATACGAACGATTTCATCGATTGAGGTTTGGCCGGAAAGGACTTTTTCCCAGCCGTCGTCGCGTAAGGTTAACATGCCGTTGGCGACCGCCGCTTTCTTAATATCCCACGTGCTGGCCCGGTTGAGTGCCAGCTCACGAAGTTCATCTGTCGTGACCAGCAGCTCGTAAATTCCAAGGCGGCCCGAATATCCGACATCGCGGCAGTGTCGACAACCGACCGGTTTGTAAATCGTTTGGCCTTTCGATTTCTCCCATGGAAAATCTTCCGGCGCGTCATCTTTTTTGATTTTTACTGGCTCGCGGCAATGAGTACATAAGCGGCGGACCAGACGCTGAGCCATAATCGCCTCAACGGTGCTGGAAACCAAAAATGGCTCGACACCCATGTCTCCCATCCGGTTGAAGGCGCCGGCAGCGTCGTTGGTGTGCAAGGTGCTGAACACTAGGTGACCTGTCAGCGAGGCCTGGATCGCATTTTCGGCGGTTTCCAAGTCGCGAATCTCTCCCACCAGCACGACATCCGGATCGTGACGCAAAATACTTCGCAGGGAATGAGCGAAAGTCAATCCGATTTTTGGGTGGACCTGAATCTGGTTGATTCCCGCCAACTGGTACTCGACCGGATCCTCGGTCGTGATAATCTTCACGTCCGGTTTGTTGATCTCGATCAACGAACTGTACAGGGTTGTTGTTTTACCCGATCCGGTTGGGCCGGTGACCAAGATGATGCCGTGCGGCAGCGAGATCAATTGGCGGAATATTTTGTAAGTTGTTTCGGACATGCCCAGACTTTGAAGCTCAAACTTCATCGCGCTTTTGTCTAGGATTCTCATCACGAGGCTTTCGCCGTGGATCATGGGAATCACCGAGACACGAACATCGACGTCGCGTCCTTTGACACGAAGCTTGATCCGTCCGTCTTGAGGCAATCGTTTTTCTGCGATGTTTAGCTTCGCCATGATTTTTAGGCGGCTAATGATCGCAGCACGGAAGTGTGTGATCTCCGGCGGCAGTGGCTGGGAATGCAGAATGCCATCGATACGGTAACGGATGACCAGCCCGTCTTCCTGTGATTCAATGTGAACGTCACTCGTTCGAGTCTCAATCGCTTCCAGCAGAATCTCGTTGACCAGCCTGACAACGCTTGCCTCTTGAGCCTGTTCAGATAGCTCGCTGCCGTCGATTTCAAGTTCTTCCAGCAGCTCAACGCCGTCGGACAGCTTCTGCTCAATCAGGCCATCGATCGTTTCACCGCCGACACCCATGTGGGTTTTGATCAGCTTGGCAATTTCTGCACGCTCGGCCAGCACGGGCTCGACTGACAGACCGGTCGCGGAGCTTATTTCGTCCAGAGGGTAGAAGTTCAGTGGATCACTGGTGGCGACAACCAGCGTGTCACCTTCACGACGGACCGGGAACAGAAGCTCGCGATAAATGATCTTGAGCGGGAAACCTTCCAGCAGCGATAAGTCGGTCTCGGTGTTGCGAAGGTCAACGAAGTCGACATGCAGTTCGTCCGCAATGGCTTGGTGGGCAGCCATCGAGTCCACGTGTTTCATCTGGATCAATTGAGCCATCACGTCACCACCGGCGGCACGCGCCTGCACCAATTGGTGCTCTTCGACGAGACCACGATCGAGTAGAAGTTGACCAGTTTCCATGGTTAAGCGTCAGGCTTCGAAGAGATTACAGTGAACGAATGGTGTGTTGGTATCATCGACGAGTACAACTCGAAACGTGGGTGAGGGACGATCTGCCTCTCGCTGCCGCGTCGGGTTGTGAAAAAATCAGCAAACCGCAACGCATTGGGTCGTGATATATAGCGTTAGTGGTTTGTCACAGCGTAGTTTGAGGATCAGCAATTATCGTTGCCCTCGCAAAACCGCGGGCGATCGCCCTGCGGCTAATGGCATCAACTCCAAGTCTAGCTGTGACGAGATTCTAGGCTCCCTCGTCCATGGGTGGGCGTCCGCCACGATCACCGCCTCGTCGACCACCGCGGCCACCTTCGCCGCCGCGACCACCGCCACGCCGACCTCCGCCTTGGGCTCCACGACCACGTTGCTGGCGGTCATCAAACGTGAATGATTCTCCAGCGAGTTCCCGGTATTGTTCCTGCTGCTCAGGAGTCAAGACAGACAGTAGTTCCTCTAATGCTTCGGCTCGGATGGCATCAATTTTTTCTTGCATCGATTCGCGAATTTCCTTCGCCTTTTCTTTCATCTCCTCTTTTTGTTCTTCCGTGATGTTCAGCTGTTCAGCCATCGAGTCACTCGAGAGTAAACGGTCGGTTCCACCTGATCGTCGAGCCTTGGACTGGAATTTCAACTGTTCCCAGCGAGCCACCTGATGAGGCAACAGAATTTCTTTCACGTTGTTCACGTGCTTGTCGCTTAGCTCTTTCATTTGGGTGCGAAGGCCTTCCATGGCTTCCCGTCGTTCCTCCCGAGGAATTTCGCGCATCTCCATGAACATTTCGCGCATCTCATCCCGCTGACTCGTTTGAAGATCCTCCAACTGTTCAATCTGGTCATCAACCAGTTCCAGTTCCTTCTGGACACGCTCGCTGCTCAGCAGGCGTATGCCATCGTCCGTGTTGAACCCACCTCTGCCTTGAGCGTACGCTGAATTTGACGTGGCCAACATCACGCCCAGTACAGCGACAGCGTGAAAGAAATAAGGGACTCTGAAACTGGACATTACGAACTCCGTGCATTGAATGGTCAAATTTTGGTACCGCCGAACCGACCGATGGCCGGGCCTCAACCGGTTTACACGTAAGAATCAGCAGTTGAGGACAAAGGCCCTAGTTTCGCCCAGTTTAATGCTATTTTTCGGCTCTATCCACGGGCTGACTGTAATCGATCCGCTTCCGCAATTGTGCAATATCCAACTGACGGTGCGTGCGGCCTGAGTTTCCCATTTCACCCAAATAGTTCAACAGCTTTTTGCTTGGATTGGCCACCGTGATCGTTTCGGCCACATTGGAGTCGGTTTTTGAGCGAACCAGAATAATCACTTCCATGTCGGAATCCGACCGACTGCCACTTTGTGAGCGTGGGCGGCCCAAAGTGTTTGAGCTCAAAGTGTTTGAGCCAGATGCGTTTACCTGACGCTGAAAATTTGCTGGGGAGCTTGCCGACGCCAATTGCTGTCTCGGGGCGATGCGTTTGCGAGGGCTCGATTTTCGCTGATCGGCCATCGCAAGGGCGAAGTCTTGCTGCGGTTGAGTCCGGCGATCGTCAAGTGATGCAAATCTGTCGGGCTGGGGTGAACTCTGTTCTGCCACGGCGGATCCGGGGGCGAACAGATTGGTCAGGTTCGTCTGTGCGAACTGCCAGTGGATCGTATCAACCCCCGAGTAAATTCCTTCGTCGACTTCGACCGCCGCCGCATTACAGACGCCAATCAGCTGACCGTTTTCGGTGAATAGGCCACCGCCACTGCGTCCATCAACTGGCCGACCGAAAATGTCGTACTTGATCTCGCCGTCGTACTTGGCGCGGTTCTTGATTGCCGTGTGCCGAATGGTCGGCGGTTGCCCGTGGTCACAGCCGATGCTGAACGAGCGATCTCCAGAGGCGACCGTCGCGTCGGCCGCCGCGACTTCAACCGGAACCAGTGTGCCTTCGGTCTGAATGGCCACCAATCCGATGTCGCGAGCCTTGGCGTCGTAATGGATCAATTGGCCCGGCGCCGATTTGAGCACGCCCGTGTCGAATCCATATTCCGCCGTGATCACGCCTGTCCCTTGGGCGTCACGAAATACGTGACCGCATGTTAATACGAGGGCCTCGCCCGGCCGAGCGTGAATGACTGTGCCCGTCGCGTAGGAGATGCCTTCGGGATCTTCAACTTTCAAACGAACCGTTGCCGCCATGGCTCTAGCTTCGATGGAATTGGCTGGCCGGTCGGTTCCTTTGTGCATCGTGGGCGAATTGAATGAAACTGCGTTACGCGAGCCGGCTTCACTGAGGGCGACCTTGGTCCCGGGCGTTGCGCGGGAACCGCTTCGGTGAGTGTTGCTTGATGTCACGGCGGCGTTCGGCCCTTGACCCACGGCGGCAAACCATTGTCGTAGCGTCTGCAAATCAATCTGCCCCGCATGACGCCCCGTGATTCGATCGCCCGTTACTAGAATTACCGTAGGAGTGCGATCAACGAGGAAACGATTGGCCCACTCAGGCTTTTCGTTGACGTTAACCGTCGAAACTGGGAATCCGTCCCGATGTAGTGCGTGAATCGCAGGTTCTACTTGGCGGCAGGGAGCACATCCGTTGCTGGTGAAAAAGTACAAATGGCTTTGAGCAGCCGCTTGAGCCCTAGCCGATTGAGCAAAGCATGACAGCAACAGCAGAGTTGCCGCAAAGAGTAAGGTGACATTGGTTGCACGTTGACGCATCTTCATCCCTCCATGGATTTAGCGAACTTCCAGTTCAAGTTTGTGCCCGCTGCTACAAATGATTCCACCAAACGTTTTCCGTCGCGGTGGAGCTCCCGCAAGTCTGTAAGTCCTTCACAGTTGCTCGCAGGCATGTAACTTTTTCACGATCTCAGAACTCAGCCGATCAAGCCAATTGGCGGTTACCCAGTCAGTTGGGACGCCAGTTCGCAGGAAAAATGCTGTTTGCTGCTATCGTGAGCAGGCAGTTACTCAAATTGTTTTGCACCTTTTGTGCCAATTCGCTCAAGGATTAGAATGCAGATGCCGAAAGGCGCGAACCTCAATCGACTTTTGACCCCGACGACTAAAGGCAGCACTCAATGCTAGCGTCTTTTAAAGCTCTGCTTGCCACCGCAATTCTTGCCATCATCCTGTTGGGCGTGGCCCCGGTCCGATCCGCTGCGGCTCAGGATTCGGTGCCCGATGCGACTCGTGATCGTCCGGAAAAGGTGCAGCGCCCTGCGGTGATCGAAATGTATGGCCAGATCGATAGCAAATTGACCACGTACTTCAAGTCGCGGTTCGAGCAGGCTCGGGCGGCCAAAGTCGATCTGCTGATCATTGATATCAACAGTCCGGGCGGTTTGAAAATCGAGAGCCTAGAAATGGCCCGCATGTTGCGAGATTGCAAGTGGGCCTACACCGTGGCCGTTGTGACGAACGAGGCGATTAGTGGTGCGGCATTGATGTCCATTGGTTGTGATGAAATCCATATCGATCCCAACGCAAAGTTTGGCGATATCGGTGAGATCGCGTTTGATGTGGAAGAGTTCGCATGGCGGCTGATCGAGCCCAAGATCGAATCCTACCTTTCCCGCGACGCGCGAGACCTAGCGGAATCGAAAGGGCGGCCGGCGGATCTGGCCGAGGCGATGGTCGACAAGGAAGTCTTGGTCTATCGCCGTCCGAAAGAGGGCGTCGAGGGTGAATTTGAATTCACGTCCGTTCGGACCGAAGAGGAAGTCAAACCGGGCGAGCCATGGGAGTTGATCCCGGAAACTGGGCCGGAACGGTTTCTGACCGTCAGTGGACAACGGGCCAAAGAACTTGAAATTGCTCAAGGGTTTGTTTCATCGGTTGGCGAATTGGCCGATGAATTTCAATACGACGCTGGAAAGGTGAGACGTTTTCGCTATACGTCAACCGACTCCTTCGTGCATTGGCTCAACCAGCCATTTTGTACCGGACTGCTGATCCTGATCGGTTTGCTCGCGCTTTACATCGAGGCCAGCGCGCCGGGGATTGGAATCGGGGGACTGGTGGCAGGGTTTTGCGCCGTGTTGTTTTTCTGGAGCCGTTTTCTGTCGGGGACTTCGGGCTGGCTGGAAGTGATCCTGTTCCTAGCCGGTTTGACGTTTATCGCGTTGGAGCTGTTTGTGATTCCCGGCTTCGGTTTTCCCGGCTTAGCTGGAATCGTGTTGGTGTTTGCCAGCGTGTTGCTGGCCAGTCAAAGCTTCGTCGTTCCCGAAACGGCGATCGAGTGGAATACGCTTACGTCGTCGGCACTGGTGATGTTGACTAGCGGAGTCCTGTTCTTGATCGCGGCAGTGTTTATTTCTCGAAGGTTAGGCAGTTTGCCGTTTTTGAACCGCTTGGTTCTTGCAGGCCCGAGACCCGATCAAGGCGGCGAAAGCGCGGCTGGCGAAACACTGGAGGTGGCTCAGGAGTTGGATCTGTCGGTGGGAGACGTTGGTCTGGCAGAATCTGTGCTACGGCCTGCCGGGCGAGCCCGTTTTGGTGATCGCTCGGTCAACGTCGTCAGCGATGGCTCCTACATCGACGTCGGCGAAAGCGTTAAAATCGTTCGCATCAGCGGAAACATTATCAAGGTGGCAAGCCAAAACTAGAATCCGTGACATTTCAGCAGAACCACTCGGATGGCCTTGTGGCAATCGAGTTTTGACTTCGCGGAGCCCTCAATCGAGCGGGTGTGACATGATTGTGGTTTGTTTGTGAGCGGTTAAGCGTTCCGTTATTTGGCTTGAGGTTACAACCATCGACGGGTTGATCTTTTCAGCTTCAAGTACTCTTCGCCAAAGTGTTTTTCTAGGTATGATTCTTCTGGTTTGATTACCCACTGGGTGAGCCACCGCATGAAGGCTGGCGTGAGAGCCAACATGACAAAGGAGTTGGCAAGCAGTGACACTCCGGCATACGCGACCACGTAGCTCAAATACATCGGGTTTCGGCTGATTTTATAGGGACCGCGATCGACAATGGCCAATGCTGGCTTGGTCGTGTTGGTGTTGGTTTTGGCTGCTGAGAACAGGCGAAAACACCATTTGATATTGAGGTACGAACCAACCACCAAGGCGATGCCGAGAAAGCCCCATGCCTTTCCTAGCTCGACCGATACGAACCAAGTCGCGATCCAACTAAATAAAATCCCAATCAGTATCATGTAGAGGCACATGGTTAGCGGCAAAACCTTGAGATCCAAACGACCGTCTATCTCGGAGTGCGACTCTTGA
Source organism: uncultured Pirellulaceae bacterium (assembly GCA_964563475.1). Lineage (GTDB taxonomy): Bacteria > Planctomycetota > Planctomycetia > Pirellulales > Pirellulaceae > Mariniblastus. The sequence goes on from CAZLYM010000008.1 coordinate 34,988, forward strand.
TTTTGCATCGGTTCTACTGCGGGTTTGGCATCTGGTCTTTCAAGACGATCATAAGCAAGATCGATTGGTGGGCCAACCATAAGTTGATTGCCGTTACGAATCGTTTAAACTGGCGGCACTGGGTCTTTGTTGCCGGCGGTTGACTAAGTAACGTCTGCATGCCCGTTTAAGTAAAGGTTGGCTGAATGCCTGAATCGAAAACGAATCCCTATCAATCTCCGTCTACCGTTGAGCCGCCCCGACGCTCGAGTATTTGGAAAACGATCGGACGTGTTTGCGTTTTTCTATACGGCGTACTGTTCGGGTTGTTTTGTATCGTCGGAACAATTGAAGATGTATCGAGTCGTGAGCCAATTGTTGAGATCGTTTTCTGGATGGCGATGAGTGTTCTGACGACCTACGGTGTGTTTGCGCTGGCGATTCGGCAGTTGCGAATCCCCCAACTGGGCACATTCTGGCTTTACTTTTCGTTTGCGCTGCCGTTTTTAACGTATCTCGGTGCTGCTTGGGAAATATACCATCAGCCGGCGATGAATAAGGTCGAGTTCCTCGCTGTTCTATTAATGTTCGCTGTCGTTACAACACCAGCGTTGGTATTCAACTGGATGGTCAGACGTCGGATGAATAGCCAGAAACCCGAATTGCGATAGCAGTACGATGCGATGTACACAGCGTACTCATTCGGGTTGGTGTGAAGGGATTCGACTCTTGGTTGTATGGAGCACTGCCTAGAAGCGAGTG
>CAZLYM010000009.1:0-10017 GCA_964563475.1 uncultured Pirellulaceae bacterium
GGCGACCCGGCGCACGAATGATCTTGATTAGTTCACTTTGGTCGAGCCATGTGAGCTTGCAAGTCTCGCAGCTATCCAAAATGACGTTGCCCGGCCCATAGTAGTTGAAAGTGTCCATTCTTTCAGAACAGGCTGGGCATTGGCAAACCATGTGCAGTTCGGCGGGATCGATCTTGATCGGCGCATCGTCCGGTCCGTCGTAAGCCGCTCGCAGTTTGTCGACTAATTCGCCGAGTGACACGCGGTCGATCACAAAGCCATAGCACTCATCGCAATAACAGACCTGAGTCCCGAAGAGATCTCCAACCTGCAAGTTGCTTTCGGAACACTTAGGGCAAAGAAAATCGGTCTGTTGACCAGTTCCTGTCAGCTGCTCTTGGCCGTTTTTTGGCACGTCGTTCGGTTCACAATCCGGGCAGGTGCAGGCTTCGCCATTTTCCAGTTGGTTCTGACTTGAGTGGCACGTTTTGCAGTTCATTTTGGGACTTTCTTGGGACAAGAGGTTCCTTAAAAGCCTAGCTCAAAACGCAGCACCATGCGGTCAAAATCCATTCGAGTTTGTTGGGGAAAACATGAGAAAAACACGATGAAATTGGCCTCTGACGTATTCTCTGTTTTGGCCGCACACTATGTTCCGTCGCTGGAACACAGTTGCTCATCAACTGTCGGGGGCCGTTCCCCGGCCCCTCGTTCAGTTTCTCTCATCGTGGGCGATTGATCGCCCGCTGATTAATATCCCGCTTGCGACGTGCAGCCACTATGTCTGCAGCAGGGTGGCTGTTGAGTCGGTCCGAAATTCTGAATCGGCTGGCGAGTCGCCGATCCCTGGGATGGCAGGGATTGACTTGGCACGGGTTGCCGTGTCGCTGATCCTTGGGACGATACGCTCTGACTTGGCAATGGTTGCCGTGTCGCCGAGGCTTGAGGTCGCAAGGCCTGAATAGGCTGACCAGTGGTTAAACTCCGGCTTGGCGCCACGTTCAGGCCCCAATCATAGTCAAGATAACTGATCGTCGCCGAACCGCTGGTTGCCAATCTGGCTGCATCGGCGGGCATAAATTGTGAAAGGTATTGTAGTCGTTCTTGATCATTGCGACCAAAGTCCTCGCCAAACCACTGGATGATGGGAGACAACCCAAGTTGGCCTCGTTGCGTGTCGTAACTGAATTTTCCAGGCGTGTGGAAAAACAAGCTCGAACTGTATCCCAACTGCTGGTCCAACGAGTCTCCGAAATACGCCCGCTGTGACAATTGCGGACAGCTTTTCGATGCACAGACGATGGCAAAGTGGATGCGCGGATCGCCCATCTTCCGAAGGACTTTGTGCTCAATATCGTTCAGTGAATACTCAGTGCTACCCACGGGTAGTTTAAAGTCATCCCAGATGTTGTAACCAGTCGCGTTGGGAGCATGGTCTTTGATGCTTCCCGTTGGAAAAAGTTGCAGAATTCCTTCAATGGTTAGGGCGTTGTAAGCGTTTATCCAGAACGCCATTTGCGATTGAGTACTCGACGTGACAGAAGTGTCAACTGATTTCATGCCAAGCAAATAATTCAACAGGGTGGAACGATCCTGTTGGTTGGATTGCCAAGTGGCGTAGTCAACGTCACCATTTTGATCAACATATTTTTGCAACAGCGAGTCCAACACTCGATGGTCGTACTGTCCTAAGCCGACACGCGATCTTTCGACCGGGCGTGGTGCGATGGGTGCTGATTGCAAAGGCTGGCGATAGGTCTCCACGGGAGCAGAGAATTGCTGTTGTGGTATTGCTTGCTGCGGTTGAAATCCGGTAGTTCGACTACCCGATTGTGCGGTCGCAGCTTGTGACCAAATCATCACGCAACATGCTCCGACAATAAATCCAAAGGTGCTTTTGACAGATGGCTTCATGCTTCTCTCCTATCCTAAAACGATGGGTGTTGAATAAGAGACGCTTCAAGACCCGTGCCAATCTCCAGATGTTAAAATTTAAGGTTTGGGTATGTTTGCTGGCTCACTCAAAACCCCGAGGCGTACTCTGCAATACAAATAGCGACTGCAAGCATCGATTCTTTGAATTCGATTTGATCACAGCGTTTGCAGAAATGACACGCCAGCACAGAAGTCCTTACAATGGGGCAGAACCCAGATTTAATCGACGCCACGCAATTCCAATGGGCTTTCTGTGGACCGTTTCCGTATGATACGCAGGGGGAAATTGGAGAAACTTGTGGTCAAGCGATATTTATTGACGGCCGTTTGCATGCTTTGTGCATTGGCTTTTCTTTGCGAGCGATCGCATGCTCAAGATACGAACCCCGCCACAGGGGTCACCATCCAGCAGCCAGTTGTTGGCGTTTCGATTGATGCCAATGGAGTCATGACTGCCCGCGAGTTCCGGGATGTCGACAACCGGATGGCTGCGAACCTTGCTGGGGCTCGTAGAAATCTGAGCGCCAAAATCCAGCAGCGATCTGCGCTTCGCAAAATTTCTTTGAAGCGACTGGAAGCGGCAGTCAAAACCAAGCTTGCCGCGGGGGACTCGATCAGCCAAGAGATGCATGTGCTGGCTGGTCTTCTCAAGATTCAATACATCTTTGTCGTCCCCGCGGACAACGACATCGTGATCGCAGGACCGGCTGAGGGATGGGTTGATGATCTGGCGGGTAGAAAAGTTGGACTAACCTCTGGCATGCCAACACTTTTGCTGGAAGACTTGCTTGTCGCCATGCGAACTTTTTCGCCCAATGCCAACTTGAACACTTGGGTCGCCGTTTCGATCGACCCTACCGCGGATGGGCTCGAGAACCTGAACGAATTTCAAAAGAAGATCCCGTCTCGGATTCCCATGAACGCCCGTGAGCGTGTGATGCATCAACTTGCCGAAGGGCTGCGTGATAGCCTTGGACTAGCCAAAATCGCGATCTACGGAGTGCCTCGCCAGAGCCATCTGGCTCAAGTCATGGTCGAAGCAGATTATCGCATGAAGCTGATGGCCGTAGGTATGGAAATCAAACCAATCGAAATGACAACGTTTATCGATGCTCTTCAAGGAGCCCCTCGACATATGCAGCGATGGTGGCTGACTCCCGACTACCAATGCTTGAAAGTCGCTGCTGATGGGTTGAGTGTAGAAATGATTGGGCGAACCGTTAAGTTAAAAACAGAAAGCATCGACTTCGATCGGAACGCAAGAATTGTTCGATCCAAGACCAAGCCGAGCAGAGCTGCAAACGTATACGCAAGATCCTTTACGGACAATTACGAGCGACTTTCTCGAGTCCGTCCCATTTATGCACAGCTGCGAAACGTGGTGGATGTTTTAGTGGCAGCCGCTTGGATGAAAAAGAACAATGCATTTCAAAAATCTGGTTGGATTCCAACATTGTTTTTTGACAACGATCAACTTGATGTAGAATATTACCCAGATGCAAAGACCGCGCCTTGCGTGGCCAACGCTGTCTGGAAAGGCAATCTGTTGATCGCGCCGAGTGGTGGCGGAGTTTCGATTACGGCGAGCCATGCGTTGGAAGAGAAAAATCTTTTGGTCGACAAAAAAAAGAGCGTGCAAGCGGCGCGTGATCAGTTGGCAATTCCAGACGACCAATGGTGGTGGGACTAATCAATTCAACTGAGAAACCGGCTAGTCTGCCGAGAACTGCTCAAATGACGATCGAAAACGGGTCGCAAAAAAGAAAAATCGGGTTTTGGGTCGCGGTGATCACGTCGATCTCTACCGGCGTGCTTGTTGCGATCGCCAGCGAGCCAACCGGAGAAGATCTCGGAGCGCCAGATCGCACTGAGGTCGCTTTCGATGCCAACGAGAGCATTAAGAACCGTCCCATCGAAACCATGACTCGCGGCTATGTTTCTTCCGATAGTTGCCAAGAGTGCCATGCCCAGCACTATGGAACTTGGCACGCATCGCACCACCGCACGATGACTCAGGTTCCTACCCAAGACTCGGTGATTGCTGACTTTGATGATAAAGTCCTTGTCCACTCTGGGCGACGGTTTCGTTTCTTTCGTGAAGACGACGACTACTTCATGGAAATGAAGGCTTCCGATCCGTCCGCAACTGGCAAGTCAACTTCCGACCGAGTGTTCAAGATCGTGTTGATGACCGGGGCTCATCATCAGCAGGGGTTTTGGTGCGAAACGGATCGAGGCCGCACGCTGGCAAAAATACCATTCATTTGGATCACAAAAGAAGAACGTTGGATTCCCTACGGTTCGATATTTTTCCTGCCTAGTTCGGGCTTGAGCATGCATGCCGGGGTTTGGAACAGCAACTGTATCAAGTGTCATGTTGTCGGCGGGCAACCTCGATTTGATCCGGAAGAAGGATTTGATACGCACGTTGCCGAATTCGGGATTTCATGCGAAGCCTGCCACGGCCCGGGGGAAGCGCACGTCGCGTTTCATCGTGGCGGTGCTGGAGCCCGTCTGGAACCCGATCCCATTAAAAAATCGACGATGGTGAATCCGGCGGAACTCTCTCACAAGCGATCCGCACAAACCTGCGGCCAATGTCACTCAGTTTTTGACTTTTACGATACCAAAGGCAAAAACGGTTTCATGCGAGAAGAAGGGTTTGCGTTTCGCCCGGGAGACAACTTATTGGATTCGCGACACGTTTTCCGATTCGGTCATGACGAAGAGTTGCCCATCGTAAAACAAAAACTTGAACGCGATCCAGATTTCTGGAAGCATCAATTCTGGTCCGATGGTATGGTTCGTGTTAGCGGACGAGAATACAACGGCTTGTTGGAGACGGCGTGTTACCAGAAGGGAACGATGTCGTGCCTTTCCTGCCACGACATGCACCCGGGCGAAAACGATAGACGCCCCAAAGAGCAGTGGGCCAACGATCAGATGAAAATCGGCATGCGAGGCAATCAAGCCTGTTTGCAGTGTCATCAAGAGTACGAATCGCCTGAGCAACTGGCATTACACACCCATCATGCTGCGGGATCGTCGGGCAGTAGTTGTTACAACTGCCACATGCCCCATACGACATTGGGGCTAATGAAGGCGATGAGAAGTCACACGATTGACAGTCCCAGTGTGGCTGCAACGGTTTCGACGGGGCGTCCCAACGCCTGCAATCTTTGTCACCTAGACAAGTCGCTCGCTTGGACCGCAAAACATCTGGGACAATGGTACGACATCGAATCACCAGAGTTGAATGCGCAGGAGAAAGAACTTGCGTCTTCGATTCGCTGGATTCTCAAGGGAGATGCGGGCCAGCGGGCGATTGCAGGTTGGCATTTTGGTTGGGAGCCTGCTCAAGAGGCATCGGGAACCAATTGGATGGGGCCTTTTCTGGCCGAACTGCTAACTGACAGCTACGATGTCGTACGGTTTATTGGCTATCATTCCCTCAAGGACCTGCCGGAATTTTCCAAGTTTGACTACGATTTCGTAGGTCCTTCGAAGGCCCGAGAGGCTGGAGGAAAACAGGCGCTAGAGATTTGGAACGCATTGGATGACAGGCCGTCACCTTCGGAGTCCCTGCTGATCAATTCGAAGAGCCAGTTGATTGAACAAGAGTTTCGTGCAATACGCAATCAACGGTTGGATCCCATCATTAAGTTGATTGAATAGCGGCGAGCGTTTCGATCGTTGGCGTCGATGCAGCGTCTGCGGTGCTTTCTTTTCGTCGCAACCAAACGTGTTACGGTTTGATTTAAGAGATCGCGGGCAGTTTCAAAAACTAAGCGGACACCCTCGGTGAACATGGTGCTCTCCACATCAAGCTTGCCGTAGTTTCGAAAGACGCAAATCAATCACATGGCTGGCCTCGCGTTTCACCGAAGCCAAACTCCTGAGGAGTGAATGCTGCCTCAAATGATTTGAAACCGGAATAATCGGCATAATCGTTTGCCGCATAGCATTCAATTTAGTCGAGACGTCGGCGTGTGGCCGATTTCCAAGCTATTTTTTTGTATGCGTCGATTCCTAAAACTAACAACGCCAACGCGTTTGATTGCTGACCAAACCGGTGCGGTGCTATCGTTCGAGTTGCTTCTTGTGGCAACCGTCGTGGTAGTCGGCATGGTGGTCGCGCTGACTGCTTCACGAGACGCAGTTGTTAGCGAACTTTCAGACGTTGCAGGTTCGGTTCAGGATGTTCATCAGGGACTGACCTACAACGGTACAGTATCAGCGTCCGGGGCGACTGCGGGATCAGGCTTTCTGGACGCATTAGACCCGAATGACGATTCGGAGGACGCTTCCGGATTGGCTGACAACTGTATCCTTTTCGACGTTGCACCGGTTGACGAATCTAGTACATCGGTAGTGCTTTCTGATTCGGCAACATTGTCGTTTGACAGCGTTACGACGGGAGTTGGGGGATCAGCAACAGGCACCATTGGCGATGGTGCAACGGATACCACTTTTTCGATTTCAGCGACGGGCAACGGGAATATCGCTGGGACAACCGGTGGAACCGAGTTGCGTTTTCGTGAAACCGACGCGTTTGATGGGCGGTTCACAATCGCATTTGATGACCCGATTACTGATTTTGAGCTATTCATTCGAGGCTTAAATAATGTTGTAGATGCTGCTGAGAATCTACTCGGCAATTTTATTTTAACGCTCAGCGATGGAACGATCATTGGCAACGCGCCATTCAGCATTCTGCCGGACGCGATTACCGAAAACGAAAGCTTCGGATTGTTTTCCACTCGAGATGATGACAATTCGACATTGAGCGCCGTCAATCGTGGAGGGCTCGATTTCGTGACCGATCCTGCAGCAGATGGGACCGAAAATCAAGCTGCTGGGCGGATCGTTTTTCCTGATATTCCAGCGGCGTTCAGTTCCTCGGCGTCCGGTCTCGGATTGAGTTCAATCAGTTTTGATCGAGAAGGCGGCCCCAACAACAATTCCTTCCAGGCAAACGTCAGTGTGTCAGGGCAAGTTATTGGTGAAGCCAGTCCTTAGCATGGGACTGTAGGGGCGTGTCACTAGCCCAAGGATTGAATCAGTGTTTTCGAATTGGCACTTCGCCATGCTATTTGCGGGGTTTTCTGGCTTGGTGAGCCAACCGTACAGCACCGGATCCTATGGCTATCAACCAAAGCCTCTCGAATCCCGCCGCAGTCACAACGTGCTATCACTTTGCAGCAGAATTGACTTATGCTTTTACTGTGCGGGTTCATGTTGACGATGCGTTTTGCGGTTTGAGCCTACGGATTTCGAGGTGTTTCATTGCCGTGGCCTTACCCTGCCCTGCTGGCTAGAACAGATGGCGTCCGGTCTGCTTCGATTCCTGTTGACGTGACTTGAGCGAATTTTTTAAACTTCGTCCAGATTTCCTGTTTTCGTTTTGTTGTGGCTTGGATTGCCGCTCTTGAAACAGGGTTAGCTTCGCCACGGTTTATGGAGAAACCTCATGGCTCATCAAGCCAATCGTACCGCTCGATTAATCGCAACGCTTCTGTTTGCGTTGTTTACCGTTTTGCCAGTTGTTGCGGGGGCTCAAAATGCACCGCCGCAAACCGCTCGAAAGCCACTGCAGGTACTCGCGGTTGTCAACGGCCAAGAGGTCACTCGGCAGCAGATTGCCAATGAGTGTATGCGTCGATTCGGCGAAGATGTCCTAGAAAGTATCGTCAACAAGATGCTTGTGCTGGATCAGTGCAGACGCAATGGCATTCAGATCACTGAGCAGGATGTGAACAACGACATCGTTGAGAAAGCCAAAAAATTTGGCATGTCGGGCGAACGCTATGTAAAATTGATTTGCTCACGACGCCACATCACGGCTGATCGTTTGAAGAACGACATTATCTGGAACGAGCTGGCTCTTCGCCGTTTGGCTGCCGCTCATACTCAAGTTTCCAACGAAGAAATTCAGCAGCGGCTGGAGTTTGAATTTGGTCAAAAAATTCAAGTCCGCCAGATTACCGTCGACACGGAGTCGAAAGCCCAAGAACTGTTAGCTGCGGTAAAAGCGAATCCTGATGAGTTTGGTCGGCTTGCGAAAGATCATTCAATCGATCCGAATAGTGCATCGGTGCGAGGATTGTTGCCGCCGATTCGTCGAAATTCTGGCCTGCCAGAATTTGAAAACGTGGCGTTCTCGTTACAGCCGGGACAGATCTCTGAAATTTTTCCACTTGGAAATACGTTTGTGATTCTCAAGTGCGAGCGGATTTTTAACGGGATGGAATTGAACGACGAGCAATTGGCTGAATCCAAAAAACGTATTCGCGAAGAGCTTTCCAAAGAAAAACTGGCTGATTCAGCAACGGAACTGTTCAAGCAGATGCAGGAAAACGCGGACCTAGTCAACGTCATGAATGACCCTGAACGTTCGAAGCAAATGCCAGGTGTCGCGGCGATCATCAATGGACAGCAAGTTCTCAAGAATCAAGTGGGCGAGGAGTGTGTTGTCCGGTTTGGTGCCAGAATGCTGGAAACTGAGATCAACCGAGTCATGTTGATGCAGGAACTTGAAGCCAATGGCATGCAAGTGACTCAGGAAGACGTGAACGCCGAAATCGATCGTGCAGCCGCTTTGCTGGGATACGTAAACGAAGACGGTACTGTCGATATGGCTCGCTGGTTGGCTTTTGTGACTGCGAACGAGCCCGACAGAATCGATTTTTATATCGAAGATCAGGTCTGGCCTACGGTGGCTTTGAAGAAATTGGTTGAAGCCGGTGTCCAAGTGACGGAAGACGATTTGCAAAAAGGTTTTGAAGCCAACTTTGGTCCTCGAGTGGAAGTGCTGGCGATTGTTGCCAACGATCATCGTCACGCATTGAAGGTTTGGAACATGGCCAGCGGGAACCCTCAGGCGGAGTTCTTTGGCCAGTTGGCGAACCAGTTTTCCGTTGAGCCCGCATCGAAAGCGAATTTTGGTGAAGTTCCTCCAATTCAGAAACATGGCGGACGTCCTGAACTGGAAGCGGAAGCCTTCAGCCTTGAGGCCGGCGAAATCTCCAAGGTCGTTCAAGTGGGTGACAATTGGATCATCATGTACTGTCTGGGAAGGACTCAGCCACGCGTGACCGATTTTGAAGCGGTTCGTGGTGAACTGGATGCCAACATTCGCGAAAAGAAGCTTCGCCTTGCGATGGGCAAGCGATTTCAAGCCATGCAGGAAGACGCTCAAATCGACAATTTTCTGGCTGGAACTTCTCAGACCGGAAAAGCAGCTGTCCGTGCGGTCAAGCACTCGACGGCCGGACAAGATATACGCTGATCGTCTGACAGGTTAAGAAACTTGATGAAATGGCCATGCTGGTACAAGCCAGTATGGCCATTTTTGTAGTGGTAGTCCGTTCTTGCTGTTGCGAAGTGGCCCATGATGGCCGAAGATCTTGATCTACGTGTTACGGTAATGTTTTACTCAATTGTTTCGATTGATTGTCCTTCATGAACTTTCAAACCAAAGGCAAGAACGTCGACTGGAAACGCATCGCGGTCATTGCGGTCGTCGCGTTGGTTGCCGGTTATCAGTATAGTCGCCCGCATCTTGAGCGATGGTTTGAGCGTGACCTGCCGACGCTGACCGGCGAAGGTGACCAGCAAAATGCATCCAACGATACCGATTCGCGCTACGACGCGAAGCTGCCGGGAGCATCTTCGGGTCAGAGTCAAGGCAATTCGAATCAGAATCAGTCGGGCGACTTTCTGCGGAGTGTCGGAGGGAACAAGTTCGAATCACCCGAGGGCCTGCTGTACACGATGGGGCCTCGTGGCGAACATCGAGTCGATCATGTTTTACGACACGGTCGTGATATGCCCGAACGTCCTGTTCACAGTGTGTTTGATGGCGACAGGAACGAGATACTGGCTCTGATCGATGAAGCGTATTCGCTGGTCAAATCAAATTCCCCCCGTGTCCGATCCTCGAACTCGCGAGGCAACGATGAGCATACCGTTCGGATGCAGCGAAAAGTCGGCTATGAAGGTGGGCAAAAGGGAAAGCGCAAGGGCTATCCATCGCTTCAGAACGTCAAGCTGATCCTTGACGGAAACCGTGTGATCACTTCGTATCCGTCCCGTTGATTTTTG
>CAZLYM010000009.1:10117-35202 GCA_964563475.1 uncultured Pirellulaceae bacterium
GCTGATCCTTGACGGAAACCGTGTGATCACTTCGTATCCGTCCCGTTGATTTTTGATCTGCGGATGTTGATCTCGCTGACGTTTATCCCTTGGGCTGTGGCCTTGGTGCTTTCAATCGTCTTCAACCACCCCATTTCGAGGCCGCGAACTTGCCTGCCGAACCTGATATTTTGCTCGAAGAAGGCGCCGTGTTTGTGATGAACAAACCCGGCGGACTGTTGACTCAAGGGCCACCCGGGATCGACAGTCTTGAGTTCAGGACGAAACACTTTCTGAAAATCCGGGACGAAAAGCCAGGGAAGGTTTATCTGGGAGTCCCCCATCGGCTCGATCGACCCGTGTCGGGCGCAATCACCGTCGTCAAAAACGTGCGTGCCGCTCAGCGAATCTCCAAGCAGTTGGAAGAGCGGACCGTGACCAAGACCTATTGGGCGGTCGTTGAGGGAACGCCGACTCAGTCGGAAGGTCGAATGGAACATTGGATGCGAAAGATTCCGGACCAAGCGAAATCGGAAATCGTCGATGCATCGCATCCCGACGCGAAGCGGGCTATCTTGGATTTTCGAGTCCTTGAGGCGAGTGGCGAACGGGCTCTGTTGGAGATCGAGCTACAAACCGGGCGAACGCATCAGATTCGGTTGCAATGCTCGACTATGGGACTGCCGATCGTGGGCGATCGTTTGTACGGAGCCACTCAAACATTCGGCCCCGAAACGGCAGACGAACGCCAGCGCTGGATCGCGCTCCACGCTCGGAGGCTTGCGTTTGAGCACCCAATCAACAAGACGCAGGTTGACCAGACGGCGCCGTTGAGCGAACACTGGCATGTGTTTGACGAATTCCAAACGACTCTGTTTGGATGATTTTTTGCCATGAAGATTCTCGCGTTACAGCCTTTTCTTGGCGGGAGCCATCAGCAATTTCACGAGGGCTGGGTTTCTCATAGCGAGCACGATTGGACGACGATTGCCCTGCCCGGCCGCCATTGGAAATGGCGGATGCGTCATTCGGCAATACACTTTGCTCAGGAGGTTGGCGATCGCCATCGCGCGGGCGAGCGTTGGGACGCGATTATTTGTACGGACATGCTGAACGTCGCTGAGTTTCGCGGTTTGACGCCGCTGGTTCGTGACGTGCCACTGGTAGTCTATTTTCATGAGAATCAGTTTGCCTACCCTAATCGGTTCCACCAAGAGCGTGACCAACATTTTGCGTTTACGAATTTCGTTGCCGCCTTCGCCGCAGACCAAGTTTGGTTCAATTCTTGTTTCAACCGTGATTCGATGCTGGCGGCATTGCGTGATCAAGCAAAACGCTGGCCGGATTTTGTTCCGAATGATGAAATTGATTTGGTCGAGAAGAAGTCGATCGTTCAGCATCCGGGCATTGAGATCCCGCCCTTGGATTGGTCAGCAGTCGAACAAGTTCGTGCCGATCGTATTCACGCGGGTGAACCGTTGCATTTGATTTGGGCCGCGCGGTGGGAGCACGACAAAAATCCTGCTGGATTGCTCCAAGCACTGAGAAAACTGCGCGAGTTGGGTGTGCCGTTTGAGTTGAGCGTTGTCGGTCAGCAGTATCGCACGTGGCCGCCGGAATTTGAAACGATTCGTTCCGAGTTTACAGATGAGATTCGCCGCTGGGGCTATCAGCAGGACCGAGCGTCATACTGGCAGGCGTTGTGCGAGGCGGACATGTTTGTGTCGACCGCGACGCATGAGTTCTTTGGGCTTGCGGCGGCAGAGGCGATTGCTACTGGCCTGTACCCGCTGCTTCCTGAAAGACTAGCGTATCCGGAATTGTTGTCGGTTGGTGGAGCAAGTGCTGCACCTTCCTGCCTGTATGGTGTGACGCCGGACGAACTGGCCGCTGCAGTTGCTCAGCGACACCGAGATCGAGATCAGTTTACTTCGCTGGCGATTGGGCCGAAATTTCGTGAGCACCTATCGTGGAGCCACCGCGCGAAGGAGATGGATTCGCTTCTAGATCGTGCTTGAAGCGTAAGGGTTTGTTCGCGGCTGGCAATTTCGAGTGGCTGGATGCCATTTTTGATATGTCCAAGCCTTGGACGTGTCCAAAAAACGTGTCCAAGAAATGGCGTTTCTTGGACATGTCAACGTCGCTTAGTTACCGCGCTGTTTGCTTTCAAGCGATCGGAGACCCTGAGCCAGTTTGCGTTTGGTTTCGTTGATTTCGCTTATTTCCTGATCGCAGTGCTTTCGCCACGCCAGTTTTTCCTGTTCCAGTTCAACCCACTTTTGCTGGACGACTCGGCCGGCTTCCTCGATCCTTTGGCTCTCATTGAATGCCGATTCGATTCGGTCGATCTGATTCAACAAAAAGCGTTCAATGCCGTTGACTGCCGCTTGAAGACTGCGAGTGGTCTTCAGTTCCGCCAGCGCGCGGTCCCGCAACTCGCCATCAAGGCGAATGGTGGTGGAGTCGGTTGTGTCTATCGATTCGTTCATGGTTTTTGATGCGGGTGACTTTATGATCGTGACTCAATTCGTGTGAACAGGTTGGCGATTCGTCCACTAAGGCTTTGCTGTCGCCGCTGTTCACGTTCGACTTCTTCTTCACTATGAATTTCTCGTAGGTGATCTCGCATAGCTTTGAGGCGAATTTCGGCGTCCGAGTCCGGTGTGGTGGTTCGACATTGTTGCTCTAGTTCGGATTGCAGCTTGGCCAACTCAGCACGTTCTCGAGCGACTTCGGCCCGTTCACGCGAAGCGTCAGTTTCCAGCTGCATGATTCTTTGTTTTAGCTCCGCGACCGTTTGCGAATCGCTGCCATCAGGTGCCAGCGACCGTTGAGTTGCCAGTTGGTCGCACTGTTCCTGTGATTGTTCCCATTTGGCTTGCATGTCACGGATCTGCGCTTGCAAGCTTTGCACCAATTCATTGGACGAATCAGTGCTACCGCCATCGGTAGTGCGTTGCTCCAACGCCTTTTCGAGCACATGCTCTTGATGTTTCTGCTGTGCCAACAAGTCGCGGACTCGGCTGTTGAGTCGTTCGGTTTCGGCTTTCGCTTCCTCTTCGCGAGCTGTAACCCGGTCTTCGATTTGCACGACCCATGCTTCCAGTTGCTGGCGTTCTTCTTGTTCCGCCTGAGTCGCGTCGTCTGACGCTCGCAGTAGTTCTTCAAATGTGCGGATTCGATCATCGGACGATTGAAGTTCATCAAGCAGTTCTTCCATCCGGACGACTAACCGATTGGTCTCTTCCATGTCGCCGCCGGACTCTACTTGTTGCTTGAGCATTGCAACTTGCTGGTCACGTTCGGCCAGTTCCACGGTCAACGATTCGATCTCATCGCGTAGCAATTCCGTGTCTCCTGAGCGGAATGGATCATCGTAGAGCGAATCAACCGAGGGATCGGAGTCCGCTGCAGCAGGGAACTCGGCTTCCAGCTTCGAGTTTTCGGCACGGAGCTTGTCTAGTTCGTGTTGAAGGTCCGAGTTGTCTCGTTCGGGTTGAGGTTCCGAGTTGGCCGTGCCATAAGCAACGGTATCGGCGGATACTCGCGACGCACGCTCTGTTGTTTCACCATGCTGCCCGACGAGAATCTGGTTGTCGCCGACGGTGACTTCGTCGCCATCGCAAAACCGGGATTCATCTTGTAGCGGTGCGCCGTTGAGCAGTGTTTTTCCGTCGGTGTTCCAATCTTGGATTTTCAATTCACCATCAACGGTGCTGAACATGCAATGGATAGGCTCAACGTTACTGCCGCCAAGCTGAATCTCGCAATGATCGGCTGAACCCGCAAATGTGCTGGCGCCTTCTTCGATGCAGTATGAGTTCGTGTTGCCGGTCGAGTCGAGAACGGTAATATGCTGAGACATGGGAATTTCTATCTTTGAATGAATGAGTTCATTTATGCCAATGATTAATTTGCCAATAATTGTTTGGCACCCGCCAGCCGGATCTCGGCTCAGCGGGCGTCAGCTTGTGGCGTCGCGTTAAACCGATTGGTTTGCTTCTGTGACCGGAGTCGCAGCATCGCCACTGGTAGGTGCGGCGGCAGGGCTTGCCTCGGCAACGCTAATTGCGTCGATCAGCTGAGCGTCATCAAAATCGGCAGGCAACAAGGTGACGCCTAGGTTGGTGGACGACTCATTGTCGACCGGAACACCTTCAGGCAAAACACCGACCAGCTTCAGGCCGGCCAATTTGTTTGTGGGGCCCGCTTTCATTTTTTGAAGATGACCGATGGCGGAGCTGTCTTTCAGATCGACGATCAAGACATCGGGGCGATTGCGTCGCAGCAAAAGTTCCAAAGCCAGCCAGTCACGCAGCAGCTTACCGGTGATCGAATCGGATTGAGACTCAAAAGTGCCCGCCAGCCGCTTGGCAAGTTCTTGGTCGGATGTAATTCCAACAACGCGAGAAGTGTCACGAATGGCTTGTTGTTCGACCAGTTCTGCCAATTCAAAACCATGCAGAACGCGTCGCATTTCGTCAGCATCCCAGCTTAATTGACTGGCCAGTTCGTCTGCCGTGCGTGGTTCTGATAGCGATCCCATCAACTTCATGTGATGACTTGCCAATCCGGCTCGATCAAGGTTTTGACCACGGATTGAGCGGCGTTTGTAGCCGGTTTCATCGGACAGTTGCGGCAACGAAGATTCGTCGCAGATTAGGGCGCCTTCGACCAGAATCGCCAGCAAGCTGCTGTCCAGTGGCAGGTTTTCAAACAACGGCGGAACCGATTGATCGTTTTGGAACCGGAAGCCTTTTAGAGGTTCAGTGAAGCAAATTCGCAATAACACGGCCGCTTGCAAGCGAAGCAGTTTTTGCAGCAAGCGAGAGTCAATCACTTTGTTGTTCAACAAGCCAACCAGGCCGTCCACTTCAGAACCCTTGCGGCTTCCGACGGTTGTCTTGACGACTGCGCCCAGTTCACTGAGCGACGACGGCAACTGTTGAGCGACTTCGTCCGGATTGATTCCAGATGCAGTAACAGCTTGGATGCGACCTCGGTCGACGTGGACGAATACGCGGCAGCGTTTGGATTCGATCTCCAGTAGTCCACGCTTGTTTCCGTTGTTCAGCATGTCTAGGATTTCACGTAGCCCGAAGCATGCGAACGTGCCCATCAGGTCGGCGTCACCCTGCTCGCCAATGATTTCGGGAACTGCCGATCCTTCTTCTTGAGACTGTACCACCATGGATGCCGTTTCAATGGCATTTTCAACCGTCGTGATCAGTAGATCGCCAGTGTATGGCTTGGGGAGCATGTCAACGACGTTGTCGCAGTCGACGTATTCGGCATAGGCTTTCTTTCGCAGAGTCGAACTTGCCACGACGGGAATGCGAGCCGTGTCAGGACTTTCCGCCAGTTTGCAAGCGACTTCGAACCCGGTAATGCCCGGCAACTGATGATCAAGGATGATCAGGTCCGGCCGTTCGTTGGCGGCTTTCTCAAGACCTTCTTCGGCTGTGGGAGCAACCAAGACACGGTAGCCAACGGCACTTAGTTCTCCATCAACCAGGCGACGGATGGTGGCGCTATCGTCAATGACGAGTACAGTTTTTTCTGACATGGTTTTACTTGGTGTTGAACGTGAGGAATAGGTTGAAAGAACGTGAGTGAAAGGTGAGTAATGCGGGATTCAGGTATGGATGATTTGTTGTTGGTCGAGTCAAACTTCTGCCAGTGCGGCAGTTAGTTTTTCGAGCACTCCCAGAAGTTGCTCGTCGGTCGCAGGCTTCACTAGGAAATCGGTCGCACCGGCTTCTGCGGCACGGTCCTGGAAGTCCTGTTCTGCTCTGCCGCTGACGACAACCACCGGGATTTCGCTGTGAGGTCCGCGTTGTAGATCGGCCAGCAATTCCAGACCGCCCATCTGAGGCATGTCCAGATCGGTGAAAATCAAATCGACGGATTGTTTTCGCAGGCATTCCAGCGCGGCGAGCCCGTCACCTGCTTCTAGGATGACGTAGCCGGCGGCCGAGAGTTTACGTACTAGATGTTTTCGGGCACTCAATGAGTCGTCGACCACGAGAACTCGTTGGGCACGAGAGTCAGGTTGTGTATCAGTGTGCCGACTAGCGTCGTCACCTTCAAAGTGAGCTGTGCAGAAGTGTTGCAGTCGTTCAGAGTCCATTAGCAGGACAGTTTCACTGGTTCCCGACAAGGTGACTCCACAGAAAAGTGGATGCTGCGAAAGGAAGACCGGCAGCGAACGAACAACGACCTCTTCTGGGCCGACAATCTCGTCAACGATAAATTCGCAGCGTTCCTTTGTTTTAGCTGACTTTTGCAGTGATCGATTTGAAGCACGCATGACGATCGTGTCGTGAGTTTGTTGACTGGCCGATCGCATCGACAGAACTTCTGCCAGATTGTGAGCTCGTGATTTGCCTCGGGAGGTGCCTTTGCGAGTTGACTCAACGGATTGCATTGGCAACGCAAACAGCTGACCTGCGGTGCGGAAAACCATTACGTGTTCGATTCCCGAACGAAGCGGAATGGTGAACCGCATCGTTGTGCCTTTTCCTCGGTCAGACGTGATCTCGATTCGGCCATGCATCTTTTCGATGGCAGCAGCGACAACGTCCATTCCTACGCCGCGCCCTGACAACTCGCTGACCGTCGCCGCGGTAGAGAATCCGGGATGGAAAATTAGCTTTGCCAATTCGCTTTCTGTCGGTGTCGCGTGAGCAGGAATGAGTCCCTTGTCTCTGGCTCGCTTTCGCACGGCGTCGAAATCGAGACCATTGCCATCGTCACGGACCTCGATCACCAGCAGTTGACCACTGGAGCGGGCTTCTAAGGTGATTGTGCCGACAGGCGATTTTCCATTTTTCTGCCGCAAGTCTGGCCGTTCGACGCCGTGACTGACTGCGTTGCGAACGATGTGAATTAGTGGTTCGTACAGCGATTCCTGCAGTTCCTTTTCCAGCCCAGTCTCAGCACCGACCATCTGGACCTGCACTTGTTTGTCTTCGACCTTGGCAGCGTCCCGAGCGGCACGTTGCAGACGTTGGAACAGTCCGGAAACCGGCATGCGACGCAGTTGCATGATTTCTTGGCGGAAGTCTCGCACAAACCATGAGATCGCTTGGTTGTCAGCGCTGATTGGTTTTTGAAGTGAACGTAGTTCGTTGCCCAATTCGGCGATGTCTCGAGCGATTTCGGCCACCACGAAATTATCGGATTGCGTATTGCTGGTGCTGGCGTCGCTGGCAAACCGAAGCCGCGTTGAGCAGCGAGTCAATTCCTCATTGAGTCGATTGAAATCGGTTTGGTGTTGCTCGCGTCGGTTCTTCAGGACGACCAATTCGGCCAGCATGTCCATCAGACGATCCAGTTGAGCGGCGCGGATGCGAATCGAAGCCTCATCGCCGCCGCCATCGCTAAGGTTCACTTTTCTGGCTGGTGTGATTTGAGTTTCGGCAGTTTGAGAGCTGACAGCGGCCCCCGTTTCACCATCAGTGGCTGGCGAACTTGAAGGTTGTGAAAGACTTTCGATCCGATCACGAATCGTGTCGACGGCGTTGAGTAGCAGGTCGGGTTCCGCTTGGCATTGATCGCCATCAAACAACGATTCTAGTTTCGTTTCTAGGTTGTGCAGGAATGTAGCTAGTCCAGATAACCCAACGGTCGCCGAGGCCCCCTTGAGCGTATGGAGTTCACGGCAGAATTGGCGGACGGGCTCCGCTTGGGTTGGCTCGGACTCCAACGCCAACACCGACTTTTCCATCGAGGCAACGCATCCACTGGCGTCGTCAAGGTAGGCTTCGAGCATTTCATGGTCGGCTTGAAGCAGATTGATTGCGTCTGAGTCGTCAGAGGCGGCGGCAGAATTCGATGCGGGCGAGTTGTTTTCGGTAAACATTTCGGCCGCTGGGGGCTGAACGTCCGGAGTTTCGCTAGGATTTTCAATTCCGTTGATGGCGGACAGCATCAGATCGATCTGAGAACCATAATCTTCTTCTGTTTCAAGTTCGTTGGATGATGCTTCGATACCGGAATTATCAAATGGGTCAGCAAACTCGTCACCCCAACTATCTTGATCGCTCGCGTGTCCATCGTCGAACGTTTCGAACGCTTCTAGGTATTCTTGCCAGTTGGCGCGGGCTTCGGACATGACGTCAGCGACCGCTTGATCGTCACCTTCAATGCCAAGAATGACAGTCAGGTGTTTATTCAGAAAGTTCCGTACGGAGGCGGCAAAAGTGTGATCGCTGCCCGAGTCTCGCGAATCGGCGGTGGCAAGTTCCGACAACTGACTCATCCGTTCAGCCAGATCAGCAACCTGTGGCTGCAATGCATCGTGAGCCGAATTGGCGAACTTGAGCAATTGCTCCGTGACGACTTCAAAGTCCGTGTCGCTTGGTTTCTTCGCGCGCAACGCGTTTGCGATAATGGTCGAAGGGGATTGGGCTTCGATCGAAGTCACAGGTTTCTGGTTGGTTTTCTTTTTACTCATCTTTGCCCGATTCGTGCCGTGGTTGCCAAATGTTCAATGGGATTCAAATATCAAGCGTTGACTTCAGAGCCAGCGGTGACGTTTGGAGTTGACGGAAACGAAAGTTTGTTGCCAGTATTGGCTTGATGTTTGAGGGCACTGACGGCATCGTTGAGGCGGCTTCCAGCTTCGCCCATGTTCTTCGCCGTCCAGAGGACGCCTTCGGCAACGCCTCGGTTGTTTTTGGAAACTTCATTGTTCGATGCAAGTGACTCGACGACTTCCTGCGCGAGCACCAACTGCTTCTGGGTTGCGAATGAGATATCGTTGACGCTGCCGGCAGTTTTTGAAGCCTCGCCGTTGATTTCTTTCAGTTCATTTAGTGTTTCAGTTGCCAGAGCAAGCACGTCATCCAGTTGCTGATGTTCGTCTGACGCGCCGGCGACGGTCTGACGCGTTTCCAGCTGAATGGATTCAATCCGCGCCGTGATGTCGAGTACCGCTTGAGCGGACTGTTCGGCTAGAGTTCGAACTTCTTCAGCGACCACCGCAAATCCTCGCCCGTGCTCACCCGCTCGAACGGACTCGATCGAAGCATTCAGGGCCAGCATGTCTGTTCGAGAAGAAATAGTGCCAATGGTTTCGACAATCGAACCAATTTCGCGCGTGTGTTGGCCTAGGACTGACAGCTTTCGTTCGCGGACCGAGGAATCGTTTCGCACTTTTTTCATTTGGTCAATCAGCGTTCCGAACCGGCTGAGACTCTGGTCCGAGTGGTCACGGACGACGCTGGACGATGAGACCGCGGTTTTTACATTCTGGTAAACCTGTTCGATCTGCATGGCAATTTTGTTCACCAGTGAGGTGGTGGTCGTAATCGCTTGCGATTGCTGTTCGACTCCGCCTACCAATTTGTCGGTGTTGCGATAAAGCTCGTTGCTGTTGGTGATCGATTTTTGGATGTCCTCTTCCAGTGATCGAGACAAGTTTCCAAACACGCTTTGCAGCTGATGGAGGGTGCTGCCCGATTGGTGGGTGACGGGAGCCGTACCCCGCCGATCGACAGAAGACAGGAAGTTGCGAATGGTCTCTAATTCTTTTGACGCATCCGCGTTGGCGCGTTGCCGATCACTGGCCACCCGTAGAAAACGCTCGCCAATGGCAGTGATCTCAGCAACGCCGCCGCTTGGGATTGAGTTCACCTGTTCGGGGTTTTTTGCAATCTGTGCCAACCATTGAATGGCAGGTTGGAACTTGACCAACAACCAGCCGAAGCAGCCAATTAACAGCGCGGCGCCTCCGATCAGGCAACCGGTTCCCGCGGGAGATGTGGTACTGACCACGCCATAGGCGATCAAAGCACCTGCAATGGCGCAAATCAAATTAGAAGTTGCAATGGACTGATATGTTCGCATTGGATTGTTTCGCAAGGATCAGTGAAAGAATGAGTTTTCGAAAATGTACGATCGAGTGATTTAGCTGACTAAGAGTTCGGCTTCGGCTGAGACACCGTTGTCCCAGAATCGCTTCAACATGCTGTCGGCGTATTGATAGAGTGCTTTGGCGTCGAGTATTTGAACGACTTGGTTTCGGTAGGACGCCGAGCCTGAAAGAACTTTCGACCACTGATCGTTGGCATTCGAAAAGCTGGAGATCGAAACTTCTAACGGAGCAAGCGAGATCACTTGGTCAATCAAGATGCTCCATGGGCCGGGCGGGCCTGGTAGTGTCAGTAGTTGTTGCTGTGAGTCGGAGTCATGTTCGTAGTTGATTTGAGCCAATGCACGCAAACTGATCACCGGCATAAAGTTGTTGTGCAAGTGGATGACCCCAGTCAGCACTGGGTCGCTGTTGGGGACGCTACGGATTTCAGGGCGAGGAGAAACACCTTGCACATCAAGCGCCGAAATTCCGTACCACTGATTGTGGCACTGAAAGACGCAGTATCTTTCCGATCCGTCAAAGTCAAGTTGTTCCATGGTTCAATCCGTCTTGGTAAATCTTTAATCTGAAGCGGGTTATTGGTTCATTTGCTCTGCCAGCTGGGCTTTCAGTTTGGCGAGCAGTTGGTCGGTCTCATGAGTAGCGTTGTCCTGCGAAGGGGAGACCGAGGAAGTCAGTGTGTCTTGTGACGGGAGTGTTGATCGTTGCTCGGCCTGCATGAGGGTTGTTGTGTTCTGGTGCACAATGTTGACTTGTGCTTGTCCGCTGGCGAGGCCGCTAGAGAGTTCTTGATGAACCGAGTCCAGCATCTGGCGAGTGGCAACGGTGAATGCTCGCACGTCCTGCCGCCACTGAGCAACGTCGGTTGATACAGTGAACGGCTCAGTCGAATGACCGGGTCGACTGTGAATCGAGTTGTCGGAGTTTGGCTTCAAGGGTTGCCCCGTTTACGGACTAAAGTGAGTTTGGAAACAGGTTTCAATTTGAGTTTGTGGCCACAGAATCTGACGCAAGTTGCTCTTTGACGGCACTGACAAGTACTTCTGAAGATACCGGCTTCTGAAGGTAGGCTCCGAACTGCCGGCCCAGCAGTTCCAAGGCGTGCGAGTCATCGGATGTCAAAAAGATGATGGGCAAATTCTGCATGTTGACATCTGAAGATTTCAGCTGCTCACACACTTCGAACCCATCGAGACCCGGCATGTTGATGTCAAGGATCATCAAGTCAAACTCGTCGTTCAGCAGATCGATCGCTTCGTGTCCATTGCTGGCACAGATAACGTCGTAACCGGCAGTGACGAGAGTTCTCTTGACGGCGTTTCTAATTGTTCGGCTGTCATCGACAACCAGAATTTTTGAGTTTGACATTTCCAAGAGGCCGTATCGGTAATTGAGTTTGAGTTGCAAGAAATATTAAAATCGCACGCGAACGGCGATCGGAAAAAGGTTCGATTGACATTTGCAACCAACATTTTCCAGTTGGGTTTTTGCCCAGTGGTGCGCGCGAAATCGAGGTTGAAATATACGACCCATTTAGAGGCAAACCTGTGCCTTTTCGAATTTTCAATTTGATCGCGTGAAATTTCTCAGTCTGAGAACTCAACGTGACCCGGGCGATCGATGTACGCAGTTTATGTTGACAGTCGAGCTGAGATGCGTAAGGAAACACCTTCACGACACGTGAAATCGTTATAACCCGAATGGCGGAATGGCCTACAACCACGACGATCAGCTTGCTTTGTGAATCTGTATCGGTTGTTCGTGGTTAACGGGTCGGGTAGATCTCTACTACCTGCGCGGTGGGTTGTGTTTTGTCGAATGTGATCAGGGTAAGGAACAATCCTAGGATGCCGATGTTCCCGCTAGCCTGCGGTTCATTTCTGTGCTGGACGCAAGTTTTGCTTTGATCATTCCGGTTACTCGGACGATGTTCCACGCAGGTGTTGTTACGGCTGTCTGAGTTTTGCCAGACGGTCTGCATAAACTGCTTGTTCCTGAAATGGCAACTCTGCCGGATGGCCCAGGCGCTCAAACTGACTGATCCATTTTGCGTTTTGTTTTTGTTGACGTTGACGCGGATCAGTAGTGAAAAGGACTCATCATGAAGATTCAAGTGTATTTACGCCGTCTGGCTCCGATAGCCTCCATCGTGGTAGTGGTTCTTTGCTCAAGCAGCGTTCAGGCTCAAACCGCCCCGGCGATTGAGGCGTTTATTGCCGGAATCGACAACTATGACAACTACGATGATCCAGTGATTTCAACGCCTGACTTGAGCGGAGGTCAAGAGCTTCCTCCCAACTTATTGCCGGAAGAGGACGATTTCGTCATTGCTCCGGGCTTGGTTCCAGAACGAGTCGACGAAGGGGTGAAAGCTGGCGCCAAAAGTGACTCCGGATCGGAATTGGACCCGAACTCTGACACGTTTGTTAGCGACTACTTCGACGAAAACTATTACGTCGATCCGGAGCCTGTCGTTGCAAACACTTGGGTGCTCGGTATCACGGTGCCAATTTTCGATCGTGACTTTGATGGTGATCGGTTTTTCTCATTCAATCCTGCCGACCTGACGCAAACACTTTCCAGTAGCAACGCCGATCCAAATGGAACCAGTGGAATTGATATCAATATCGCCCGACGAAGCGCATCAGGTTTTGGTTTTGAGGCTCGATATTGGGGCTTGTATGCGGCAGCAGCCACAAGCGTTCTTGGAGGCAACCCATCGACTGCGATCAACGGGCTAAGCCAGATTGCTGACAATGGAGTTGCGTTGTCGGACACGTTCAACACGGCAGATTTTCACGCGTTGACCCGAGACTACAGCTTAAACAATGTTGAACTGAATATTTTGCGACGCGGTAAAAGCTTCGCGCCTTTGGGACGTGGACTGACGCTTGAGCGGTTGAGAGGATTCCGTTACCTAGCGTTTGACGAATCACTCGAGTACGCAGCTGTTTCATCAACCAACACGGTGATTCGATCAGCACTGAACTCCACCGTGCAGAGTTCGTTGTTCGGCTATCAGACGGGTGGCCGAGGTGAATGGCAGCTGAGCGACCGAACTTCGTTTTTGTTTGGAGGCAAGCTTGGACTGTTTGGTAATCGTGCTCGAAGCAGCATCGTTGCGACAAACCAGCAGGCAAACCTGACGTTCAGTCGACCGACGATTGCCAGTGGCCAGAACACCGGCGCGGAATTTGAGTTTCGTGATACCAAGCATGATCTCAGTCTGCTGGGTGAGTTGGATTTGGGGCTTGCGTATCAGCTGTCGCAACGATCGCGATTTCGAATCGGCTATCGAGTTCTAGGTGTGTCAGATATCGCAGATGCGGAACAGAACATTCCCGCTGACTTTACCGACACGACTGAGCTGCAATCGGTCGATACCGATGGCGACTTGGTTTTGCGAGGCGGTTACGTTGGACTTGAGTTCGCATTTTGAATTGCGGCACCTTGGCTTCAAGGAAACGGTGCCCGGCCTTGGGTAATCCGATCCAGCAGTTGCCTAGCCTGTTCATGGTCGGGCTGCAGTTTTAGTGCCGCCGCGAGTGGTCGCATGGCGGCGCGAGGTTTTCCGAGTTCAATCACGCAACGCGCGAACGAGACGTGAGCCTGAGCATTGTCGGGTTGAAGGCGAGTGACACGGTGGAAGCAGCCTGCCGCATGGCTAAACTGCTTTTGAGTGATCAACGCATTTCCAATCCGCAATTGTAGTTCGGCATCGGAGGGAACCATTGACGCAGTGAGTTGCAGAAGCTTGGCCAATTCTGATGCTGATATTGGTTCACCTGATTCGCTCAACTGTTTGCCTTGCTCCAGCAATCGGTCTGCAAGATGGATGCCTCTTGATAAACGCGGGAAAGTCCTCAAGGCTTGCTGATGGAGTCCGGCGGCGCTCGCCAGATCGATATTGATCGGGTTAGCGATATGCTTGGCGGCTTGAACCAGAATCGAGCAGGCATCACGGATCTCGACGGCGTTTTCGCTTGGCTCACCCTCAAACATCGAAGTAGAAGTCGGATTGTCACTCAAGCAGGATTCAAGAAACGTCAGGTTGTGGATTTTGTGCTGGTAAGCGTCAGGGCGATGGATGTCTAACGCAAAACGCTCTAGGACCGGTCGATTCAAGGAATTGGTCGCCACCTCCTCAAGCAGTGACGCCGCGATCTCACGCGTGTCTAGCCATGCCATGCTGCGGATATCATCCGGCGTTCGCCAACCATACGGGGCGAGCGATTTCGCTTTGCTCAGATAGGCGCCACAGGCCGTTTCGTTCCACTGAATCGGAGCTTTACGTCCGACAAGATAAATTGAATCGGGGGGGGCGATGGCTGCGTATGAGTATTCAAATTCTGACGAGAAAGTTTTTATGATGGTTTGAACTTCTCGTAGACTACCGTCTAGCGAAACCCACTGCACGAAGGTTCCCGTTGTCGAAAGCCGCTCGGCCGCTAAGCGATAGTACTCCGATGAGAAAAATCCAACATTGCCCGCGTGTCCCGGACGAGATTTTCCATCGCTGACGATGCAGTCGTAAGTTTCGTCTGACCGTCGCAGGAAGTGAATTCCGTCTCCCTGCACGATCGTGGCGTTGCTCAGTGAAGCTAGGTCGAAATTGTCTTCTTTGAAAAGGTCTGACGCATCGATGACCGCCGGCGAAAGTTCAACGCAGGTAATGTGCTCGACCGAGGGCTGGACGGCCAGTTCTCCCGCAAGGATTCCGGTTCCTAGACCAATCGAGATTGCGTTCAATCTCGGAGGTGAAGCAGTGTTTGACATCGCATGAATCAGCAATGGCAGATGGGCTAACATTTTCTGTTTTTCATCGACGCCACCATTGTTTTCTCCGATTACGATCCCATCGACGACCATTCGCCTAGACGCGACTTCGACGCTGTCGTCATCGTCTTCAACAACCACGCTGACGGTCGCGACCGGTCCCTCGCGATAGAATGGGACATGTTGATTGGATGACAAATCTGTCAGTCCGATCGGCTGTTGGGTCGCGACCAAGTAGCCTCCTGCGCCAAAAACGGCTAGGCCTGCGAACAAAAACGAAAGATTCCAATGCGTTGTGGCCAGTCCTGCCGCAGCCACAGCGATGCCCGCCAGAACAAGCAATGACGACTGCAATCCGGCGATCGGTATCAACCAGAACCCGACGATGATCACGCCGACGATATTGCCTGCCGCGATTGTGGCGTATGTTCGACCCGTTGCATCAGCGTTTACGAACCCGGACTGAACCAGCATCGATACCGCCGCCGGAAAACTCGCTCCGGCCAAGCAGCTTGGTAGAATGAGTAAGCCGAAACTCGCAAGAAATCGATTGCCAACAACTTCAAAGCCCGACGTGGCGCCCATTAACCATTTTTGTCCGGCGACCGAAACAAGTCCGCAAAACAGAGCCATCGCGATCAAGGACGTGAAAGCGACTCCTAATTGCAGGTAGCTAAAAAGATTGTGGCGGCGCTGTGGCAAGAACTGGCCGCAAAGATAAGATCCTGCCGCGACGCCGATCAAATAACTCACAGCAACGATCATGTAGCTGTGAGTATCGGTTCCAACCATCAAGATCAACGCGCGCTGCCAGATGATTTCCATGCTCAGCGAGGCGACTCCTGCTAGAAAGATCGCGATCAAGGTTACGAACCCTAAACTGGCAACTGGTGCTTCGGATGCCATATTTTCTGTGGCACCTCTGTCGGCCATGAGTGCCGCTTGGTCAGGTTGGTCCGACTTGAAACGAAAAACAGCTATGGCTCCGACGGCGATCGCAATCAGCGACGTCGCCAGTAATGTTCCAGTAAGCCCAACGCTTTGGATCAGCCAAAACCCAGCCAGTAATGCGCCCGCTGCTCCTCCAAGGGTTTCTGCTGCGTATAGCGTGCCGACGGTTTTTGTTGCGTTGGTTTTCGTTGATTCGGTTTCAGCCGACCAAATCAATGTCGGAAGTACACCACCGAGTGCAATATTGAGAGGCAGCAAGACGACGGTCGCTGTGATCACCAGCGCGGCATTGGCTGGAAACACGGAAAGGAGAAGCGGAAGGACTGAGTTATCAAACTGGAATAGAATCAACCCTTCCAACACACCAAGCCCTGCCAGCAACAACAGCCAGCCCGGGCGTCGCGCAGGTCGTCCCAGCCATCGAGCCACGGCAGTCGAAGATTCTCGGAAAATAAATGCTCCGATCGCCAATCCTGCCAGCGAAGCCGCCAACGCGGTTGCGATGGTCAGTGAGGACGTTCCGAACCACTGGATCAAAATCCGAGCCCAGATCAATTGTACCAGCATTCCGCTGGCTCCAGCAGCGAGCGCGATAGCAGCGTTGGAACATCGACGGGTGAATGATTGTTTGGGCGTTGGTTGGCTGGCCATAGCCGCCAGTGTACGCGAAATTCGATTCCATTAGAGCGCGATTTGTTACCGAGTTGACCGCGATTTGTTACCGAGCCCGCAAATTTTACCTGATCTGAACGATCGGCACACAGCTTCAAGTCTCGCTGGACGGCAGACGTGGAACGGCTTTGTCCGTGAAACAGGTGCATGCGTTGTTTTGATTACAACCGGTGCAACCCGATGTTCGATAGGAACTCCTACGACCCCTGCCCTTTTCCGCGCGGATGAATCGGTTGGTGTGCCTCAAGTCCACGCGTGTCATAACGGAAGATGTGATCGATGAAGTCTATAAATAGTAAGAAGATCTCGCGAAAATCCATGGACCGTCGAGCGATGCTCAAATCCGCGGCGGCGGCCACGGTGACCGCTGCCGTGTCAGCCGGAGTCGCTCATGGGGCCGGCCACCATTCAAACGCAAATGGGACCAGACCCTTGGTGCAACTTGGGGAACGCTTGAAAACGAGCGGGAACCCGCTCAAGACTCGTGCTGCGATGGACTACCGGGCGTCGTTGTCTCAGTACGGCGGGCGTCTGGCCAGCCCGATCCGTGAACTGTTCAACACCGCCAAGAAAGAGGACTGCGTGCAGTTTGGCGTTCTTGTGATTGGATCCGGATATGGAGCTGCCGTGACCGCGGCTCGTTTGTCGCAGCGACTAAACCCGAACTATCGAATTGCCATCCTCGAGCGAGGCAAAGAATGGGTGCCGGGAACCTTTCCGGACACATTTGCTGGGCTCAATCGAGAAGCTCGTGCCGCGTTGATGGGGCCTACTAAAGGCCAAGTGAATCAACCGCTGGGCTTGTTCAATCTGATGATGAACGATGAAGTCAACATCATGGGAGGAAGTGGATTGGGCGGTGGTTCATTGATCAACGCCAGCATTGCCTTGCGTCCGCACAAGGAAGTGTTTCAGCAAGAACGTTGGCCGGTCGCGCTGAGAAACGTGGAAGTGCTGGGGCCGTACTACGATCGGGTGGCCAAAGCGATGAGTCTTTCACGGACGCCGTTTGATCAGGTGCCTAAGGTGCGTGCCCGCAGGCTGGCGGCTGAACGTCTAAGTCGTAGCCCGGAATTTTTCGATCGTTCAAACGTTTCGGTGATGTACGACTATCGCCATTTGGATGCTCAGTTGCGAAATCCTCAGGGCATGATCCAACGGCCATGTACTCTTTGCGGCGACTGTATCAACGGATGCAACGTGGGAGCCAAGAACACATTGGCGATGAACTATCTGCCGATGGCTCGTCACAACGGAACCGAAATGTTCACGCAGGTGGAAGTGAACTCGATCGAGAAATTGGAAGGCTACTACCGTGTCCACATGACCTACATCGACGATACCGAAAACAAAATCACTCGGCATCCCGTTTCCGTCAATTCTCGCATCGTCGTGGTGGGAGCTGGAAGTCCCGGCAGTGCGTCAATCTTATTGGATTCTCAAACAGAGAGCTTCCAATTTTCTCCCAAGTTGGGCCACCACTGGTCAGGTAACGGGGACACGATCGGTTTTGTCACGGGGATGGAATCCGGCACGAACATCGGTGGCTTTTCGACTTACCCGACCACGAAGCCTCCTGTCGGACCAACGGTTCAAACGTCCTTGAATTTTTATCGTAACGTTGAGCTTCAGAAGCGGTTGCTGATTCAAGATGCCGCTCTCCCGCGTGGGGTTGGGAATTTGTTTTCTGCCTTGCTGCGAGACGTCGATTTGAATAACTCGATGGTGATGCTGGGAATGGGGCATGATGGAGGCAACGGCCGCTTAATCAAACGCGACGGTCGCTGGCAGATCAAATGGGAAGGTCTCAAGGAAAGTGCTTATCGCAAGATGGTGTTCGAGGAATTTGAGCGACTGGCGGCGGCTCATGGTGGTCGGTACAAACGACTCAAGGCATTCGGCAATAACCTAGTGACGGTGCATCCGCTCGGTGGGTGTGGAATGTCGGACAGCCCCGATTACGGGCCGGTCAATCACTTGGGCCAAGTTTACGATGGTGCGCGTGGAGGAGGTTATGACGCTTGCTATACGGGCGAGCCGGCCGTTCACCATGGTTTGTACGTGGCTGACGCTTCGGTGATTCCGACGGCGTTGGGCGTCAATCCGTACATGACGATCGGAGCACTAGCCGAGCGAACGGCGTATCATATCGTGAACAACCCCAACCACGGCCACATGTTCGTTGGGTAGGTTTTTCCCGTAGCTGGGCCAATCAGCAATCCAGCAATAGCGTTTGACGAATGGGTTGAAAAAGCTTAAAACCTGTGGCTCAAATTGAGCGACTTAGCGATGCCTGCCTGTGAGTGGGCTCCGCGAGGAGGAGCCGTGAATCTGGTCAGGCCTGAAATATGGAGCAGCCATAAGCGGGGTACTTTTGTGCGGAGCCCTCTCATTGGCAGGCTTTTTTTGTAGTTCTTCTGCCAGTTGAGCGACAATGCCGCTCGGTTTTCCAAACCGTATGGTCGGCCAGCTTGCGAACGATTGGCAAAAACGAAATCAACTCGCCTCGGTCAGTTTCATTGCTTGGTCTTTGATCCCTTTCAGATCGATTTTGCCTGTCCCCAGAACCGGCAAGTTATCGACGCGAAAGAAACTGTCGGCTGATGGGATGAATAGGTTGGGAAGCCCGGCATCGGTCAACGACTGCCGCATCTCGTCGACGGACTTTTTGGGGCAAGCGTACAGCACAATCAAACGCTCGCCCTTCTTTTTATCCGGAACTGCGGTGACGGCGGCTAACGGCTTGTCGTTGTCCGTGTCGTCGTCCGGCGTTTCATCCAGACACTTGGAGAGCACTTCCTCGATTTTTACGTGCGGAACCATTTCACCACCAATCTTGCTGAAACGGCTGATCCGCCCGGTGATCTGAACGAATCCGTCGTCGTCCAGCATGGCGACGTCGCCAGTCTTGTACCAACCGTCCTTGATGACTTCCGCAGTTGCGTCGGGAAGGTCTAGATAGCCTTTCATTACATTCGGCCCCGTGATCCAGAGCATGCCCGATTTGCCGGGGCCCAGTTCCTCGCCCGAATCTAAGTCGGTAATTTTTGCCGCGACGTTACAGATCGTGCGACCCACGGTCCCCTCTTTGGCATCAATTTGGAACTTACTTGATGCTTGGCGTGAGGCTGGCACATTCACCGCGGTAATGGGTGAAAGTTCTGTTGCCCCGTAACCTTCGACCGGACGAACGCCGAACTTGTCCTCGAACTGCTGGCAGAGTTCGGGCGGCAATCGTTCGGCGCCGGCGACCACGATGTCTAACGATTTGAACTGCTCAGGCGTACATCTTTTAAAGTAAGAACGCAGGAACGTGGGAGTCGCCACCAAAACGGTGCCTTTGTTTCTCTCGACCAGCTTGCCAACGACTTTGGAATCCAGCGGATTGAAGTGGTACGCGACACTCATGTTGCAAGCCATCGGTGTCCACAGGGTGACGGTGTAACCCATCGAATGAAAAAATGGCAGTACCCCCACAAGGCAATCGTTGGGGGTCAGCTGCGCCACGCCATCGATGCCGTCGACGTTGGTGCCGATATTCTGTTGAGTCAACATGACGCCTTTGGGAACGCCGGTCGACCCCGAGGTGTAGACGACCGTCATCACGTCGTCGGGTTGCAAGGCGTTCAAGCCCAGCGATGAACGCAGCATTGCGCCGGGCATTGCGTAAGCTTGGAACGCGCTGACTGCTTTGTCGGCGGTGGTTACTTTGTCTTTAAGGTCTTCCAAATAGACGACTTCGCATTCAAGCTCAACACCCAGTTTGTCCATCACCTTGCGAGTGGTCAGCACTCGCTTCAGGCCGGCATTCTTGATGCAGTAATTGATCAGCTCGCCTGATAGCGTGTAGTTCAGATTCACGACCACTCGTTTGTCGACAGCCAACGTCAGGTTAACGATCGCGCCGCCGACCGATGGTGGGATCAGCACACCCACGCGTTCTTCACCCGCGTCGAGAACATGCTTGCGAAGCAAACGCCGCAGCACCAAAGCTCGCGTCAACAACGATCCGCCAGTTTCCTGTTGCTGAGTCGAATCGGCGATCTTAGTTTTAAACTTTCGTCGCTTGCACGCGGTGATGAAGCGTGCGGCGGGTGAAATAAATTTTCCTGCACGTTTTGACACAGCTTGGGCTCCCAGTCGAGTAACTGATTGTTGGATTTCGAAAACGTTCATTGGGTCTTTGACCGGCTTGCCGATATGAACCGACAGGCCACGTCGAAACGAGTTGGGCAGTTTCGTCATGCTTCGACCGCCCTGATAACTGAAAATGCTTCCCCATAATTCATCAAAGTACATGGGGATCACAGGCACTGGATCTTTCGGGTCGTTCATCTTGGTGACGCCAGGCTTAAAGGTTCGGACCTGACGCGATCGAGAGATGCCGCCTTCGGGGAACAATCCCAAGTGCTGACCGTCTTTGACGGCCGTACGTGCTGACTTGAGTCCCTCGCGAATGGATTTTGGACCGCCGGTCATCAAAATCAAGCCGCAGAATCGAGCCCAAGCTCCCGTTAATTTTCCTGCAAAATTTCCAGCCCACGCGACGGTTCGAGGAATGCCAGGTACCAAGACCAGCATGATGGCTCCGTCGAGCCAACTACTGTGATTCGCAACAAGGATCGCACCGGAATCTTTCGGCAGATTTTCCGCCCCGTACACTTTGTTGCGATACAGCACTGACATCAGGCAGCCGACGGCCAGTCGCACCATGGGCTGCCCGAGGCGATACATTGAATAGCCAATGATTGGCAAAGTCATGATCGCCATCAGCAGAAAATTCTGCCGAGCGGTCAGCAGCGGTAGTTTTCCGGATTGAAGAATAACTTTTTTGACGTGTCTGCGATCTGAGGCCTCGGGAAATTGGGCCTCGTACGTTTTTAACGAAACGGCTTGTTTTCGATGGGTCCGTTGCTTGACGTCGGCCGTTACCAGCGAGTTAATTGCCGCAGTGCGAGTCATCGAATCGGAATCCATGTCAGATAGATAGTCCGACAGGGCCGGGGCAGATTCAAGTTCCGTTTGGGTGTCACCCACGGAATCCCAAGCAGTGACTAGTCGTTGCGTTAACGATTCAACTTGCAATTTTTGAGTGTCGTCTAGCTCGTTCGCTTGCATGCTTTGAGGTAGGTTGGCAAGCGAACCCTGATAAGTTGGCCAGCCAGTGATCATGATCAAAAACGCCATCATCGCGATACCAGAAAACATCAGGCAATTCGCTGCCGACAGAATGGCTCCTCGGGTCGCGACCGGGCTGCGATGTTGCAAGTAACTACTAAGCGGCACGTCAAAAAATCCAGCACTGATGCCAAGCCCCGCCAGCAGAGCACAGGCGAGCACAATATTCCATGTTGATTGCCCGTTCAAGAAATCGGCAGGCGCGAAAAACAACAGGACACTAAAGATCGCTATCCCAATGGCTCCCCAGGGCACTAGTCCCAGTTCGATCCCGTCTCCCGAAGCGAGCCCCGCCAGCACGCTACCGACTCCGACGCCCAGCAGCAAAGAGACCAGCAACGGCGTTCGTTCGGACTCCGTGATGCCGCCACTCTGATCGGCGAACACGTCAATGTTCAACTGAGCGAACGAGGCGATCGCCCAGAAGAAGATGACACCCATTGCGACGCGAAACAGCGGCCCGCTTTTAAACAGGCTGACAATGTCGGCCACATTTTCTCCGGCGAAGTTGACCGGGAATTTAGCTGACGGACGAGCAGCAGGTAGCCGTTGGATCAACAGGCTGACGGCAGTGCCCAGCGTCGCGATACCGATCAGAACCAATGCGGTCAGCCAGACGTTCTCCTGCCCGAACTCCCCAGCGAGATCTGCCAGTTTGCCACCGACTCCCATCCCGATGACCACCGCCGAAAGCGTGGCCAGATTGAAGATTCCATTTCCTTTGCTGATTTCATTCTCACCCAGCAGCTCAGGAATTGTTCCAACCTTCGAAGGCGCGAAAAGAGCGCTTTGGGCTCCCATCAGGAACACGGCAGACATCAGCAGGAACAGGCTTTGGCACAACAACGCGACAACGCCCAACGCCATGATGATGATCTCGGCGACCTTGCAGGAGATAATCACCTGCCGCTTTGAAAATCGATCGGCCAGCCAACCCGCCGGAGACGCGAACAGAATGTATGGCAGCACAAAGCAAACCGTGCCGAACATCAGAATCTGGCCGTAATACTGGGGGGCGACAAACGTCTTGCCGACTCCGATTACAAACCAACGAAAAATGTTGTCATTGATCGCGGTCAGCCAGTTGGTCCACAGCAGGCCCTGAAATCCAGGCTTCCACAGATTGCTGGTTTCCGCAATTTCGTCGGAAGTCGTGATTTCGGGATCGGCGGTTGAGCTCATGAAGGGCGATCGACGTGGTGTTAGTTGAGGTGGTTTAGGGGCTAGGTTCCAGTTTCTGGTCGACTGCCAGCAACCCGGAATGCGTGGCTGGCAGACTCATAACATAACGGGAAACCTCTGGAAAACGCTACCCGATTGCTTTTTCCCGGCCGAACGTCTTAGGGAATGTTCGGAAACTACTTCGAACTGGATTTCGGATTGGGCTCGACAACTTGGGGCTTCGGACGATCAAAATCCGGAAGAAATTCAAGAACGTTTCCTAGGAACGCATTGCAACGCGAAATCAGGTTATGACGATTAACGAGTATTGGCTCAATTTGTGAGAACAATGGATCGATGATGCCTCATGAGCGTAAAAGCCAACCATTGATCATTCTTTTTTCTTCGGTCCTAAAAAGCGCGTATGCACCGTACCACCACCATGGCATTGGGGTTTTTCCTAGTCTTCCTAGGCATCCAGTTGAATGTGGTCGAGCGATATGTGATGACGCCTCGAACGGCCAACTTGATGTCTGCCAACGGAGACATTTCCGACACGTTTCGTGGTCCTGCTGATAACTTTCAGCAAGCGAATACGGCCTACAATTCGCCGTACTATCAGGCGTCGTACCAAGCCCCAACCCCCGTTTCTACTTACTCGCCAGCAGCCCGAGAAATCCGGCCACCTCGATGGCTTTGCTGGCCAGTCCTGTTCCTTGGAGCCGTGATTCTGATCAACGGTTTGACCTTGAGACGAGCTTAATCAGCTCTCAAAGACCCAGTTTTCTGACGAAGCAAAACGCCAGTCCGAAACGTAAACAGATAAGGTTCTGGTCGCTTGTCTGAGGACGTCAAGGCTGGCGTTTTTTATGCGCTGACAGTGCTTACGGAATGCTAAGGAGGGTAGTGCAAACCAGTGCGATACAAGATTGATACGCAAGCAAGTGGATCTGATATGCCGCCCTCGTTGTCCACTTACTGGCGAGTCGTGTTAGACACCGGCAATCGTAAGGTGACGTGATACATGCAACTGGATGTTAGCTCGTGTCAGTCACATCCGCCGACGTTTGGGTGCAACGTTTCCAAGAGCGACATCACGCCGTTTTGCGTCTTTGGGACGCAGTCCCTACGGCTGCAAAGATCAGCAAGGGCAATATTCCGGGTTCTGGGATGGCGGACGTGGAAACGAACGAAGAACTAGTACTCGAAATGTTGAAACTTGAATTGCCAAAATTCAAGTTATCTAGGTTTGAATTGCCAAGGTTGGTAACCAAAGCGAATGCATCGACTAGGACATCAACACGACCATCTGCGTTGACATCTCCGTCGGCAAAGCCGGCATTTTCAGACCCTAAATTTCCAACTAACGTGAACGCATCCTCAAGCACATCAACTCGCCCATCTAGGTTGAAATCACCAAGAAACGTTCCTATTTGTCCGTTAGAGGTTTCAGCAAGAGTGAAGATATGGGTGTTGTGATCAGCCAGCGTGATCAAACCATCACTGTTCTGGTTCAGTTGGGCGAACTCACCCTGAGCAAACTCGAAATCGACATTCCCGCTATAGAAATCGATATCGTCGGCATCCACGTCACCGTCTAAGTCGAAATCGCCAAAGATGTTGAACGGTCCCGGATCGACGCTCAGCACTTCGACGTCTACAAAATCGGCACCATAGATGACATCGAAATCGAATGCTCCAGCGGCCTCGAAGTTAATCGAATCGAATTGACTCCCACCGAGAGAGGTTGCTTCAAGGACTCGGAAGGTGTCTCCTGCTTCGGCATCCAGCAACGCTCCCACGACCAGCCCCAGCGTTCCATTGAGGTCGACTGAGCCGCTAAAATCAAGACTGCCACTGTTGGAAAAGTCCGTGCCATCAAGCAAGACGTTGACCAATCCATCGGTGTTATCGAGAGCAGTTCTCGTAAGAGAGAGCGTTCCCCCTTCAGCAACGATGGTTCCTTGGTTGTTGAGTGTGAGGTTGGTGAACGTGTTTCCGATGGAACCGGCCCCTCGAATGGTGTTGTCGACATTGGTCAGGACTCCAGCATTGTTGTCAGTCCGAATTCCTGATTCGGAATCGGTAAAGCGAATGGTGCCGCCACCTTCCAAGCTGACAGCCGAGTTGATGACGATCGCCTGATCAGGGGAGTTACCACCAGTGTTGTCCACTGTATCAGCCTGGAATCCGATCTCACCATTGTTGGTGATCGTGCCTTCGAAATTGACCGAACTGGTGGAGCTTGATCCACCGATTACGAGAACACCACTGGTCAGCGTGTTGGTTAAAGTGGTGTCTTGAATCTGACTGCCAATATCGCCATCGAGAATGCCGCCTGAAATGGTTGACTGCGACCCGTTGAGGATACCGTTTGAAGCAATGTTGATCAGGCCATCGGTGTTATCGAGAGCAGTTCTCGTAAGAGAGAGCGTTCCCCCTTCAGCGATGATGGTTCCTTGGTTGTTGAGTGTGAGGTTGGTGAACG
>CAZLYM010000010.1:0-2032 GCA_964563475.1 uncultured Pirellulaceae bacterium
CGGTGTGCAGATCACTGTAACGCATCCTGAAAGGATGCCAGCGCCGGTTTGTCTGGCATCCCTTCGAGATGCGATGATTGTTGCTGCTTTCCGATGGTGTTCGCTGCGCTTGATTATTGGTTGTAAGTTGATATTTTTTTGAGGTGAAGTGGTTCGGAAACCTTCAGGAATTAGGCTGCGCAGCAAATCGAATCTCGCCGGAATTATCTCAATTTCGGAACAAACAAAACAAAGGCCAGAACCATTTCGATTCCGGCCTTTGTTTTACATGTCTCATGAGCCACGAGCAGAACGGAAGCAATTTAACCAGCTGCTCAATCCGCCAACGATCTAATCGTTGACGTGCGTTTCGAGGAAACGGGCCAAACGATGGAAGTCACTGTCGGGGTCGATGTAACGAACCACCGTGACTAAGGTTTCCGGATCGACCAGATTTTCGAATGGCTCGTAGCGAAGATCTAGCTGACCGCTGACGCTGACCATGACACCGTTGAGTTTCTGTTCGGCTAGGGCACGGAAGGCACCGACGCCCAACTGGCTCCCCAGCATCGCATCGAACGCGTGTGGTTTGGCGCAACGAGCTTCGTAACCAAGCTGGAGTCCCTTGACGGCACGTTTGCTGCCAGTTTTTTCAGTGTACTTCTCTTGGACCGCGCTCGACATCACGCGGTACAAGTTTACCTCTGAAATATTAATGTGACCGTGGTCGTCTCGCTTGACTCCCATCACGTAACTAAACGGCAGGTACTCGGCTAAGCCTTCGGCGATCACGATCACGCCATAGTTCTTGCCTTCGTCTTCGCGAGCCAGCATCGTTTTCACGATTCGCTCAGTCACTCGATTCATGTCCATGCACTGGCGAGTCTTGGTTTCACCTGATTCGGTCGTGAACTCTTCGTCGACCAGATAGCCGGCGATCACGTCTTCCACGCTGATCACCAAGCTGGCCTCGCCCGCGATCGCGGCTCCGTAGGAAAGCCAACCGGCACTGCGGCCCATGGTTTCGGCTAAGAAGTAAGATCCCGTCGCTTCGGCATCGTAGATCAGGTTGCGAATTTCAGTGGCCAGAAAATCGACGGCAGTGAAAAAACCAAACGTAAAATCGATGCCGTGGTAATCGTTGTCGATCGTTTTTGGCAGGTGGACCACCGGAATGAGGCTATCGGAGTTGTTGGCTTCTTGATACAGCTTGAATTTATTGGCGGTTTTTAAAGTGTCGTCACCTCCGATCGAGATCAAGGCATCGATGCCGATCGATTTGAGGCCCTCGACAGTCCGTTTCATGGGAGCCGTTTTGTCCGAGTCATTCAGGTCCGCCGGACAGGTGATCATCTTGCCGGGGTTGGTTCGAGCGGTACCGATAATGATACCGGGCTGGTTCCGAGTCCGTTTGAGAACGTCGGGCGTCAGTTTGAACCACGCCTTGTCTTCTTCGAGCGGTTGAGCCGGATCAAAATCTGCCAACGAGGAATAGCCGTGCTTGATTCCAATCACTTCCACTCCGGCTCGCAAGAACGAAGCCGCTGCTGCGGAGATCACCGCGTTGGCGGCGGGTGCCGGGCCACCGGCAAACAGAATCGCAACGCGTTTGAAATGGTGATCAGGTCGAACTGGAGGGGATAGAGTGTTGGCCACGATGTAGAACCTCTTGTCGTCAGGTGGTTGAGGGAAACGGGTCGGAGGGCATTTCGAAACGCGTTTGTACGATTGGCAAGCGCCAAACAACTGTTCCTATTGATTGTTTGAAAAAGCCCGAGAGCTCTACGGCAAATGGTCGCCGGTTTTGGAGTTGCCGTCCAACTTCGATTCGCAATTTTATTAAAAAAAGAGCGTACTGAATACCGTTGTTGAATGAATTGCCTGATCGTGACAACCAACCTCCAGAGCGCAATCCGCCACCGTTGTAGGTTTGTAGTGGTGTGAGATCGGGGCTTGTGAGTTCGCGCTTATTTTCTGTTGCGTGAAGGCGAGAATTCTTTGGTCAAACCGTTGTGAAGTTGTCGTCCAATCGTAGGGAAGAATCGTAGGGAAG
>CAZLYM010000010.1:2132-6356 GCA_964563475.1 uncultured Pirellulaceae bacterium
TTGGTCAAACCGTTGTGAAGTTGTCGTCCAATCGTAGGGAAGAATCGTAGGGAAGTTAACGCAGTAAGTTTAACTCGACTTGGTTACGGCTGATTGGGGCTCGCGCCATAGAGCCAAGCCCACGTTAGCAGTTATAGTGAACATGAACGATTAGTCCCGTCGATCCTAGCAGCGTTGATTTTTGTTTCAGATTTCGGATGCACCATGCGCACAGTTTTCATCGCTCTAGCATTCTTAAGCGGCTCTGTTGCGCTGTCGCATGAACTGCTGTGGACCCGGCGGTTGATTGATCTGCTCGGCGCAACCGAGTCCGTGACTGGCAGAGTGCTGGGGCTGTTCTTTCTTGGGCTGGCTTTGGGCGGTTGGTTGGCCACCCGGTTGGCTCGCGATGGCGGGAACTCGGCTGTCCGACTGGGCGTTGCCGAGATTGCGATTGCGATCCTTTCACTGCCGGCCATCTTTTTGCCATTCTGGGCTGATAGCCTAGTGTCAACGTTGGGAACCGAGCTACTGGTTTCGTGGCAGGGCCAGTTGCTCAAGGGCCTCATCGCCGCAGCGGTTGTCTTGCCACCTGCAATCGCAATGGGAACGACCATGCCGATGTTCATTCGAGTGATTGCGGATCTGGGAGGAACAGTCAGTCGTGGCGGGATCTGGGTTTACTCGTTGAATATGCTGGGTGGCGTTTTCGGTCTTTGGCTGGTTTCAACTTTTCTTCTTGAGTCGGCCGGCGTGCAAGGCGCGATGTTTTGTGTCGCCACGGGGAACGTGGTAGTCGGTCTGATCGCGTTCGCACTGTCCGGGCGTGTCAGTTCTGCCGTGCCATCCGAGCAGACTGACAAAATCCCTGTCACGGAAGCGATGTCCAAGGCTGCTAGGATGGACTCCGATTCGAGACGCAGCTTCGTGTATGTTTTGATCCTAGCTTTTGTATCCGGGTTAATCGTGCTTGCCAGCGAGGTGCTGATTCTGCGTTTGTTGGCTCTGATCGCGCCTTCTTCAATTCAAACAACCAGTGCGTTGTTGGCGAACGTCATTCTTTTTCTGGCATTGGGATCCGTGTTCGTTGCTTTGCTGAACCGGTTTGAGGTTTCGCATCAGACGCAATTGATTGTCGGCATGGCCGGGGCTGCGCTGTTCTGTTTTTTGTGTCCAGTGATTCTCTATGACGTGACAAACGAACTGGTTTCGGTTCGCTACTTAGTTGCTTTGGAGGACCAAACGATTGGCTCGATCGGTCACTACTGGTGGTTGCTACTAACGATCATTGCGTGGTCTTCAGGCGCAGCAATGTTCTTCTTTGGGCTCGTGTTTCCTTCGATCATGTCGATCCATTCCAGCCACGATCCTGAAGGTCGCTCGGTCGGATTGTTGTTGGCAATCAATGGCGCGGGTGGTTTATTGGGGGCCGAATTTGCTAACCAGTTGCTTGTTTTTCAAGTTGGAATCTATGGCGGCTTTGTGGTGCTGGCTGGTGTCACTGTGATCGCCGCGATCGCCGTTTGTCTGCATCACCGCAAGAACATCGAGGCCATCGGAATTGTGGTCGCGGTCTTGCTTGTCGGCTTGCTCAGCCATGAGTCGTATCAGGATCTGCGATACTTGAGCCCGCACGCCAAGAAGAGTAACGCCATCGAAAATACCACTTTCGGCCGCGAGGGTGTATTGATGGTGGTCAAGCAAGATAAGGGAGTTCGAAGTTTGCTGATGAACAATCAGTATATTCTTGGTAGTTCCGGAAGATTGGCGACCCCAGCGGAACAGAGGCAGTTGCTGATTCCGTGGTTGCTGCACCCGAAATCGAAAGACGTCTGTTGTCTAGGGTTTGCTACAGGTATTTCAGCGACCGCGTTGGAGTTGCTTGATGAACCACCTCAAGTCACTTCGGTTGAGTTGTCGAAAAAGGTGGTTGAGGTTGCACGCGAGCATTTTGAAGATCAACACGGATCGTTCTTTCAACGCGGTAGCAACCAAGTGCTGCTCGAGGACGCGCGGACGTTCATGGCCTGTGCCGACGGCGAGTACGATTTGATCGTGGCGGATCTTTTTCGGCCGCATGGAGCGGGAGAGTCGCGGTTGTTCTCCGTCGAGCATTTTCAGAACGTCAAAAACGCGCTCCGTTCCGATGGTCTGTTTTGTCAATGGTTGCCGGCTCATCAACTGAACCAGCAGCAATTCGAAATCATTGCGCATACCTTTCTGCAGGTTTTTGACGACGCGTTGATTATTAACGGTGACACTAAGTCTGGGACACCCTCGATCGGGCTCTGTGCGTGGCAAGACGGTCGGGATTGGGAAACCAAGGATTTGGTCAACAAGATCGCTGGAGTTCGAAAGCAAAAACGTATTTCCGACTTACTGGCCCTTAACGCCCAATTGTTGATCGTTGGTTTACTGGACAAGGACGCGGTAGCTTCAGCACCGATCAACACGCTTGATAACGCATTGTTGGAGACCGACGCGGGAAAATTCTGGATCACGAAAGACCTTCGCCCGCGTCGATCCCCCGACACTTTGAAGAATGGCTTTTTGTCAGGTGACAATTGGAAGAGGTTCATGTCGGAACTGATGGAAAGGACGACACCCGTGTTGGATCCCATTCACCGTCGGCAGTACCTTCAGGCAATCAAGTGACCAAGGTTTGAGTTTCGATCCAACCGCGTGCGCAGCGGTCGTGCCGGGCCTGTCCCGATCCCCACGGCGACTAGTTGGTAGGAGAAACTCTCAACCCACTACATGTTTCGTTCGACCCACTTGGTGTCGACTTTTCCGTTGACGAAGTCCGGGTGTTCCAGAACTTTTCGCTGGAAGTCGATCGTAGTCTTGATTCCCTCAACGCGAAGTTCGGCCAATGCGTTCAGCATGCAAGTGATGGCTTGTTCGCGAGTCGGCTGATGGACGATCAGTTTTCCAATCATCGAATCGTAGTACGGCGGCACCGAGTAGCCCGCGTGAACGTGTGAATCGAAACGGACTCCCAGCCCACCCGGAGGAAGGATTTGCTCGACCGTGCCGGGACACGGGGCAAAATTACGGTCGGGATCTTCTGCATTGATCCGACATTCGATGGACGCTCCGTTGCACGGAATGTCATCCTGAGTGAACGGAAGTTTCTCGCCCGACGCAATCAAGATCTGCTGCTGGATCAAGTCGATGCCGGTCACCATCTCGGAAACCGGGTGCTCGACCTGAATCCGAGCGTTGACTTCAATGAAGTAGAAATTATTGTCCTTGTCGACAATGAACTCGACCGTCGCCGCGTTATCGTAGTCGGCGTGCTTGATCATTCGCACGGCTGCCGCGCAGATTTCTTCGCGAACCTTGGGCGGTAGCGTTGGAGCCGGGCTTTCCTCGATCAGCTTCTGGTGGCGACGCTGAGTGGAACAGTCTCGCTCCCATAAGTGGACCACGTTGCCGTGCTTGTCGGCCAAGACTTGGACTTCGACGTGGCGCGGAAGTTCGACAAATTTCTCTAGGTAGACCGCACCGTTACCGAAGGCAGCTTTCGCTTCGGTGGCCGCCTGATCGAGAGCCACTTTCAGAGCGTCGTCGTCGGTGGCGACACGCATTCCTTTTCCACCACCACCGGCGGTCGCTTTGACGAGCACGGGGTAGCCGATTTCATTGGCGACTTTCAGGCCTTCTTTTTCTTCGGTGATCAGGCCCGCACTACCGGGAACGACGGGGACATCGGCTTTGCGAGCCAATGCACGAGC
Source organism: uncultured Pirellulaceae bacterium (assembly GCA_964563475.1). Classification (GTDB taxonomy): domain Bacteria; phylum Planctomycetota; class Planctomycetia; order Pirellulales; family Pirellulaceae; genus Mariniblastus. The sequence continues at coordinate 5,849 of CAZLYM010000010.1, forward strand.
CTTGTTTTTGTCGCCCAGCATGTCCATTGCCTGAGGCGTGGGGCCGATAAAGTCAACGTTGCTGTCTCGGCAGACTTCGTTGAAATGCGAGTTTTCAGCAAGGAAGCCGTAGCCTGGGTGGATCGCTTCGGCGTTGGCGATTTCGGCGGCACTAATGATTTGATCAATTCGCAAGTAGCTGTCGGACGAACGAGCGTCGCCCACGCAGTAGGCTTCGTCAGCAAGTTCCAGATATTTGCTGCCTCGATCTGCTTCGCTGAAAATCGCGACCGATTCGATACCCAGCTGCTTGCAGGCTCGAATGACGCGGAGAGCAATTTCGCCTCGGTTGGCGATCAGAATTCGATTGTACATGGGGGAGTTTTCAGTTTTCAGTTTAAGTAACAATCACATGCCGTGTGATCCACCGGTAAGTAGTAGTCACACTCCGTGTGATCCATCGGTAAGTAGCGATCACACTCCGTGTGATCCACCGGCATCTCCTGTCGTTGATCCTTTTCCTCACGCA
>CAZLYM010000010.1:6456-26035 GCA_964563475.1 uncultured Pirellulaceae bacterium
TCACACTCCGTGTGATCCACCGGCATCTCCTGTCGTTGATCCTTTTCCTCACGCACAAGTTGAGTCTTGATGTACGTTGAGGTTTGAAGGTGTCAGTCGTGTTGAGTTTTGTCACTCGGAGAGCGATGGTTACATAGATCGCTACGAACGGCTTTAGTTCGGCACAACTTTGAACAATGGCTTGTTGTTGTCGACCGGGTCTTCGTTGTTGACCAAGCATTCGACGATCTTGCCTGAGACGCCGGCAGGAATTTCGTTAAACATTTTCATGGCTTCGACCAGACAGACAATCGTGTCGGGCGTGACGGTGTCACCGACTTTCACAAAGTTGTCGGCGTCCGGTTTCGGGCGACTGTAGAACGTTCCAATTGTTGGGCTCTTGATGTAGGTCGCGTTGTCCTCGGCAGCAGGAGCTGGGGCAGCAGCAGCGGCAGCCGCCGGAGCAGCAGCAACGGCAGCAGGTGGCGCCGCGTAGCTAACCACGGGCGCGTCGCCGGGGCCTCGCTTTAGGCGAATGCGTTGCTCGGCCTGCTGCAAATCGACTTCGCGCAGTTCATGCTCCTGCATCAGTTCGATCAATTCGCGAATTTTTGCGACGTCAAACACAGTGTTCTCTTGCTTATCCTTGCTCATCTGGAAAAGTTGCTCCGGAGGCCGTTAAAATTTCCTGGTAGTAAACTCGGGCACTCAAACGAAATCCCGTCGAGCGGCCAAAAATCAGACGGTTACGATACACTCATCGAGCTGTTTCGGCAATTCGCTCAAGGTCTCATAACCGTCGGGTGTGACCAGAATATCGTCCTCGATCCGGATGCCGCCCCAATTGGGGATGTAAATTCCGGGCTCAACCGTCACCACCATCCCGGATTTTAGCTCCGTACTCTGATTTGAGCGTAAACCGGGGCCCTCGTGGACGTTCAGGCCGATCCCGTGGCCCAGACTGTGATTGAAGCGTTTGCCAAAACCCGCGTCTTCGATCACTTTTCGCGCGATTCCGTCAAGGTCGCTGGTGATGGCTCCTGGGCGAATGGCGGCGATTGCGGCCTGCTCAGCAGCCAAGACGGCTTCGTAGACTTTGCGAAACCGAGCCGAAATTTTTGGGCCGACCCACAATGTGCGGGTCAAATCGCTAATGTAGTGATTAACCATGGCTCCCCAGTCGATCAGCAGAATCGGGTTTTCGTCAATTCGAGTCGCCCCGGGCGTCGCGTGAGGCAAAGCCGCGTTGGGGCCGACGCCTACAATCGGCTTGAAGGAGCAGCCGGTGGCTCCGAACTGTCGCATCTGGTGTTCCAGATTGAAGCTGATTTCTTGTTCGGTTTGATCGCCGCTCAGTTGAGCTCGAATGACGTTGAAGGTCCGCTCGTTGATTCGGATCGATTTTCGGATAGCCTCGATTTCCTGTTTATCTTTGACCATTCGTAGCGATTCGATGATCCCCGAGGTCGAAGCGAGATTCGCTTGCGGCATCTTTGAGGACCACTGATCGAAGGTCGCTTTGCTGACCGCATCGGCTTCATAAGCCAGTTCGGTGATTTTGGCCTTCTTTGTAAACCGGCCAAGCAGTTCGATCAGGGTTTCGCCCTGTCGTTGAATTTCAGCTTCGATGCCTGGGCATTCTTGTTGGACCTGCGTTGCGTACCGCCCGTCGGTCAGGAGCGTTGTTCGCTCGGGCGTGACCAGCAGGTTCCCGGCACTGCCGGTAAATCCCGTCAGATAGAAAATGTTGGTGAGGTTAGAAACCAACAGGTTGGCCGGTTGATCACCGGCGGACAGTTGGCGACGAAGTTTGGCGAGTCGTTTTTGAAAATTGAACATGCCGCGATTGTTGCAAATCGCGGGAGCCATGCGAAGAGGAGTCAGTTGGTCGACTGAATCATGGAAGTTTTACAAACCGCGAATCTTGCAAATCTGCACGAACACACGTGAACTGCTTTGCGGAGATTCATGGCCAAATTTGCACCACGACGAACACGAGCTTTTTGCGTGTGGTCTTCGTGTTCTTCCTCTCTTCGTGGTTTTTCTTGCATCTGAGATTCCGGTATCACTGGTTGTCGATTGTTGAGATAGCCTAACCTCCAACATTTTGCGGCCAGAGAATCCAATCGCCCTCGAAGTTGTCGTCCCGCGGGCCGGGATTGACGCTCTCTCTATCGATCGACTTGCCATTCGCTTGAGCGTCGACTCCGCCATCGTCGTCGCGATCCAGCCCAACGCTGTAAATCACCGGCTGGTCGTCTTGGATCTTAAACAGCAGCGGTTGGCCGGTCAGGATATCCACCGGGACTTCGTTCAAGTAAGGACCAATTAGTTCTGCTGCGGTCGCGGGCCACTTCTTGTGCTCGCGATGATAACGGTGCATCGCCAAGGCAAGGACGACGCCGTTTCGTCGTGCGGTGAGTCGGCTCATCACTTGCTGAACGCGCTGTGTTGCCGGCATTACCTTGCAGAGCAGAAGGTGTTTTATGTGCTGATCTTCGAAAAAGTCATTGTGTTTTTTCCAGCCATCAATTTTTGAATTTCTGGACTGCCAGAACGGCAATTTCTGATCGGCTTCGATTTCATCGTACATTTCTTCGGCCTTGGCAAGTACTTCTTTGCGACTCGCACAGGTAAAAACGGTTGCCGGGGCCAGGGCTTGGCTGGCGAACGCATATTTCTTGAACCGCGACCATTCTTTCGCCCAGTCGATGGGCGGGGGCTCTTTGATTGAAGCGTTGCCGCCAGAGCCCGACAGGCCAACGATCGCAGTAAAGAACGGGCCGTTGAGGAATCTCATCCCTGCCGCGGTCATTCGGCCATCACCGTTTCCGTCATCCGTGTAGCAACGTTGTACCGTGTCTTTGGTGAACATGCGTTCGCCCTTGTAGGCGAGCCACGACCGAATGTTCAACTTTTGAAGGTTTTCTTGAAGTCGGGCAAGCTGCGCTTTGGACAGAAAATCAGGATCGTTGATCATGACCTCTTCCAATTGCTCGAGGCCAATTGATGCAACGGCAACGGCGACCAAAGTGTTGACAAGAGTCGGAGTTTCAGCGGTTTGATTGGCGAGACCTGACACCGTTTCAGTATTTTCAACAACGCGGTTTGAGTCACCCACGTCGACTGCGTGCCGAGTATCGACGTGGAGCATTCGTGCTGCGTCTCTCATCTTTTGAAGATGAGGCAACAAAATTGCGATTGTGGAACCACCGAGAATTCCATCAGGGTCATCTTCTTCGTAGTAGTTCTTGTAAGTCGATTTTTCATCGTTTGGGAAAAGAGCCTTGAAATCTTCGTCCGAGTATTCACGTGGATCTGATCGCAATTCCAGTCCGAAGGATTTTCGTTTGGCTCCCTCGCGGAGGGCATCCAGCAGTTCCGTGTGCTCTTTCAGCATTGCCACAGTCTGAGGCCATTGATCGTCGGACGGTCTGGCCAGTCGGTAGTCTTTGTCCTTGACGTACAAAGCCTCCTCTCGCATGTCGGCATACGTGCCGCGGCCGCCCTCGGTGAACTGGTACCTGGTCCATACGGGGCGGTAGAGCGTCCATGCTTTGTCTTGTTCATCTGCCTGGGCGGCGGTTTGATTGAAATGTGCCATGTAATCGATGCTGGGATTGGCTTGACCGCTGTGATAATGCCAAAGTAAAAGCAGGTATGCGATCGAGAAGCACGCCATTGCGATCATGGTCATTCGAGCGGCCGATACCCAAAGGCTGCGGTTACGCAGTTTGGAGCGGCGGATCAGGATCGCTGCGGAACCAGGATCGCCAAAGTCTTTCGTCAGGGACTCGAATGCGAGACCTTGCCGGTGGCCGTCTTGAAAGTGCTGGACCAGTTCCTCGGCCACGTCAAACTTCTCGCGTCGCATCAAACGAGATTTCGAGACAACTTGATGGATGATGGTTTGAATGTCGGCAGGTAGATTTGATTTCGAGATTTCTTTCTTCCAATTGCCGCCCAGCCAGAAGGATGGTTTGAATAGTTTTTTGAACGATGGCAAAGAGGAGGATTTGATCTGAGTGGTGGTTGAATCGCTCATTGAACACCGCCTTCCAATGCCAGGCCGGGGAAGGTTTCGGCTGACGCCCTGCCCCGCGTTCGCGTGACGCCCAATGCTCCCAGCCCTTTGATGACCGCGGCCCATTGCTCGCGATCAGCTTCCAGTTTTTTTTTACCCTTGGTGGTTAGCCGGTAGTAGCGACGCGTCCGCCCGTTGGGGCCTTCTTTCTTTCGCGACGCAACTAATTTCTTGGCTTCCAGGTTGTAGAGCATCGGGTAGAGCGTGGATTGGCCCAGCTCGAACACGCCTGCTGACTGTTGCGTCAACGCTTCGATGATCTCGTAGCCGTACTTTTCGCCTGCGGAGAGTAATTGCAGCAGTGCCGTCGGCCCTGCCCCTCGCATCATTTCCCGTTCCAGTTTCATCGAAATTCCTCGAATCTGACAACTCGGCTATATATTACGTATTGCATAGTATGGTTTACGTAACTCAAAGTCAAGTAGCGTTTTGGCGGGAGATTTGGAGGATTTAACCACGAATCGTACGAATCCATCGAATGCTGTGGGCGATTGGTCGGATTCGTGGTCCGCTGGCCGAGTGCTGAGCGGCTAGGGAAAGGTTTGAAAACGGGCACGTCGCATCGTGCGGCGATTGTGATCCTGTGCCTGAGCTAAAAAAACGGGCCACGCATTTCAAATGCATGACCCGTTTGACGCCACTTGCATGGCGATGTTTTGTGTTTGGCTGGTTTGCTGGGCCTGCTATCCGTACAGAATTTCCTGTTGGGGAATAATGGTCGATTCTGGATCGAACTTTTTCAGCCCGGTTGATTGCAAGAACAGCAAATAGACATAGTACGGATTGAGGATCAGGTACCTTTGCCAGAGCCGTTTCGGTTCCTTGTACAGACGAAAGGCCCATTCGAGCCCATACTTTTGTAGATTCGGAGGGGCTTGAGCAAGTTGGCCCGCGTGAAAATTGAACGCGGCACCCACGGCAAGCACTGGCATGTTCAATTGGTTCTTGAACTCGTAAGCCCAGACTTCTTGGCGAGGACACCCTAAGCCAACCATCGTAATGGCCGCTCCGCTTTCGAGAATCGTCTGGACGATCTCTTGTTTTTCTCGTTCTGAAACGGTTCGAAAACGGCTGGCCATCGTTCCCGCAATCTTAAGCGATGGGAACTTGGTGAGAAGTTTGGTTTGCAGGGCGTCCAGCAGTTCCTGTTTTCCTCCGAACAAGAAGATCGGGATCTGCGCTTCGGCTGCCGCTTCACACGTCTTGAGCATCAGGTCGGGGCCGTAAACTCGGTCCTCAAGCTGGGTCGCGTGAAGAAAGTTCAGTGCCCATCGGACGGGTTGGCCGTCAGGGACAATTAGTTCCAAACTATTGAGCCGATGGCGATGGATGTCGTCGGTGACTCCGGTCATCACGCCATGTACGGCCAACGCTGACACACCCAGTGGTGTCCGTTGATTGGCGGCGTCGACGATTTTGGCAACGGCGGCATCGTAGTCGACTGCGTTTATATTGACGCCAAGAATGTTGTGGCAACCACGATCAATCATCAGGACACGGGCTCCTTCCAACGGTCAACGTTGAAACTGTAGATTTCGGAGAGGATTGTCCGCACGTCTTTTGTCAACTTCCAATCGGGGAAGTGTGACTGAAACTTGCTAACGTCACTAACATACCAGATATGGTCGCCAGTCCGGTTGTCCTCGGCATAGGTGCGATTGAGTTTCTCACCGGACAATTCTTCGCATATTTGGATGGCTTCCAACATCGAGCAATGGCTGAAACGACTGCCGCCGATATTGTAAACTTCCCCGCTGCGAGGTGTTTTGTAAAAGTGATCAAACGCTTGAATCAGATCGTAGCTGTGAATGTTGTCACGGACCTGCTTGCCCTTGTAGCCGAACACGGTGTACGGCGTACCTGTCACGGTGCATTTCATCAGGTAGGAAAGAAAACCGTGAAGCTGAGTCCCGCTGTGGTTTGGCCCGGTTAGGCAGCCACCTCGAAACGCGGCGGTCTTCATGCCAAAGTACCGACCGTATTCTTGCACCAGCACATCGGCGGCGACTTTGGAGGCTCCGAATAGGCTGTGAGTGCAACTGTCGATTGACATGTCTTCACGGATGCCGTTGTTGTATTCGTGAGATGGATCGATTTCCCATCGCAAGTCCTGCTCGATTAGCGGTAGACGGTTGGGAGTGTCGCCGTAAACTTTGTTCGTGGATGTGAAAATGAAAACGGCTTCGGGGCAACTCTGGCGAGTGGCTTCGAGAAGGTTTAACGTCCCGTTCGCGTTGACGGTGAAATCCTTGTGAGGATCCTTGGCCGCCCAGTCATGCGAAGGCTGAGCCGCTGTATGCACGATCAGCTTGATGTCGGTTCCGTATTTGGCAAACAGTTTCTCGATCGCGTCGTTGTCTCGGATGTCGCAGTCAACGTGAACGTACTTGTCGCCCAGTTCTTCGATCAGAGTATTACGCTGCCACTGAGTCGATGCCTCGGCGCCAAAGAACTCACTTCTCATATCGTTGTCAATTCCAACGACGGTCAAGCCTTGAGCTGCGAAATGTCGAGCCGCTTCGGAGCCAATTAATCCGGCCGAGCCAGTTACGATTGCGATGCTCATGTTCAATAAAATCCAGTAGTCCAAATGAGTCGGATATCGGTAAGCGTTAGGTCTGAACGGCGGTGAGTTGGACAAACGGAGTTAAGGTTTTCAATGCCTATTTGGAAACCGTTAAAATTTAATCGTGCGACTTCAAAGAGGGTGCGCTCAGGTCGCTGATTGCTTGTGCTTGTTGTTGGTCGCTCGCGGGGTGCTGGCCGTTCGTCTCTGGGTAATCGCTTTCAAGTCTAGTTGCAACATGACCAAAATCAATCGTTTTCAAACGATGAGCCTTGAGTGGAGTCGCGTTTTTCTTTCCCCCCTGCGAGGAGATCCGCATACTAGTTGCCGTAATGCGCGGCTCAGAGCCCTCATTGCCACGGAACGGGGATATGGCTCAACTTAGTTGTTGTTGTATCAGATTTTCCGGTTATTCGACTGCGCGTGCGAGATGCCGAGATGTTGGCTTCTGGGGCCATGGAGAGTCTGGGGGCTTTGTGGCATGGCTAGCGGGCGAGAGAATTAGTCGGTGACGCCGAATCGATAAACCGTCGTTTGCCGATAAGTTTCACCTAGATTTAGCAGCGTGGTGGGAAAACTAGGTTGGTTAGCTGCATCCACTAAACCCTGAGTCTCGATGCACAATGCGGAGTGTTGCTGGAATCCGTTGGACGACGGCAGGCCGTTCAAAAAATTGCCTGTATAAAACTGAACACTCGGCTGAGTGGTCAGTATTTCCAATTTTCTACCTGAGTTTGGATCGACCAAAATGGAGGCGGTTTGAAGCTTGATCGGAGCACCGTTGTCCGCGTTTCGGTTCAGGACGTAGCAGTGGTCGTAGCCAATCGGATCGTTCGTTAGCGAATCAAGATCTTGACCGACCGGTTTGGCCGTACGGAAGTCCAGTGCCGTGTCAGCAACAGGGGCCAGTTGTCCTGTTGGGATCAGGTTTTCATTGACGGGTAGAAAGTGGTCGGCGTTGATCATCAAATGATGATCGCGGATGGATCCTGAGCCAGTTCCTCCTAGGTTCCAATAGCTGTGACCGGTCAAGTTTACGTGCGTTGGCTCACTCGTAGTGGCTTCTAGTCGCATGGACACTTCGTTGTCATTGTTCAAAAGATACTCGGCCGTCACTGCTAGTTGGCCGGGGTAGCCTTCGTCACCAGCTTCGCTGATCAGATTGAAACGAACTCCAACCGCATCTTCCTGCTGGATCGGTTCGCCTTTCCAGATGAGTTTGTCAAATCCCTTCCGTCCCCCATGCAGATGGTTGGGGCCGTCGTTGGCTTTCAACGAATATTCGATACCGTTGATGCTGAACTTGGCATCAGCGATACGATTACAGACTCGGCCGACAATCGAGCCAAAATAACAGTTGTTGGTTTCGTATGTTCCAATGTCTTCGCAACTGAGCACAATGTTTTCGAACTGTCCGTTCCGATCAGGTGTTCGGATGGAAGTGATTGTTGCGCCGTAGTCAATCAGTTCTAACGAGTAACCATGCTTGTTTGTGCAAGTAAATTGAGTCAGGTTAGTCCCCGAACGCGTTGCTCCAAATGGGGCTTGAGATACAGACATTAAGTTCGATGATGGCATTGCAGGGGCTTAGAGCGATAGGGTTGGTTGGTTTTTGCGACTGATTGTAAGGTTCATTGGTGGTTGCAGCGATGTCAAGAGGCATAAAAAAACCGGCATCAAGTGATGCCGGTTTGTTTCGTTGTCAGTTCGCTGAACTGTCAAGGTACTCGCGTTTGTTAGCGAGTGAAATCGTTGCTGTTTGCGTCCAACCCAAAGTCCGAGCCGGCATTGGCGGTGGCGTTGGGCCGAGTGACATTGTCACCGAAGAAGCGAGTCGTTCCTTCGGCGATTTCACGCGCGTCGGAGTCTTCGCAAGTCAGCTGTGCACGGAACACATGAGTTCCACTTTTGAACGCTTCCGCGTTAACTTTGAAGCTGAGTTCCTGCCCCGGATCGATTTGACTGATCGGGGAGAACAATACCTGCCCTGGCACGATACGATGATCGTGGCCTGCGACTTTGTGTGGCTCGATGCCTTCGCTGAACTGCATGACCAAGTTCAATCCTTTGGCGGATCGACTGCCTCGGTTACGGACGTTAATGGTGTACATCACATCTTCCCCGGTCGGCAGCGGACCTTTTGGATCGGCAACGGTCAGGACAAGATCAGCAACGGTTTCGACTGTTGTCAGGCAAGCACTTGATGCTGCCAACGTGGCCTTGCCGTCACGGGCTCCTACTTCCAGTTGTACATCGCCTTCAGTGTCAAGTTGGCAATTCACTTCGTAGGTTTTTGATTCACCTGGATCAATCGATCCAACTTTCCAATTCAATCCGAGATCCATCATCTGAACCGAATCGATCCCGCCCAGGTACTTGACTCCTGGCGGCAGAACAAACGCGGTGATTACGTCACTGGCGACGGCGTCACCTGTGTTAGTCAGAGTGATTTTGTAGCGAGCATCACTGCCGGCGTACTTCAGAGCTGGGCCTTGCAAAGCAATTCCTAGGTTGGCCTTGCGAACGATCAGTTTGCGATCGGCAGAAACTGACAAACCTCCTTCGGCATTGGCCGTGGCGACCAGAGAAAGTTTTCCGGCAGTACGCGCCAGTAGCTCGACTTGAAACTCTTTATCCTTCCCGGGCTCGATGTTGCCAAGCGAGGCACGTTCACCACCCAGAGCTTCAGGAAGCATGACGCCAACATTTTCGGCGGTTCCTGTTCCGGGGTTTCGAACGGTGACGTGGTAAGTTGCATTTTCTCCGAACTGAACTTCAGCCGGACCGGAAATGTTGATCTCAAGGCGAGGCTCGGTTACCTGAACGTTGGCTTTTCCGACTCGTGGAACAAGCGTCCATTCGACACCCACGTCAAACACTTCTGCCTTTCGAGGAACCGCAGTGACGGTAATCGTTTGTGAGCCTTTGGCTGGGATTCGATCGATGTTCCAAACCACGCGAGCACGGTCTGTTCCGTCAGTGATTTCCTTGTTGCCCGCGGTCAAGTTGACGTTGTCGATGTCTACCCATGATGGAAACTTGACGCCAACAAGAATTCGCTCAGCGTCGGTGTGGCTGCTGTTGTGGACCTTCACTTGGTAAGTTGCTGGCTTGTTGATGCCAATCGTTTGGGGACCGAAGGTCTCGACGCTCAGTGCCGGGGCGTCTAAGCGAATCGATGCGTTTTCGTTTTCGTTTGCGTAGGTCTCTCCGGAAACTTGGCGAATGCTTCGAAATTCCGGCTGGTCGATTTCAGATTCATGGACGGCCAGATTCAGATTGCTTGGAGCCGTGGTGCGATCCTGAGGAGGATTTGAAACGGCTGGGGCAACAGGTGCAGTTGATGCAGATTCAGCCGAGATGCCACGAACGAAATCCAATGCGGAAACGTTGGAGATGTTTGGCGATTGACTCGATTCGGTATTGCTAACTTCTTTTCGCAAACCGTTGTTGGCTTGACTGACTGGCTGTTGTGTCGCTGCTTTTGCTTGAGCTCTTTGCTGAAGCTCGGCCATCTGCTTTTCGATCATGGCTTTTTCCGCGTGGACGCTGCTCAGTTCTTCCGGAGCAATGCGAGGCGTGGTGGCTCGAATTTGCTTCATGACATTGTCATAGTCGGCGGGTGACTTGGTGGCTGTTGCCGATCCAGTTGACTCGCTGCTGATTTTCGGGGCGGTCATCTGAAATGGGATTGTTTTCGGTTGAGGCCTGTAAGGTGCAGCTACCTTGGATGGGACGTTGTCTCGTAGGATTGCCGGCACGGTTGGCTTGGCAGGTGCCTCGTAGGTGGTTTGCTGAACATTCCCACGATGGTAGGAATATTTGCTGGGACGCTCAGGCAAGCTCTGATCGGAAAGGTTGTAGCTGGCCGAAGCGCTTCCAATGGCTCGCATATTGGCAGGCGGCACGTGAACCGACGGTGGAGCCGTGTCTTGGGCAACCGGTTGGTACCTTTGTGATGGAGGCGTTTGTGCCGATGCCATTGAGCCGCTGCATGCGATCGAGAAAGCCATCGCTCCAGCTATGGCAAATGACGCGATTTTAGTTCTGAGAGCTAGCATTGTTTCTACCTTGAATTCCGAAAGACAGCCTTGTCCGTGGAGTCATCGACCTTGCCGGTTAGGGAGGTTTAGCGGATTGTAGGAAAAATTCCTAATTCGATTTCAGGGTGCTAGCGGCGAATCGAATTAACGTTTAGGAAATGGCTCGTATTGATCAGTGATTCATTCAAAACGCTCGTGTTGAGCGAGTCGAACTGACTGATCGGATAGCGGCCGACGTGCCAGCATCTGAGTAGGTAGCAAGAAAGCAGGCGAACGGTGGCGAAACGCCAAATCGAATTACGCGGTGTCCGCGTCAACAACTTGAAAGACGTTGATTTGTCGATCCCGCATGGGCAGTGGCTGTCGATCTGCGGCGTCAGCGGCAGCGGAAAGTCGAGCCTGGCGGTTGATACGCTGTTCGCCGAAGGTCAGCGACGGTATCTGGAAAGCCTTTCGCCCGGTCAGCGGCAATTCGTGGAACAGCTTGATCGCCCGGATGCCGATCAGATTTCAGAAATTCCACCCGCCATCGCGTTGCGAGTTCCTCGCGGCAAACCGGGAAAAGATTCGACGGTGGGGTCGGCGACCGATTTACTGCCGTACGTGCGATTGCTGTTCGCCAAGGCAGCTACAGCGATCTGTCCAAACTGCCAGACCAAGGTCGTTTCGCATCACCCGGAATCGGTTACTCGCTGGTGTCGAGATTTGCCAGCGGGCATGCGTTACCTGATCACGTTTCGCCCGACCGATGAGAATGCGACTCTGCCTGAGAAACTGTTGAACGCGCGACGGGCCGGTTTCTCACGTGTGATTGTTGGGAACCAAACTGTGAACTTGACGGACGCCAGTTTTCAGCTGTCCGATACGTTGGCGGACGACGCGCCGATTCGAATTGTTGTGGATCGCCTGACCGCTGAAAGCGAGCAGACTCGAATTCGAGATTCTGTGGGCACGGCCTTTCAGCATTCTGACGGAATCTGTGCGGCGCTGGTTGCGACAGACGATGGGGCAACGGAAACAGTGGATGGCAAATCGTTTAAGCTGCATCAGTTTTCCAGAACGCCCAAGTGCAGCGCCTGTGGATTCGAATCCGTGTTGCCCGAACCAAAGCTGTTTGATTCGCGTCGGACGATCGGCCAATGCGGCGTGTGTGAGGGAGCGGGGGCTCTTGATGCAACATGCGAATCCTGTGACGGGACGGGGCTCTGCCAAGCGGCGCTTGGCTTTCGGATTGAAGAGAAAAACATTGCAGAAATTCTCCGTATGGAAATCGGCGGCGTGGAGCAGTTCTTTTCGACCGTTGCCGAATCGTTTTTGTCGTCCGACACGGTGGCCGGTCCGTTACTGCAGCAGATTCGCAGTCGTCTGGCATTCTTGAAACAAGTTGGGCTGAGCTATCTGACACTTGATCGTCCGTCGCAAACGCTCAGCAGCGGCGAGCTGAAACGGATTTCGTTGACCTCGATTTTGGGCTCGAATCTGGTCAACTTGTTGTACGTGATGGATGAACCCACTTCTGGCTTGCACATCCACGATCTACCGCCAGTGATCGAAGCCATTCGTCATCTGCATCAGCGAAATAACACTGTCGTTTTACTTGATCACCAACCGGCGATGATTGAAGCGGCTGAACGGGTTGTTGAAATCGGACCCAATGCGGGCGATGCTGGAGGCGAGGTGGTGTTTGATGGCACTGTCGATGAACTGATCGCATGTGAAGATTCTTTGACTGGTGATTTTCTTGCCAGTCGAAGGGGCATCGTCGTCGATCCAGAACGACGGGAGGGGCGCGGTCGCTTGAAACTGGTGGGGGCGAGTGGGCGGAACCTGAAAAACCTAACGGTCGAATTTCCGCTGAATTGTCTCTGCGTGGTTACCGGAGTCAGCGGAGCGGGGAAGACATCGTTGGTTCAGGACACGCTGTACGGTGCTCTTGCCAAACGCAAAGGTGGCTCGGTCGAGCACACGCTGCCCTACGAAGACGTTTTTGGAGATTCTCAGGTCGATGAAGTGGTGTTGATCGACCAGTCGCCCATCGGCCGAACGGCTCGCAGTAACCCCGTCACTTACATTGGAGCGTTTGACGATATTCGACGCGTGTTTGCAGACACGGTCGACGCGAAGACTCGTAATATCGGCGTCAGTAAATTCAGTTTCAACGTGGCTGGAGGACGATGCGACAAGTGCAAAGGCGATGGCCAGTTGACGATCGACATGAAGTTCATGAACGACGTGCACATCCGCTGCGACCAGTGCGGTGGGACGAGATATCGTGAGGACGTGTTGGCGGTTCGGCATCGGGGGAAGAATATCGCTCAGGTGTTGAGCATGACCGTCCGAGAATCGTTCAGTTTTTTCCGAGGCCAGCCCAAGGTTCAGTACAAATTAAAGGCACTGATCGATGTGGGACTGGAGTACATTCAGTTGGGCCAGCCTGCCACGACGCTGTCCTCGGGCGAGGCTCAGCGGTTGAAGTTGGCTCAGTATTTGTCGTCCACAAAGAGCAAGCGGGCTCTGTTTTTGATGGACGAACCGACGCTTGGTTTGCACATGAGCGACATTGTGCGGCTGGCAGATTGCTTTTCTACGCTGGTGTCGGTAGGCCATTCGTTGATCGTGGTCGAGCACAACCTGCAGCTGATACAGTATGCTGATTGGTTGATTGACATGGGCCCGGGAGCGTCTGCTGACGGTGGCCAGATTGTGGCGACCGGTACGCCGGAAGACGTAGCCGCAAACGAAAATTCCATAACCGGCCGTTACTTGAAATCTCGATTGGAAATTGATTGAACGACGATCGTTACTCACGACAGATACGCTATCCTGCCATCGGCGACGCGGGGCAGCAGGCGTTGGGCCAATCAACTGCGTTGATTATTGGCTGTGGTGCGCTGGGGTCGGTCATCGCAAACACGCTCGCTCGGGCCGGGGTCGGAACATTGAGGATCGTTGATCGCGACTTCTTGGAAACCAGTAACCTTCAGCGGCAGATGCTCTATAACGAAGCGGATGTCGACTCCAATCTTCCCAAGGCAATCGCGGCGGCCAATAAGTTGCGTCAAATCAATTCGTCGATCGAAATTGAGCCCCACGTTGTCGATGTGGATGCGTCGAACATCCAAGCCTTGAGCGAAGGTGTTGATGTGATTTTGGATGCGACGGACAACTTCGAGATTCGGTTCTTGATTAATGACGTCGCGGTCAAGCATTCGATCCCTTGGGTTTACGGAGGATGCCTAGGAGCAGACGGTCAAACGATGACCATTATCCCGGGCGAGTCCGCTTGTTTGCGTTGTTTGATGCTGGACGGTCCGCCGCTGCCCGGTACGATGCCCACCTGCGATTCGTCTGGAATCTTGGCATCCATTATTAGCGTGATCGGATCGATTCAAGCCAATGAAGCGATGAAGATTCTCTCGGGCAACCGAGGGGCGATCAGCAAAAGCTTGACGATTGTTGAGCTTTGGCAGAACCAATTTCGGCAGATGGACGTTTCGAAACTGCGTGACCAGGTCGACTGCCCAACGTGTAAAGGGCGTCAGTTCGAGTGGTTGGATGGACAGCGTGGAAGTCACTCGGCCGTGTTGTGTGGTCGAAACGCGGTGCAGCTGAGCCCGCCCGAACGTCAAGTGTTGGATCTTGAGAAGCTCGCGGCTGCCATGGAGTCGGTTGGCAAGGTGACTCGAAACCGATTCCTGTTGAGGTTGTCTGTCGAGTCTTATGAACTGACCGTGTTCCCGGACGGGCGAGCGATCATCAACGGCACTGAAGATATCGCGATGGCTCGCAAGTTGTACGCACAGTATGTGGGCAACTGAATCTACCTAGTGACGGCTAAGCATTTGGTACTTTGTCCGCATCAGCCGGAGCAAAGTTCGACCAAGTAGCCGTCGGGGTCTCGGATGAAGACCTGAGTAGCTCCATCGGGCCGTCGTTTGGGACCGTCCACGATTGCTACGCCTGCCTGTTTGAGTAAATCGGCTGCCGCAGACGCGTCAGAGACTCGGAATGCAAAATGAAGTCCCCGTGAAGGCTTTGTCACGTCGTGATTTCGTGGCCCGGGTTGGCCAGAAAGCTCATTGGCCAGAATCAGGTGAATCAGGCAGTTGCCGGTACCGAACCAAGCCCCTTGGAAATCGAAAGCGGGGCGATCTACTTTGCTTAGTCCCAGCAAATCAACATAGAATCGACGCGATGCGGCAAGATCAGCAACCACGATGGTAAGATGATCAAACGACTCAGCGTGCAGGCTTGAAGTGGACATGTTCAGTTGATCTCAGGAATTCGAATGATAGCAAAGTTGGATGAAAGCAAATTCGGATAGTACTTAATTCGGATGATACCAAAAAAACGCCCGAGCAATTTTGCTCGGGCGTGAAGATTTTCATTTTGGTTTTGCGTCAGCCAGACGTTCTATCGGAAGAACTCAAGACCGAAAGAGAAGCCGTGGAAGGTGACGTAGTCAGAATCCGAAGCATCGGTGCCGGTCGCCGCGCTGATGGTGGCAGGACTGACGACCACGGGGCCAAACGGGCCCACCACAGATGGTTGGTTGTCCGACACAGTCGCTACGTCGCCAAGGTAAGTGACGTTGTAGCCGACGCGGAACCGGCCTCGTGGTGAGATCTGGTAGTGGGCAATCAAATTCCAATCAAGTGTCGTTGCGAACGACGTGTTTTCGTCTTCGTTGTTCAGCAGATTCGTGGCACCCCGATTCAACCGTGTGTCCAGTTCATTGAAGTTCGCGTAGATACCACCTTTGATTCCTGAGGACACCGACAAACGGTAGCCGACGTCATAGAACCACTCGGCACCGATGTTTGGTCCGATCAGGTTGTTCTGAGCGTATAGCTGGAAGTTTCCGGTCTGATCTGCCGCGAGTCCGGGATTGACCGAGTTCAGTTCGTACCGGTCGTCAAAGTAGATGTAGCGAATACCGACAAAGCTCTTAAATACATCCCATCCCCAGCGAACGCGATTGAATTCGATGCTCTGAAGTGAGGTTTCTGTGAACTGAGATTGCGTGGTGGCAAAGATGTTCGCAGGTGCCAACGCTGTCTCGGGAGGCGTCGCTGGGGTTGCCGGAATGAGCACACCATCAACGACTTCCGCAGGCGTTCCCGGTGTTCCGAATGAAGCTGCTCTGCCTGGGAAGACAAAGCCAAATGGTTGGACATCCAGATCGGGGCTGACGAAAGTCGGCTGAATGGTTCCGGTGAAACTTGAGGAGTCAGAAATTTCGGCGGTGCCGAAGTAGCTGATCTCGCGACCGTTGATCGCATCAAATCGTTCACCAAAAGTTGCTCTCCAGCCACCATCAAAGTCGAAGTCGCCGACGTTCCCAATCGTGGAAAGTGAAATATCTCCGTCGTCTCTGGTAATTAATAGTGCTTCCAGATGGCCGTAGAAACGAGCTTCACCTACCGAGCCGTACAGACCGGCGTTGTTGGCAATATCTGCCGGGTTAAAACACCCGTTTGGCCCACAGTTGCAGCCACCACTTGAGTCGCATCCGAGTGCTCCGCCCGTGTCACAGGTGTTGCAGCTTCCGCCACCGACACTCGAGCCAGAGGAAGCAACTGGATTGGACACAACTGGGGTGGGTACAGTCTGTCCCGGCGCTGTTAGTACCGAACTCGGCTCAGTTCTCGTTCCCGAGCCACTCGACGGTGCCAGCAGTCGTTCACTGCCCGGCGAGATAACAGGAGGAGCAGGGAACGCTGGACCTGGTGCTCCGGGTGCAATTCCGCTTCCAATCGCGCCACGAGATCCACTTCCCTGAGGTGGGGTCGTGGCAGCTAAAGCAGCACTGGCCACTTGAGTGACGGGTGTGTTTGGTTGAAAAGTCGTTTGAGACGACGAGTATGGGACTGCTTGAGTGGTTGGCGCCCCAGAAGGATACAGTGGTATGCCCGCTGCAGAGAATCCGCTGGAAACGCGGCCTTGAGCAGGTGCTGTCAACAGTGCCGTAGCTTGCTGAACTTTGGACGTGGCTGCGTCTGTTGCATTTCCGACGGCATGTTGGACTTGAGGCGTATGAATCTTGGCCTCAGGTACCGGCACCGTATTTTTTCTGATCGAAGCTGGAGCAAGCAAAGTCGGGCGTTTCCCGTTGGTTGGGGCGATCGCCGACTGATACCTTGACGGTTCGACCTGCCAAGGCATTAGCTTGTCTGGTTTGTGTACCGGTGGCACCATCGGTGCCAGCATCTTCGAATGGGCGCTCGGTTGAGCCTGCTCCGAAGCAGCGGTGGGTGTTTGTGCGTTTGCACTTGCCAACCAGTTAGACGGCGCCAGCGTAGCTGGACCTATCGAAGTTCCTGTGAATGTAGCCAACAGGGCTGCGATTTTGATGCTGAATTTGTAGTTCATGGGTCAATACAGACGCAAAAAGAGTCATGTTTCGGCAGAGAACACTCCTGCCCATTCCCTTAATTCGGCTAGTCAGCGTGGCAACTTTTGTGGATTCTTCCGGTTTTCCGAGATGTGCTGCAAGTACCGGTTTTATTTGTTCTACCGAATCTTTCTGTTTTGACAGCTATCAATCGGATATATCAGAAACGCCAGCTCCGTATTGGCCAAACTACGGCAAGGAATTGAAGGACAGAAAACTAGGCTACTCGTTATGGCGGTCATTCCTTCCTAGGTGTTTCCGGTCAGGAACAGAGGGAGAAATAGACGATCGGTGAATGAAGTTACAGACACTGGAACGGGGCGTCCCTGAAATTGGCGACCATTCTCAATTGCTCCCGTGGCTTGCTGGAGTTACCAGCGGTCATAGGTTAAGATTGGTACGATAGCTGATAGCAATGAATGCTCAGCATACAAGGGCATCATGTTGATTCAGCTTCCTGGCAACGATCTTTCTGCATAGTCCATCAGAATTAGGTTGCTTTGTCGGGTGAAGAAGACTTGAATAACTTTAGGCGAACTTTGGGAAACCAAGCGCGTGGAAGTCATGCCGCTGGCGCGGTCGCCTTTAAACCAGTCCACTTGGAACGATTCACAAGAGCGATTCAAAATGCAATTCCTGCAAAATATTTTCGCGGCGCCGCTTGAGCTGTTAATGGGGCCAAAGCACTTCATCGAAGACATGTGGCTGGAGTCTGGCCGCAGCCGTGCTCTCTTGCTGGGGTTTCCCGCATTTGTTGTTGGCGTGATTGGCGTGCTGGTGATCGTGATGGCTCACTTCGCCAAGGGTGACATGGAAGATGGCTACGTTGCAGTACTGGAGCGTGTCGTCGAAGAGAAGGAAAGGCTGGAGGTCGAACTGCGGGATGAAGGTCATGTTGCACAGTTGTTGGACGATGGATCTGAAGACAACGCGGACCCACGCAAGCAAACGCTCGTTGAACTTCGTGACGAAGAGAATATCTATCTCCAGAAACTGATCTCGATGAATCAGGCAGAGCCCGAGTACCGGTTCCGTCTAGCAATGTCAAAATTACGCACCGACCCGGGGGGAGGGATTTCGATTCTCAAAAACTTGGCTCCCGAGGACGAGGCTGGGTACGCCGACGCTCACAAATATCTTGCCAAGTATTATGCCAGCCTCAGAGCTTCGACGCGGGCAGAAGCGATGGCCAATGGTACCCTTGCGCTGACTCATGCGGATTTTTGCTTGAAACGTGATAAGAACGACAACGTATCCAAGTCGATTAAAGCGCAACTGTTGATGGGACAGGATCGTCTGAACGAAGCGAACCAATTGTTTGTCGAATTGTTTGAGGAAGAGCCACAATTCTACCGTCAATTGCTTCAGATCAATAAGCGTTTAGAGCGGACAGACTTGGATCAATCAATTTTGGAGCGGGCTTTGCTCAGTTACAACGAGCGGCTCAGTCAGGGAGGCTTGGGGGACTCTAGGTGGGTTGCGACATGGCTCCAGATGATCGACTGTCATCGCCAGCTGGGTGAATATGAGCGTGCTGTGGAATTACTCAAGGCGCGAATTGATCGACTGACCAATGGAACAGACGCAGAGCTTCCTGAAAAGGTTGCGTCTCGTCGAGTTTTCTTGAAGAAAGTTCTGGGTGGAGTCTATCTGAATTGGGCTGCATCGGCCACCTCCGGTAGTGAGAGCACCAGAGCAGAGAAGCTGGAATCTCTACGGCTGGCGACAGAAGCGTACCGACTGAATCCGAACGATTCGAATGTGCTCAGGATGATTTCACGATTGGCAACCGATAGCGATCCGGTGGTTTCAAACGCAGCCAAAGCAGTTTACAACCCCTACGAGAATTTTGCGGCTCCAGGGGCGGTGCTCAATGAGCTCGGGACGGCTGCTATGGTGGCAGGCGATTATAGTGGCGCGGTCAAGTTTTTCGAACTCGCTCGGAAAAAGAATCCGAACGATCCGATGATTTTGAACAATCTTTCCTACAGCTGGTTGCGAAGCGATGATCAGGATGCCAACCGTGCATTGCAGTTGGTCGATCAGGGATTGCGACTGATTTCAGACAATCCACGGATGGCGAAGTTTCGATCTAATTTCTTGGATACGCGAGGAACCGCGCTGATCGCGCTCAATCGTTTTGAGGAGGCAATCGCTGCGTTTGAAAATGCGTTGAGCTCTCGCCCGAATGATATCAACCTGCTCAAGCAGTTGATCGAGTGTTACGAAAATGTAGGCCTGGACACGACGGTTTTGGTCGATCGGATTAGCCGTTTAGAAGAGTCAAACGCGGAATCGAATTGAGCTTGAATGGCGATTCTCTTCCTTCCTATAAGCACTCAGCTCAAAAACCAATTTCAGTTAAAACCCCAATAGATCTATGGCATCTTCAGGCAATAAAAACCACCCTCGCAAATCATTTTTCGCTCGTTTGACCGACGAAGTTTCACGCCCTTTTTCGAATTTCATGGACGAAGCCTTTTCGGGTCGCTCATCTTCTGATCGAGGTGCCG
>CAZLYM010000010.1:26135-34943 GCA_964563475.1 uncultured Pirellulaceae bacterium
TGCTGTTGGTTTAGCTGGGAATGTTCCTAGTGCCTTAGACATCATGACAATGCTCGCCCCGGACGATGAGCCAGGCATGTCGAATGCCCATCTCTGGCGAGCGAGCTACTACCAAAATGTAAATTGGTATCATGCGCCTGATGACCAGCGTGACGAAATTGTTTTGAAGCAGCTGGATATGGCGATTCAGCAACAAGAGGACAACAAGAAGGCTCACAAAAGCATGTCGGTCATCTATCTTCGAAAAGCTGCCGCGTATGACAAGGGAACGCCTGAAAACAAGGCGCACATGGAAAAAGCCATGACTCACTTGAATGCGATGCTTGATGGGGGCATTCAGTCAGTAGAGCACTTGTTAGCAACGATGCAGATTGTCGAAATCCGGAGGCAGCTGTATGGAGTTGAGAACGCTAGGAAAGCGTTTGATCAACTCTATAGCGGCATTCTCGAACCCGCCTCAAGGAAATATCCTAACATTTTTCAAATTTGGTTGGTTCTAGTGAAGTGTGCCGTGGCGTTGGAAGATTTTCCGCTCGCTAAAAAGTTTATTCGAGATGGCATTGTGACTTCGAACTCCGATGTGGTTCGCAAGCAGATTGCAGATCTTTCCTCCTTGGTGTTGATGCAAGAAGCTGACATTTCTGACGACATGTTGAATCCCGAGATGTACAAGAGACGGTTGTATGCTTTGACGGACGCGATCAACTATAACCCTAGGAACGAGGAAATTTACAAGCGTCTGATTAAGTTTATTGACTCGGCCGAAGGCGACCATTTCAACATGGCGTGGTTTGAAGAGGCGAAGGTCGGTGCTCCGAATCCTGGCGTGTTGACAACGATGCTCGGCTTGAGAGCGATGGTTGATGGAGATGAGAACAAAGCAAAAACGCATTGGCGAGTGTCTCAGCAGTTGTTCACTTTGTCCGAAGTGATACTGAATCATCTGATTATTGTTGGCTCTAAGTCAGGGAACCCGGATTTTTCTGATCCAGTCACTTTGTTGACAAAATCCCTTGAATCTTTTCCTGACAACCCGTTTTTATTGCAGTCTCGAGGATATTTTCTGACTAAGGAAGGGGACGATCAGCAAGCGCTCCGAGATTTCCAGGCGGCCATTGAAAAACTGCCCAACTTGTTAGAGTGTCGGCGATTCTTGGTCCTGCTCTACGAAAAGGTTGGCGATTCTGCGCAGTCTACTTTTCATCAGCAGAAGCTGGATGACACGCTTTCAGAAATGCCCGCTGACAAGCGCGAGAAGCTTGCGGAACGGTTAGAGAGTATCGTCCTTTGACTCTGGAAGGACCTTTCTTCTGCAAACCAATGGTTCGGTTTGTTCCAGAATTTCGAACAACACGTCTGAGGTGAGCTCCCTCTCGCCCAGCGTCGTTTTTCGACAGCGTGGCTTCGTTTTTCGACCGTCCAGCGTCGCGCATTTCTTTTCTTCCAAAATATCGGTCATATTCCCGCTTTTACGGCCTCGTTACGGGAAGGGACCGATACCTGAGGGAGTGGTCCGGGTTACAATAAGCGTTTTGACTCGGAAATCATCGAAACGCAGTCCGTTCAATCCTTTTGACGGGCTTGTTTTTGGCGGGCCTGTAAAACCAACATCATTTGAACCATGACTCGAACTCACGCTTTCCTAGCTTTTCTGGCTCTCGCGATCCTGCGGATTGCTTTGGGCTACCATTTTTTCAAGGAAGGTCAGGCGAAGCTTGAGTCTGGGACATTCACGGCAGAGTACTTTCTGTCGGGGGCAAATGGTCCTTTGGCACCCAAGTTTAAGGCAATGCTTGACGACCCGGACGGAATGATTGCATTGTGCGCCACCAAAGATTCGACCGATGGTGGCCGAGATCTCTATAAATTGGATCCTTCACAAACCTTCGACGCTTGGGATAAATTCGCTAAAAAAGCAGGCAGCTATTACGGTTTCGGAAACGAAAGTCTGCAAAAGAAGTTGACTGAAAACCGTGAGCGATTGGCCAAGAAAATTCGTAAGGCTCGTGATGAAAAAGATAGTTCCGTTAATACGCGTGAACTAGAAGTTGAGCGTGAGGATGACGCCCGAGCAATCAAGGCAATCCCTAAACAGCTCGATCGTCTAAAAGAGATTTTAGCTGATCACAAGAAAATGCTTGGTGGTTGGCTTAACTTTAACGAGACAGAAATCGTCGCACACTTCGGGACATCCGATCGACTTGTCGGTTTTAAAAGGGATGGCGTCAATCGAGAGCAGGCTGGAACATACGTGGACTCGCTGCGTGGTCAGATTGATACGATCGAATCGGATCGCGTCAAAAAACTAAAAGGTTGGAAAAAGGAAGTTTCCGACATGTGGGGTTCGCTTGAGCGTCAAGTGAACGATCTGGCCGTCGCCGACCAAGCGGAGCGAAGTATGCTGCCGCTGGAGCGAACCTACGCCCCGTCGAACGGCAAGCTGGCGATGATCAACAAGATTATTCCTTGGTTTGACGTGATTGTTGGATCACTGTTGATTCTGGGCTTGTTTTCGCGGTTAGCTTCGCTGGCAGGAGCAGGTTTTCTGTTGTCCGTGCTGGCGACTCAGCCGTTTTGGATCCCCGGGTCCAATCCAACCTATTTGTACATGATTGAGTTCGCTGCCTTGCTGGTGATTTTCGCCACCTGTGCGGGCCGTAACTTCGGGCTCGACTATTTTATCCACTCGTACTTCAGCTTTAAGAAAACCAATCGCAACGCTAACGCGGGAGCTTGACCATGAATGTCACAAAAGAACAACGCGAAGTAGGTCGCGACAACTATTACAGCGCGGTCACGAAGCATGACCAAGTGACTCGACGTGAGTTCTTGGCCAAGTCATCGGCCGCCGCCGTTGGAACGGTCGGAGGCGCCAGCGCTTTGGGCGCGATGTACTTTGGCTATGACAAACCAAGCAAGGCGATTCGTGTTCTAGTGATCGGCACCGGTGACGAAGGTAACGTGCTGATGGGCGCGATCAGTCCCGAGTACGTCGAAGTTAAAGCGATCTGCGACATTCGCCCTTCTAGCTTCCACCGAGCGATGGAGGGAGACTGGTCGTCGGGCAACACGATCAAAGCTCGGCCCGGTTTGAAAAAAGTTTACGGCTGGAACGACAAAGAAGCTTCTAAGGTCAAACGGTACACCGATTGGCGCAAAGCGGTTAAAGATCCGGACATTGACGCCGTTATCATCGCCACGCCTCTGTTTTTGCATGCTCCGATGGCGATCGCCGCAATGCAAGCGGGCAAGCACGTCCTGTGCGAAAAACTGATGGCTCACAATGTCGCCCAGTGCAAACTGATGACTCGCGTTGCCGAAGAGACCGGTATGACACTGTCGATCGGTCACCAGCGTCACTACAGCATTCTCTATCACAACGCGGTCAACCTGATCCAGTGGGGCTTACTGGGCG
The DNA here is from genome assembly GCA_964563475.1 of uncultured Pirellulaceae bacterium. Classification (GTDB taxonomy): domain Bacteria; phylum Planctomycetota; class Planctomycetia; order Pirellulales; family Pirellulaceae; genus Mariniblastus. The sequence goes on from CAZLYM010000010.1 coordinate 29,551, forward strand.
AAATCCACCACATTCGGGCGCAATGGCATCGCAACAACGCACCGGGCACCGATTCTTGGGCGTTGCCGATTCCCGGCGGCGAAATTGGAGCCGACGGAAAAGTTCACGACAAAATCCAGCGCCAGTTGGAAAAGTTTGAAAAAGCTTATAGTAAAGCAGGATCCGCCAACGAGCGTTTGACTCTGTCCAAGAAGATCGCTCAGTGGAAAGCTTTGGATCGAGACAAGACGGTTGAGGCCGCCAAGCACGGCTACATTGCTCGTGACGATGTTTACTCGGGCGGTCGGACTCGATCGGCAATCGAGGAAATGGTCCGCTGGCGACTGTGGGATCGAACCGGAGGCGGTTTGATGGCCGAACTCGGTAGCCATCAGTTGGACGCGGCAAGTATCTTCATTTCCTCACTGGCCAAGGAAAAAGGGAAGCACGTTCATCCGTTGACGGTCTACGCATTGGGCGGACGTCATATCTTCCCACAGGATCGTGATGCAGACGATCACGTTTATTGTAGCTACGAATTTCCTGGGCAAGGTTACGACTACAATTTTGATGTGGGCTACGAGGATAAGGTTAACAGCTACCCCAGCACGAGCGGCGTTCCATCTTACGACCAAGATTCCGACAAGAAAGTCGTCGTTACCTATTCGTCGATCAACGGAAATGGCTTTGGTGGTTACGGCGAAGTCGTGATGGGAACCAAAGCGACGCTGATGATCGATCGCGAAAAAGAGGTCATGATCTGGCCGACCAAGAACCTGTCCTACAAGGCCGGCGTCAAGGAACTTAAAGGTGGCGGCGCCGTTCTGGATACTGCTGAAAGTGGAGACGCAGGTCCGGCGAAGACCGTCGAAGGTTCCGGCCCGGTTAGTCGCGGCTATCGCGAGCAGATCGAGCATTGGGCGTGGTGCATCAGCACCAAGGACAAGGCAAATCAGCCTCGCTGTAACGGTCCGGTCGCTTTGGCCGACGCGGTGATCGCATTGACCACCAAGCAGGCCATCGCAAATTCTCACAAGAAGGGTGGCAACGGCTTTATGCAGTTCCAGCCCGAGTGGTTCGATTACAAGTCGGACGCGGTTCCTGAAAGCGGCTCTGCCGAGGATACCAAAAAGATTTTCCAAATGGAAAACAAGAACTTGGGTCTCGCGTAGCTCTTACGCGTATCGGTGAACCTTTTCTTCGCCAAGCCGTCTTCCAACTGTTAAACTTCTGGGCAGGTTTCCCCTGCCCTTTTTTGCGCTGTGTTCGAGTCCAGATTTTTCTGGCCGCGGTCGTTTGTTTCTCAGTTCTTCAGGTTTCACGTTTTCATGAATCGAAAACAACTACTGGCCCTTGGTGTGCCCGCGGATTGTGTGCCGGCAGCGATTGCCGCCGTTCAGCAATCGGCGATGGATAGAACGAAGATCAATCCGAAGAAATTGATTCCGCAACTCATCGCCGCACCCGATGTGTATTTGGCTCATTCCCATTATGCGGAATTGGCTCAGGCGGTGATCGCTGAGAAAGAGGCTGAAGCCGTTCGTCCGACCGATCCTATTCCTCACGCCCAGTTTGGAAGCGATTTTGATGCGGCGTCGATTCAGCAGATTGAAAATGCTTGCCGACTTCCCATTGCCACCGCTGCGGCACTCATGCCCGATGCGCACTGTGGATATGGTTTGCCGATTGGAGGCGTGTTGGCATGTGACAATGCCGTCGTGCCCTACGGAGTCGGTGTGGACATCGCGTGTCGAATGAAGCTGACCATCACGGACCTGCCGGTTGAGACCCTTCAGCAGAACGATGTCAAAGTTTGTCGTGAACTTGACGAAGCGTTGGCCAAAGGGACTCGGTTCGGCATGGGAGCCAAATGGAAACGTCCGCACGATCATCCAGTTCTGGAAGAAGACTGGACGATCACGGCGGTGACGCGCGAGATGAAAGATCGAGCCCGCCAGCAATTGGGAACGAGCGGTAGCGGCAACCATTTTGTTGAATGGGGAATCGTGACATTGCCGCAAGACGAGCTTGGTCTGGATTCCGGAACCTACGTGGCCTTGCTTAGTCATAGTGGCAGTCGTGGCCCGGGTGCGCGAGTCTGTCAGCGATACACCGATATCGCTCGTCAGCGAGCACCGTCACGAATCCGTGACGACAAGCAACTGCGGCACTTGTGCTGGCTGGACATGGACAGTGAAGCCGGGCAGGAGTACTGGTCTGCGATGAACTTGATGGGACGTTTTGCATCGGCCAATCATGAAATCATCCACAACAATGTGACGCGTCTGGCCGGAGCCACCGCGATCGCGACCGTGGAAAACCACCACAATTTTGCGTGGCGGGAATCACACGGCGGGAAAGACGTTTACGTCCACCGCAAAGGTGCGACGCCGGCGGGCGTTGGCGATTTGGGAGTCATTCCCGGAACGATGGCCGACAGCGCGTTTATTGTTCGAGGCAAAGGGAATACGGAAAGTTTGAACTCGGCTTCTCATGGTGCCGGTCGACGTATGTCACGTACCGCTGCCAAGAAGGAGTTTCACTGGAAACAGTGGACGAATCATCTTGCTGAGCGAAACGTGCGTTTGTTGGCGGGCGGTTTGGACGAAGTCCCGGGCGCTTACAAGGACATTCACGAAGTCATGGCGGCTCAGACGGATCTGGTCGAGCCGATCGGTGAGTTTATGCCTCGAATTGTGATGATGTGCGGCGATGGAAGTCGCCCAGAAGATTGATCACGGTCCATTCAAGCACGATGTAAGCGAGTGAGGACTCCGAAAGGAATTCACTCGCTTGCGCTTGGTGCGCGTATTTGTCCCGCCTGGCGGAGGTGGCCATGTCGAGCGGTATTCGCTATCGTTGAACGAATGAATATCACTCAGTTTGCCGAGCAGATTGTTTTCGGGACGACGCTCGAAGAAAAGCTGCAATCGCCCGGTCGGTTGACGTACGACTCGGGAGGGCAACCTTCGCGCCGCTTCGAATCTGTCCGCAGTCCAAGTCGGCCTCAAGGGATGGAGATGCAACTAGCGGACGCTTCTGCGGTTCCTCCGCCGGGCGAGCATCTGCTGGAAAACGAAAAATCGCGAGGTCAGTTGCTACATTATCTGGCCAACCACGAGCTTTTAGCGACCGAGCTGATGGCGTTGGTTTTGCTGAAATTCCCAGATGCTCCGATCGCGTTTCGCCGTGGCGTGCTGGTTACCTTGCAGGAAGAGCAAGAGCATACGCGAATGTACCTGCGTCGCATGAAGGAATGTGGAGTCGAATTCGGCAGTTGGCCATTGAGCGGACAGTTCTGGAAAATTGTGGAACCGATGCAATCGCCGATGGATTTCGTTTCGCGACTGAGCCTCACGTTCGAGCAAGCGAACCTTGACTACAGTAAGCACTTCGCCAAAGTTTTCAGCCGAATTGGCGATGTCGAAACTTCAGCGGTCCTTCAAAAGATCTACGAAGATGAAATTGGCCATGTGAAACATGGACTTGAGTGGTTTCGGCAGTGGAAGGATCCGTCACAAAGCGATTGGGACGCCTATCAACAAGCGCTTGATTTTCCGATGTCGCCCCAGCGAGCTAGAGGACCGAGTATTGCTTTTAATCGTGAAGGCCGCATTCGGGCGGGCTTGTCGGAATCGTTTGTCGACGCAGTTGAGGTATTTCGTCAGGCGCGAAGCCGAACGTCGACGTTGCGATGGTTCGATGCCGGTGCCGAAGCAGAGCTTGAATGCGATGTGTCCGCGCGTGAAAAGAAATTGCTTGGTCAGTTGAATATCGATTTGGAAGGACTGATGTTGCCTCTTGCCAAGTCGGATGACGTCATCTTGGTTAACAAAGTCCCTTCGCAGGCGCTGCGCAAGCAGTGGCTCGATGCGGGGATGGCATTGCCTGATTTTCGGACGTTTTCAGAGCAGGACAAGTTGATTGAGCGTGGTTTGAACGACTTTGCTCCGTGGGCTTGGACGCCAAATAGTCACGCGCAGATTGGTTCGTTGGTTTCTTCGGCTCGGCATCAGCCGCCTGTTTGGAACGACCGTCTGTTGGAGCTGTTTCGGAAATCGTGGTCGGCAGAGCGACTGGGGCAATGGTTGACCGAGCCTGATTTGCCGGACTGGTTTGTTGAACCAGACACCGCAGGCACGAAGCTTAGTACGGTTGATCAGGCGGTGGGGGCGTTTGCACGGCTGGCGAATGTCGGGTTCCGTTCCGTTTTGGTGAAGCAGGATCTAGCGGCTTCAGGTCGTGGTCAACGGCGGTTCGACTGTCAGCATGCTCTCGAAAGTTCAGACGCGGCGTGGTTGACATCGTTGCTCACACGCGGAGATGCGGTGGTCGAGCCGGAACTTGATCGAGTCGTCGATTTGTCTTTTCTGTGGCATTTGCCGCAAGGGAAAAACGAAACCAAGTTCCTTGGCTGGACTCGGCCGCTGGTGACGGCTGGCCGCCGGTACGAGGGAACGCGGCTAACGAATCTGTTTACGGATTGTGATGCGGACGTGAAGCGATTTCTACTTGCCGGTCGATGCGAGCGTCTGCAGCAAACGGCAACTTGGATCCAAGACCATGTGTTGCCGGAGTTGATCGAGCGTCAGTTCAGTGGTTGCTTCGGCGTCGATGCGTTGGTCTGCCGTGACGGGAGCGGGCAATTGAAGATCAAGCCGATTGTTGAACTTAACCCTCGTACCACAATGGGCCACGTGGCGCTTAAACTAGCAAAACGAATTGCTCCTAGTGTCATGGCCGAACTGCGAATCTTGACAAAATCGCAGTACGATCGGCTAATCGAGTTGCCGCAACCAGCCGGTATGGTGCGGGACCAAAGCGGGCGGTGTACGTCGGGGGTGCTATGGCTGTCGGAGGTCAACGCACAGACAAAGCTTGTGCCATCGGTGTGGGTGGGCGACAGCCTGAAACGACTTGAGTTTTAGAACCTATTCCGGAACCGATAAGCCGAACGGCGTTAGCCCAGCAGCACTTACTTTGGGCACGAATCTCGATTGGTGAGTCGTTTAAATACAAGCCGGAGCCAACGGTGTTTCCCCTCCTGACGCCAGTCGCCGATGTCTGCCGGCCAATCGTTAAACAGGATAAGCATCGTTCAGTTGGGGACTGGCAAGCGTTTTATTAGGGCTGGACCTTCGGTCCGATGGATGCCTCACGGGTGTTGATAAACGAAAAACAGCGTGCTAACGCCAAAACGGCCGATTCGTAATCGACGTTGTACGATAGATTGACAGGTTCTTAGTTAAGGCGTGGGACGTAACCCTTGAGCTTGAACGCGCCCACTTTCGGACATTTATCAAAAAGTATCGATGCTTAACTTTAGCTGCCTACTTCGCTGCCGATTCGGAGGCGGACTCTTTGGAATCGTCGGCGTCTGAGCCTGATGCTTCGGAGCCGTTCAACGAACTTTC
>CAZLYM010000011.1:0-10631 GCA_964563475.1 uncultured Pirellulaceae bacterium
TTACGCAGTAAAGTCTGGGACCATGTTCTTGTGCGTTGGCCCAGTACTGGAGACACTGGTATTTGCTGGAATGCGATGAGTTTGCGTTTGAAGACGGTATGGCAAACGTTCATCACCAGACACGGTCAAATGTCTATTTGGATTCTTTCAGTTTGTCTCCAAAGACCTTTTTCAGCTTTTCAAGCTTGGCGGGGATGATGGCTCGGCAGTAGCCTTGGTTCGGATTGTTGTTGTAGTAGTTCTGGTGATAGTCTTCTGCGACGTACATTTTCTCCGCAGCGACGATCTCAGTCACAATCGGCTCAGGGAACGCTTTTGCTTCGTTAAGCTCCTTCTTGTACTTCTCAGCGGCTTTCTGCTGCGCTTCGTTATGATAAAAGACAGCGGAACGGTACTGAGACCCCACATCATACCCCTGACGATTCAGCGTCGTGGGATCATGGGTGGACCAGAATACTTCCAACAGTTCTGGGAAAGCAATCACGTTGGGATCGAAATCCATTTGGATAACTTCGGCGTGCCCAGACAATCCCGAGCAGACTTCTTCGTAGGTTGGGTCAACCGTTTGACCACCCATATACCCTGACCGAACGCCTTCAACACCTTTGAGTTGTTGAAATACCGCCTCCACACACCAAAAACAGCCCGCTCCAAAGGTCGCGGTTTCCATCTTTTTCTCCATCTTCGTTTCGCCCATTTCCTCGGATGACTTTGCTGTGCTGCTACCTTCGGCGCTAGCACTTGGCTGTTCTGCTTTCTGAACTGCCCCATCACCTTGCATCGGGGGGACGGTAACCGTTGCAGCCGGTCCAATCCGACCACAGCCGATCAAGATTGGCAAGATCGCCAACAGAACTGTTAGGCCGAATATTGGGTTACCACTCGTTGAGGATGGACGAAATCTCATTCTCTGCTCCAGTTTGCATGATTTTAGCCGGTAAAATGGCAAGACTTGGACGCGAAGAGGTTGCGTTTCCTTACTTGACACAGCGCTAGTCGACTTTGAACTTTTCACGCAGTTTCTTGATCACTTTCTGAGTTTCGGCTTTCTCGGCCGCCGATTCGGTGATCTCAACGGCACGGTTTTCGGCCAAACGAGCTTGACGAGTCCGCCCCATGTCTCGCATCAGCATCGATTTTTGCAACAACGCTTCGGCACGAAGATCGGGCGGCATTCGAGTGTTTTCGGCAAAGTTGTCGAGTTCTTGCAGGGCGTCGGCTTGTTGGCCCGAACTGAACATCGCGTCGGCTTTGGCTCCAACGATATCAATCAATAGATCGGGTTTGGCTTTGGCGGCATTCTGTGCCGAATCGTACGTTGAGATGGCTTGCTTGAAGTCTTTGTTGGCTGCTTCGAGACTTCCTTTGGCAAGCAACAACCAAGGGCTGCCGGGGTACTGTTTCAATTCGTCTTCCAATTGGCTGACGGCTTGGTCTTTCTGCCCCGCGCCAACCATTAGCAACAATCGCTTGACCAGCAGGCGTTGTCGCGAGTCGTCGGTCAAACCCTCGATGGCCAGCATTTCATCCATCAATGAATTAACCAGATCCGGCTTTTGCATCTGCCGAAACAGCGATAACTTAATCTGTAAGGCATCAAATTTCTGTTGGTCAGAAAATTCAACCTCCGCCAGCACCTCGTCAATGAACTTGATGGCTCGATCCGGTCTTTCAATTCGAGAGACCATCAGCATGTCGGCCAACATCATTTTTCGCATTTCGGCTTCGACTTCCCCGTTCCATTTCGTCCGCAGCCCCAATTCATCCTTCGGTGCGAGTTCGATGATTTGCTCGATCACGTCCGGGTAGTATACGCGGACCAGTGATTCTTTCATTCCACCGATGGCTTCGTCCAGCAGTTTCGCCTTCTCGCTACCCTTGGCGGTGGCGGCCAGTTTCATCTTTTCGTCGCGCGTGATCCGAAGTTGACGAGCCTCCTCGACGACGGCAAGGTAATTTTGAAAGCCACCCTCTTCGTAACCGAGAAAGGCGTATGGTTTGAGTGCCACATCGGTCAGCACAATCGTGGGGTAGCCTTTGATTCCAAAACGGTTGGCCCATTCGGCATTTCGTTCAACGATTTCAGGGTCTTGTTTGATCTGTTGCGGAAAATCAATTTTGATCAGCACGTAGTGCGGATCGCTTTCGAACAAAAATTCCTTTTGAGAAAGAACTTCCTCTTCTAGCAACTTACAGGGCGGGCACCAATCTGAACCGGTGTACAGGATCATCAGATCCTTGTCTTCTTTCGCCGCCTGCTCGATCGCCGCATTGATGTCTTCAGTCCACTCCGCCGCAAAACTGCAAGGCGCACCGAAACTGATCGCCATAACAAATGTCAACGTGAGCAGAAGCAGTCGGGACATGCTGAACCATTTAGAAATTGAACGTTCAAGTAACATCGAGTATTCCAGAAAAACTGTCGAGACGTTTTCATTTAGAACCATCCAAGCGAATGGCTGACGTGTGCGCTTCAGGACAGGCTTCTATTCTAACACGAGATGCAGAAAGACAAGGCAACGTGTCGCCTCACACGAAACTTGTGGGCTCAGGGCATTATTCCGGCTTCTGTTCCTGCACAATCGGCACTCCGGGGTCCGCTTTTGCGTAGGCTTCGACCTCGAACGGGTTTTCGCGGTAACAATCTCGCCCGGCACACCACAGCCATAAGGACGCGGCAAAATAGGCCGGTAGAAAGAAAGGGCCCCAGCGCTCGTACTGACGTACATGAATTCGCTCGTGCTCTCGTGAGATATCTAGTCCTTGAGCCGTTTGTCCGATGATGGAATGCCCTAGCGTCATGGCAAGGACACCACCCGTCAACGGCATCTTCTCCAAAGCCCACGTGACCAGACCACCATGGAATTCAAGACAGCCTGTATGAAACTGGTAACTACCTCCAGTCAGCAGTCCTAGAATCCCAGCCGTGATCCCGATTAGCGTGTTTGGCAACGCCCAAAGGATTTTGACAAACTGAAGCATGGAATAGCTTTCTTTTTCTGGGAAATATGACGATAGAACTTGTAGCAAACCGTTCAAAAGACGGGAACAGGATCGACACACCAAATCGCTATTGCCTTACCTGCCTAAACCTTCCATACTCCCGCCGCGCAGGTTCCGAGATGGAAGGCTCAACTTGATGACTGCATTGTTACTACTTTACTGTCTTGCTCGATTTCGATCGTCGTTGGATCGAATCGCGCTGAATCTATTGCCTGCGTCATTACTGGGGTTGATGATTCTGAGTGCTGGTTGTGATCGCGATGAAGTGACGACAACTCTGGCAGATGATTCTACACCATCCGAAGCGATCGCCGTTCGTCCTGCTCCGACTCAATCCGTTGCTGCCAAGGCCGGGATCTCTGATTCTCCTGCCGCACAGAGCTTGAGCCCCGATCCTGCGACGACATCACCTGAATCAGTCTGCCGCGCGTTTATGCAGCGTCTGCAAAATGGAGATCGTATCGGCGCGGAAAACTTGCTGACTCGCGCCGCGTTGACGACGACTCATCGAGCCAACTTGGAGCTTGAGCCTGTCAGTATCCCTGATGCTCAGATGACAGTTCATACGGCCCGATACGCTAGTCAGCTTGAACGCAGTGCTGAAGTCGATTGCGAGATTACGGAGACCGTCGATGGGCAAACGGCCCCGGTCACTTTGACTTGGCAGGTGGTTCGGCAGTCCAGTGGCTGGCGAGTCTGCGGGATGGTGGTCCCGCTGGGTGTTGCCGGTCAGTCACGTTTGCTGAGCTTTGAAAGCATTGATGATGTGGCCACGATCAAACTGTTGGCTGCGGGTGAGGAGATCGCTGAATCTGAAGCGAATCAGCAGATGCGTCAGGCGGAAGCGAACGAGCCGGATACAAGTTTGCAGTAACTTTTACAGCAGTTAGGGCCGTACCGAAGCAGGGCAGGGTGTTGGTTCTTACTGATTTGAGCGAATCAGTTTGGCGGCTTCGACGGCAAAGTAGGTCAGAACACCGTCGGCTCCCGCACGCTTGAAACCTAACAGGCTTTCTAAGATGACTGCGTTTCGATCCAGCCAGCCATTATCGAAGGCAGCACACATCATCGCATATTCGCCACTGACTTGATATGCGAAGGTGGGCACCAAAAATTCCTGCTTCACGTCACGGACAATGTCCAAGTACGGCATGCCAGGCTTGACCATCACCATGTCGGCTCCCTCGGCGATATCGAGTGCGACTTCTCGGATCGCCACGTTCGCATTGGCAGGATTCATCTGGTAGGTGTGTTTCCCTCCGCCTTGAACATTCCCGCCGGAAAGGTTGCCTGCCGATCCAATCGCGTCTCGAAAGGGACCGTAAAACGAAGAGGCGTATTTGGCGGCGTAGGCCAGAATCATCACATTTTGAAAACCGGCATCGTCGAGCGCTTTGCGGATCGCGGCGATGCGACCGTCCATCATGTCCGAGGGCGCAATCACATCGCAACCGGCAGAGGCTTGAGCAACCGCTTGCTTGCAGAGTACCTCCAAGGTTTCGTCGTTAACGACAACGCCATCGCGAACCAACCCGTCTTGCCCGTGACTGGTGTACGGATCGAGTGCCACATCGCAGATAATACCGATGTCGGCAACGGCCGCTTTCAGCTGGCTGACTGCCCGACAGACCAGATTGTCGGTGTTGAAGGCCTCGGCCGCGTCGTCGGATTTCGTTTTCGGGTTGGTTTCAGGAAACAACGCAATTGCCGGGATGCCCAGATCGCGAGCTTCTTGGGCGGCGTCAATCAATAAGTCGATCGACAATCGGTCGACGCCGGGCATGGATTCGACGGGGGTCCGCTGCTGCTGGCCTTCCTGAACAAAGACTGGCCAGATCAAATCCGAGACATCAAGATGGTGCTCGGCGACCAATCGACGAGACCAGTCGTGTTGGCGGACGCGTCTCATGCGGGTGGCGGGGAACTGAGATTGAGTCATCGTTGGCTAGGCCAAAAGTCAGGAGGGCTTCGTTAAGATAATATTCGATCTCGGACAACTTCGATTCCGAGAGGTTCTATTGAACCATGCCCGCCGCGATGTTGGAACAACAGAACAACAAAAACTTCATGTGAAACCATTTGATGCCGGGTTTCGAGCAGCGGTTTCCCATTTTACAATGTGAATCGAAGTAGGGGCGTCCGGTAAGTTATGCAGGAACTTTTCGCGTTCCCAGCAGTTATATCTCCAGTACCGTATTTGCTCTGCAACCCAGTTTTGAAAAAGCCGCGAGGATCACGATGATGGTGGACAGATTTTTGAGCTTCAGACTAGCGGCGGTGGTCTTGTTGGCGGCGATGGGCTCGTTTGGGCCTTCGTTCTTGATCACGCCAGCGGCCGCTCAGGATTGGACCAATTGGCGTGGTCCGGAGCAGAGCGGAGTCTCTCGCGAGAAAAATCTGCCCGACGACTGGTCACTCAACCCACAAAAGAATGTGGCGTGGATTGCCGAAACAGGAGGACGCTCCACTCCCATCGTGCTTAATGGCCGAGTGTTCCTCAATTGCCGCACCACGGACGATATCAACGACCCCGAAGAATTGATCCACAGTCAGGATCAAGTGGTTTGTTGGGATGCCGAAACGGGCCAAGAACTTTGGCGAGACAAATTTAACGTATTCCAGACGGATATTCCTGCCCCACGAGTCGGCTGGGCGTCGATGTGCGGTGACAAGGAAACGGGATACGTCTATCTGCACTCGGTCAGTGGGATTTTTCGGTGCTACGCCCCAGACGGAAAAGTGGTCTGGGAGCACTCACTGGGTGAAGATTTCGGAAAGATCTCGGGCTACGGCGGTAGGACTCAGACTCCGATCATTGACGAAGACCGGGTCATTGTCAGTTTCATGGCGACCAACTGGGGTGCCACGAAAGGCCCAGCGCCGCTGCACTACTACTATGCGTTCGACAAAAAGACGGGCGAACTACAATGGGTTACGGCCCCGGGCGGAAAGCCCAAAGACACCAACTACAGCGTTCCAATCGTTAGCGTGATCAATGGTCAACGCATGCTCATTGGCGGAAACTGCGATGGCCACGTGTACGCAATGAATGCTCGGACCGGTAAACCGATTTGGTCATTTCGAATGTCCAAGCGAGGCCTAAATGCCAGCCCGGTCGTCGAAGATAATCTAGTTTTCATCTCTCATGGCGAAGACAACATTGACAGCCCTGAGTTTGGCCGCGTGCAATGCATTGACGCAACGGGCACCGGCGACGTCACCGAGACTCATAGCGTCTGGCGAGTCGACGGGATCAAAGCCGGTTATACCGGACTGCTGGCCAATGAAGGAATTCTTTACGTCGTGGCCGATCTTGGAAACATGTACGCCTTCGACACAAAAACTGGCAAGCGTTTGTGGGAGAAAAACTTAGGCACCGTCGGAAAAGGGTCGCCGATCTGGGCAGATGGGAAAATCTACGCACCGGAGGTCAACGGGCACCTGTGGATTCTCAAGCCGTCTCGCGAAGGTTGTGAAACCCTTAGCGAAAATACGCTCGCTGCGGCCAATGGAGTCGGTGATGACGAAATTTACTCGTCGCCCGCAGTTGCAAATGGCAAGGTTTACTTCGTAACGCGTGATCGAACCATCTGCATCGCTGACAAATCGAAACAGCCATCTGTTGGCCAAGTCGTCCCATTAAGCAAAGAGACTGAACCGACCGATAAAATTGATCTGATCCAATTGCGACCTTATGAGACGATTGTCTCGGCGGGTTCCAAGACTTCGTACGAAATCCATGCGTTTGACGCCAATGGTCGGTTCATCAAAAAGATGCCGGCTGAACTGACCGCAGGCGAGGGATTGAAGGGGTTCTCGGTTGAAGGCAGTCAGTTGGTGGCTCCATCCGAAAGTGGTGAAGTGGCTGGTTTGGTAACCAGTAAGCTTGGCGATCTTTCGGCAACGGCTCGAGTTCGCCTGTTTGATACTCGAAAAGAATGGAAATGGGATTTTGACGGCTACAAGGGCGTCCAAGTTCCTCCAACGTGGTCGCGAGCGTTTGTGAAATTGAAACCGGCGGAAGTCGACGGAGAGTCCGTGATGAAGGTTACCGGCGGATCAGCAGTCCGAGGTCGCCCAAGCCACCAGCTTGCGATCGGTCCTGCATCGATGAGAAATTACACCATCCAAGCGGATGTGTTACTGACTGAGCAACGTAGACAACTAGCGAGCATTGGTCTTTCCTGTGATCGATACAACTTTATCTTGAAGGGGAACTCAAGCAAGCTGACCGTACAGAGCTGGCCTCCTCATCGCCGCATGGCGAAAGAGATCAAGTATCGCAGCGATCCTGACATCTGGTACACCATGAAAATGAAAGTGGATCAGACGAAGGAAGAAGCGACCATCTATGGGAAAGTATGGAAGCGGGGCGAAGCTGAGCCAGCCGAATGGACCATTACTCACAAGGATCCTCACCCCAACATGCAGGGTGCGCCCGGTTTGTACTTCTACGCTCAGGCTGACTGCTACTACGACAATGTGATCGTCACAAAAGAAGCCAAGTAAAACAGTACCACTGCGTATTAACGAACACGAACGAATTTATTCCGCTATCACTCGATCTGTCGAGAACAAACATGAAATTCATCTCATCTGTTTCCGCATTTTTGCTCACATTGCTCCTGCTGCTGGCCCCCGCGACCACTTCGCTGGCACTCGACTGGCCGATGTGGGGTGGGACTCCGGCTCGGAACATGGTTTCTGATGCTTCGGTTTCGCTTGACTTCGATCTTGAAAAAGGCACCAACGTTGCGTGGACCGTTAACTTAGGTTCACAGACTTACGGCAACCCGGTTGTTGCGGACGGTCGAGTATTTGTGGGAACGAACAATGGCGGTGGCTACCGCAAGGAGAAGCACCCGGCCGATCAGGACCGAGGCGTCCTGCTTTGCTTCGATGAAAAGAATGGAGACTTCCTGTGGCAGTTGACGCGGGAAAAGCTGGGATCGGGACGTGTGAACGACTGGTTACTGCAGGGGATTTGTTCGGCTCCTTGCGTCGAAGGGGATCGAATGTGGGTTGTGACGAATCGGTGCGAGCTGATGTGTCTTGATACCGCTGGGTTTCACGACGGCGAAAACGACGGCCCAGTCAAAGACGAAGTTGATTCCGAAAAACAGGACGCCGACATCGTCTGGAACCTCGACATGATTGAGGAGTTGGGAGTGTTTCCGCATAACTTAGCGACCAGTTCACCTGTGATTCACGGCGACCTAGTGTTTATTGTCACCTCCAACGGTGTGGCGGAAGATCACATCGAAGTGCCGTCTCCACGAGCACCTTGTTTTCTGGCGGTCAACAAAAACACAGGGAAGGTCGCGTGGGAGCACAACCAACCGTTTGACCAAATTCTACACGGACAATGGGGATCACCCACGATCGGTGTCGTCAACGGTAAAGCTCAAGTCTATTTCCCCGGTGGCGACGGATGGCTTTACGCTCATGATGCCGAAACTGGAAAGGAACTTTGGAAGTTTGATTGCAATCCAAAAGAATCTAAATGGGAGCTTCAAGGAGCAGGTACTCGTAACGCCATCATTTCAACACCTGTTTTCGTAGAAAACAGCGTGATCATCTCTGTTGGCCAAGACCCTGAACATGGCGAGGCGGTTGGGCACATGTGGCGGATCGACGCAACCAAAACGGGAGACATCAGCGCCGAACTTGGCGAGATTGGCAAGCCCGGCAAACCGAACCCGGCGTCAGGCGCGATCTGGCACTACGGTGGAATGCACGAGAGTGAAGCGGGTGAAGAGGCCGAGCCGTTGATTCGTCGTACCATGTCGACCGTTGCCGTGGTGGATCAGTTGGTTTTCAACGCAGATTTGAGTGGCTTTGTTCATTGCGTTGATTTGAAAACTGGTAAACGCCATTGGGAGCACGACTTGCTTTCGGGCGTCTGGGGATCCTGCTTGGCGGTTGACGGAAAAGTTTTTCTAGGCAACGAGGATGGCGTGCTGACCATTTATGAAGCGACGTCAGAAAAAGCGAATGTGTTGGCAGAGAAAAACACAGTCAACTACTCTTCGGTTTACAGCACGCCTACGTTCGCCAATGGTCGCATGTATTTGTCAGACCGTACTCGGTTGTATGCTGTGGATGTCGAGAAATAACGATCGGACTGTACTTCTGCGGCCGGGGTTCTTCGCGAAACTCGGTTCGTTTGGTACCTTGAACGTGTTGTCAGCCGGTGCGACAACTTTTTCAACTTCGAATTGGCCCTGAGAGGGCGGAGAAAAAGGTTCGTCTGTGAATTATGCCGCCATTGGCCCCATCGCCATTCATCTTCCTGAAAAAGTTGAAACCAACGCGCAGCTACAGGCCGATCATCCTCGCTGGAATATGGAGGCAATCGCCGAGAAAACCGGCATCCTGCAACGCCACGTGGCGGCCGAGGGCGAATGCAGTTCAGACCTTGGCGTAGCGGCAGCCAAACGCCTGTTCGACGAGTACAACATTGATCCAGCGGAGATCGACTTTCTGATCTTCTGCACCCAAACGCCTGACTACGCGCTGCCGACGACCGCCTGCTTGGTCCAGCAACGGTTGGGCCTTCCGACTCACTGCGGCGCGTTTGATTTCAATCTGGGATGCAGTGGGTTTGTGTATGGTTTATCAATTGCGGACGGACTGATTCGTTCTGGGGCAGCTAAACGGATTCTGTTTATCACTGCTGAAACGTATACGAAGATGATCGATGAAGACGACCGAAGTCTTCGCACGATTTTCGGCGATGGGGCAGCGGCGACGCTAATCGAAAGCTCGACGGAGCAATCGCTGAGAGGTTTTCGGTTTGGCACCGATGGTGCGGGTGCCGACACCTTATTAGCGGCATGCGGAGGTTTTCGGCCGTTTGACGATGCGATCACGCCTCGTCACAAAAAGCGATGGAAGAGTGACTTGTACATGGACGGACCAAGCCTGATCAATTTTACCGTTGGGAAGGTTCCGGAACTAGTAAGGCAAATTCTTGAATCAGCCTCGCTGCAATTATCTGATATTGGGACTATGCTTTTTCATCAGGCGACCAGAAAGATGCTAGAGCAGCTGATCCAGGTGCTCGAAGTCGACGAGGACCGGCTACCCATTCGACTTCAACAGGTTGGGAATACTGTGTCGTCTACGATTCCGATCTTGATTCATCAATTGCGAACCAGCGGCGAGCTTTCCGCAGATCAGCAGCACATGTTGATCGGATTTGGTGTAGGCTGGTCTTGGGCTGGCTGCGTTTGGCAAGACGTCTGGCAGGCTGCCCGCTGACGATCAGTCAATAGACTTTGGGATTTATTACCAACGGAGAGAATCATGTTTGACACTTACAAGCCATCCGGAAAATTTGGAGTCATGCTGCTTCCGCTGGTGCTGTTGGGTGTCGTACTGGCCGTGGCGGCGGCATACGTGTACCACTTGCTGTTGGAACATATCCCGCTGATCTACATCAACTTTCTGGCGACTCTATTCTTTGGTATCGGGATAGGCATGGTCGGTGCTTGGATCGTCAGAACAAGTCACACTCGTAATCGAATGATTGCCATAGGGATGGGAATCCTGCTTGCCTTGAGTGCTCTTGCGGGCAAGTACTATTTTCAACATCAGACGTTTTGCAATCAGGTTTTTGATATAGA
>CAZLYM010000011.1:10731-29697 GCA_964563475.1 uncultured Pirellulaceae bacterium
TAAAACTTCGTGCTGATCAGGGCTGGAACATTGGGCGAGGCGGCGGTGCCCCGGTTGCTGGCGTTTTTGTTTACTTGGTCTGGTTGGTCGAAGCCGGTATGTTGCTTTTTTACTCCGTGAAAGGTTCCGCTGCCGCTGCGGGGGAACCCTACAGCGAAAAATTGAACACGTGGGCTTCCGAAGAAGAAACCGTCATGAGTCTTCCGATTACTAGTAACGAGATGGTGACTCAGATTCAAGCGGCCACCAGTGTTGATGACTTGTTGAGCCTTCCAGTACCCAAGACAGATGAATCGGATAAGTTTGCGATCTATCGGGTTAACAGTATCGAAGGCCAAGAATTGGAAGACGCATACCTGTCGGTCGATCAGCTTGTGTTGTCGGTCAACTCGAAAGGTGAGCAGGAAACGGAAGTGACTTCCCTAGTCCGCCATGCGGTTTTGTCATCGGAGCAACGCAAGCAGTTGCTCGAGAACGCCGACTTGATGCAAGAAGCATTCGCCGCCTACCGAGAGTCACTGGAAGCCGAAGCGGCGGCCGAAGCTGCCAGCGCTCCTTCGGGCGAAGGCGAAGTCTAGCTACTCTGGCGACTCAGTCGATGCTTCGGTGCCAATGGCAAGCATTGAGTCAACGAGTGCTATGTCTTCGGATGGGCGGACGGTTCTCATGTCCAGCAACATTCGATCCTTGTTAACTCGTCCAAAAATTGGCGGATTGGCTTCTCTCATGGCGGTCGCTAGAGAACTGATCGAGCCTTCTGCGGCGGCGAACGAAACACACCATGTCGGAATTCGTTGAGTCGGCAAACTGCCTCCGCCGAGCATCGAATGATCTTCAACGATGGTGATGTCTTTCAGTTTGGAACTGCTGCCAAGCTGAGCCGCAGCTTTTTCGGCTCGAAGTTTCAGGTTCTCGATCGGTGTGGATAGCATTTGCAGGATGGGAACCGATTGCTCGGCTTCATCCGCGTTGCGATACAACTGCAAGGTCGCGCTCAATGCCGCCAACGTCATCTTGCCGACTCGCATGGCTCGCATCAACGGATCGGACAAAATCTTCTGGATATACTTTTTCTTGCCGACAATAATGCCGCACTGAGGACCACCAATTAGCTTGTCGCCGCTAAATAGTGCGATGTCAGCGCCGTCCCGAATACTGTCCGACGCGACGGGTTCATCGGTCAGGCCGTACTTTGAGAAATCGATCAACGCACCTGATCCGATGTCATCGATCACCGGCAGATTGTGAGGTGTGGCGATGTCGGCAAGCTCTCGAGTCGAGACCGATTTGGTAAACCCAACCACTTCAAAGTTACTTGGGTGAACTCGTAGCAGAGCCCCTGTTTCTTCGTTGATGGCGTTGGAGTAGTCAGACGGATGAGTCTTATTGGTCGTTCCGACTTCTTTCAATTTCGCACCACTGCACTCCATAACGTCCGGAAGCCGGTAACTGCCACCAATTTCGATCAACTGACCACGCGAGACAATGACTTCCTTGTTTTTCGCGATCGCAGACAGTACCAGCATGGTCGCCGCCGCATTGTTATTCACCACGGCCGCCGCTTCGGCGCCTGTTAACTCACACAGTAGGCGTTCGACGGCCCGGATACGTTGTCCACGCTGGCCGTCACGCAAATCAACTTCGACACTGGCGTAACCAGCAGCGATCGCCGACACGGCGTTAGCTGCCGCAGGAGCCAACGGGGCTCGCCCAAGCCCAGTATGCAGGATGACTCCCGTCGCATTGATGACTGGCCTAAGCGCTGGCTGTTCCTCTGTCTCTAGCCAGTCTGCAATCCGATCGGCCAGTTCTTGTGGAGTAGGAATGGAAACGTCTTCGGCAGCCGCGCTTACTTGAACACGCAGGTCGTCGAGGAAGGTTCGGACTCCGTCAACCACGACTCGATGGTTAACGTTGTCGACCAGCTCTTTAAGTCGAGGGTTTTCGAGAAGTTGATTGACCGAGGGCAAGTTGCGGAAGATGTTTGGCATTCGTCTGGATGAGGAATGAGATTCGTAAGCGGGCGAAATTCGATGCTTCAATTATAGCTCATACGTGTCGCGGCGCGGAAACAAGAAGCTACCAAGGTCAAATGTCCCACGTTGTATATGTGTCAACAGCACAATTGTTCGGCTTGCGATGTCTGTGCGATGAGTAGGCACAGAAAACGGTGGGACAAAACAAGCCAGCACCGGAGCAAGTTTGCCCAAAGCAGACGTCTAATCCATGTCAGAATCAGCTTCTTGATCGGCAAGCAGTGAGTCCAGATACCGAGTTTGCGTGTCCGATTGCGAATCGTGATTGACTCGCTGCTCCATTTCTCGCCCCGCTTTAAATGTGACGACAAACTTAGCTGGTACGTCTACGGCATCGCCCGTTTTCGGATTTCGTCCTTTTCGGGCGGCTCGCTTTTTCACTTCAAAGACACCAAAATTTCTCAACTCAATGCGTCCATCATTGACCAAAACATCAATAATACCATCGAACGTTTTCTGCACGATCTCCTTCGTCTTGAGCTGAGTCAAACCAAGCTCTTCAGAAATTGTTCGAACGATGTCTTTTTTCGTCATGTTAACGGGCCCGCGAACTTGGAGCTAATTAGCAATCATCAGAGGTGAGATTTGCGACGATTATAAAAGAAATGGATCCTCGATAGCCGCAAGTCTACAAACGGTTGACGTTCGAGTCAAATTCCCCAAATTGCGACGAGCGGAATCTTCGAGGATTTACTGCTTGTCGAGCAATTTTTCCGAAGATGTTTTGAAGGGAGAAACTAAATTCGCATCGTTTTGCGTTGCTCTTCGATTGCTTCCAATTGATGCAGTTTTCCTTTACCACTACCGGGGCACTCTTCGCATGTTCGCTCCCAATCAGCTTCCGTTTTGAGATTGCTATCCCAGAAGGGCCACGTCTTACATTGACGCGGTCGGGCAGCGTAAACCGTGCACCCTCGCGTTTTTGTGTCAAGAAACACGCAGTCGCCGTTTGGAAACTCTTTTAGGCTTTTTCGAATTCCGATCTTTCGAACGTACTCCGATTCAAACTGTGCAACTTCCAATTCCATCGCTGCTGCCATGTCTGCGATTTCCTGCTTGTTGACCCAAACGAAGCCCGGAGCCCCCGAGCAACAATCGCCGCAACCCGAACAAGTAAACTTAAGCCCGTCCTTGTACCAAGGCTCGTTCCCGGCATCTTTGCTTTTTGAGTTATCTGATTTTTTGGTCATGTGAATTTCTTTAGCATGCACGGAGACGGCAAAACGGATCAAGCAGAAATCAATTGTCTGATGGCGTCTGCCAGTGCGTCGATGTCAGCAAGCGTGTTAAAATGGCCCACGCTCATCCTAGCCGTTCCTTCCAGATTATGACTGCCGATCGATTGGTGAACCAGAGGTGAGCAGTGTAGCCCCGCCCGAACCTGTATGCCAAATTGTGAATCGAGCACGTTTGCGACATCTGACGGCGCCATGTTTTCGATTTGAAAGCTAACAACACCTGCCGCTCGATCGTTGCTGCCAAGTGAATAAACCTCGATCCCACTTTGATTGTCGACAAATTCCAAGAAACGTCCAATCAGTTTCTCCAAGTGAGCTCCGACGGATGCAAGCGATTCTGATTCGATAAATTCCAACGCTGCACCCAGTCCAAGGATTCCGCCAACGTTCAAGTTGCCAGCCTCCAATCGAAACGGCATTTCTTCAGGCTGCTGAGTCCGCTCGCTGGATGTTCCCGTGCCACCCAACCGAAACGGTTCTGTTTGTTCAATCGCGCGAGAATTGGCGTACAGGAATCCAGTTCCCAAAGGGCCCATCAATCCTTTGTGGCCCGATGAGGCGAAGAAATCGCACCCGATCGCGTTAACGTCTACCGGAATGTGGCCCACCGACTGTGCGCCATCGACCAGAAACAAGCACTGCGGCGGCTTTTCAACCGCGCCAATCTCTTTGACGGGCTGAATGGTTCCTAAAACATTGCTGATATGCGACACACAGATCAGTTTCGTATCGTTAATGATCGCGTCAGCCAGTTTGTCGGCATCGATTCGACCGGCCGAATCAATGTCGATGGTCGTCAAATCAATCATGCCTGTCTGCTGTAAATAGTGCAGCGGACGCAGGACCGAGTTATGCTCCAGCACGGAAGTGATCACATGATCGCCCGGACGCAGCACGCCTCGGATCGCCATGTTCAACGAATCCGTTCCATTGAATGTGAACGCGACGTGGTTGGGGTCGTCAGCACCGATGAAGTTTGCCAACCGCGTCCGAACCTGTTGAACCATCTTGCTGACTTGAACCGAGTCGGCCGCAACGCCTCTTCCGGCCGCAGAACCATGATTCGTATAAAAGTTGGCGATCGCATCAACGACCGATTGCGGTTTCGGCCAACTGGTCGCGGCGTTGTCCAAGTAAATTCGTGCTGGCTGTTCGTTCAACAATTCAACCACCGATCTGATACATCGCTTTGGCGGGCCGCTGAAATTCTTGACTGTCGATCCCGTGTGCTACTGCCTTGGCGGACACGGAGTCTCGCATGGCGTCTAGAATTTGATTGTCCGAAGCGCCGTTGCGTAACAACGTTCGGAGATCCCATTCACGCGTCGAGAACAGACAGTTGCGAAATTGTCCTTCTGCGGTCATTCGAATGCGATCACAACTACTGCAGAAGGGCTCGGTGACTGAATTGATGAATCCCACTTTCCCCGATCCGTCAACGTATTCAAAATCCGTTGCAGGTTGCGCCGCATGTGGTCGCGACACGGGTTGAAGCAAGCCGACGTTTTGGCTAATCGTCTGCCGGATATCGTCGCCCGTGAGCACCTGTTGACGACTCCACGCTTCATCCCCATCGAGTGGCATGAACTCAATAAATCTCAGCTCAAGCTGTTTGCGGCGGGCAAATTCTGCCAGAGGAACAATGTCAGTGTCGGTGATTCCGGCCATCGACACCGCGTTGATTCTGATCTGTTCAAATCCGGCGTCGACCGCCGCGTCGATTCCGGCGAGGACTCGCTCCAATCCCTTCCGCCGAGTGATTTTCTCAAACGTTACCGGATTAAGCGTGTCCAAGCTGACGTTGACTCGATCCAGACCGTGCGACCGCAGCTGAACGGCTTGGTCGGCCAACAGAATTCCATTGGTCGTCAGGGCGACATCGTCGATTCCGTCGATCGCTTTCAACATCTGGACGAGTTTCCACAGTTGCCCACGAACCAGAGGTTCGCCGCCGGTCAGCCGAATCCGATTGACGCCCGCAGATGCGGCAATTTCAGCTGTTCGCGCAATTTCTTCAAAAGTCAAAATGGCATGACGCGGAAGAAACTGAACGTTTTCCGGCATGCAGTAGAAGCAGCGGATATTGCACCGGTCCGTGACGCTGATTCGAAAGCTCTTATGGACTCGGCTGAACGAGTCCACGATAGGTAACGCCCGAGTTGAGCCAATCATGACGAAGCCTCCGTCGGATCATGTTCGACTGCCGCACGAACTTCACTGCTTTCTGGATGAACCCACTCCTCTTGGCCGTCGGCCCAGATTTCACGTTTCCAAACCGGGACTTCCTGCTTCAATCGCTCTAGCAGCCAAGATGCGGCTTCGAACGCGGGGGAGCGATGAGCCGAACTGACTGCCACCGCAATGCTGGCGGCCTCGATTTCGACCGCACCAATTCGATGAACAATGGAAACCTTGACGATAGGCCATTGTTCGCATGCTTGGGCGGCAAGTGCTTCCATCTTGGACACGGCCATAGATTCGTAGCATTCGTATTCCAACCGAGTCGTTTCACGCTGTCCGGTCATCCGCCGAGTCGTGCCAACAAACAGCACGTTCGCACCGCAGTCCGGATCCGAGACGGAGGCCAAGACTGCAGATGAATCGATTGGTTTGTCGGTGATGATAATCATTGGTTCCAATTATCCACCACTGACGGGCGGAATCAATGCGACTTCCTTCGCTTCGGTGACCTGAGTTTCTTCGACGGCGAACTGTTGATCGACTGCGATGTGCGATCGCGCAACAAGATCACTCAACACAGGATACTCGGCAACCAGTTGCTTTCGAAGGTCCGCGACGGTTGTGCCAGCCGCAAGATCCAGATCGACGTAATCCTGACCCACGCTTTCCTTTGCGGAGGCGAATAAGAGCACTCGCTTGATCATGTGGTCACCAGATCCCCACTTCGCCGTTCAAACAAGTCCTCCAGTTCCGGCATCAGGCCGTAAGCTAACGCTAGGAACTTGATTGGGTGGACGGTCGGTGTACGAGTACCTTGCTCCATCTGGATTTTACACGTACTGCACTCGGTCGTTCCCGCCATTAGCGTCGGTTCTCTCATCGCGTCAATCAACGAGAAACCCATTCGCAGGCTGGTAATGTAATTCTTCCGTTTTAAACCAAAAGTGCCCGCCATTCCGCTGCAACCTTGATCGATTAGTTGCACGTTCAAACCGGGAATCAAATTCAACAGTTGCACGGCCGGCACGTCAGGACCAAGTGCTCGCTGGTGGCAGGGCAGGTGATAGCCAATGGTGGCATCAATCCGAGAGAACTCAGTTGACAATTTTCCGTCTTGATGGAGCTCAAGCAAAAAACTAGTGGCATCGATCGTTTTACTCGCGACAAGCTTCGCGTCTTCATCATCAAGCAGCCCAAGGTACTCATGAGACAATGCCAGCGCGGCGGATGGTTCGGTGGTAACCACGCGGTAACCCTGTCGAATCCATTCGGCAAGGCTTTCAACATTCTTTTGTGCGATCTTCGTGGCGCGAGGGATGGCTCCATCTGAAATAAGCGACATCCCGGAAACCATCTGATCAGGAGGAACCAGCACGTCTACGTTGTTGCGTTGCAGCACCCCTACAAAGGCTCGCGCGAGCTCAACATCGTTCCAGTTTGCGTAAGCGTCAACGAAGTAAACGACTTTGGTGCCGTCTTGGTCGCTCGGTCGGTCAAGCTTTTTTCGATGGGCCCAACGTGAAAAAGAAGACGTGGCAAACGGAGGGAGCTTACGACCTTCGGCAATCCCCAGCAGACGATCCAAGAGCCAGCGTGCCAAACGGTCTCGCAGCAGGCGATTTGTAATTCGCGGCATCCGCCCCGCAACACCATACAGCCAATCAAGACGAGTCAGACACCAATCAGAAAAACGCACGCCATTGACTGCACTATGTTGAGCCTTCGCCTCGACCATCAGTTTTGGGATGTCGACCGCCGCCGGACAGTCCAGTCGGCATTGGTGGCAGTTAACACACAGGTCAGTGATTTCTCGGAATGCGTCGCTGGAAATCAATCGCGGATCAAGTTTGCCAGTAACGACACCGCGAATTAGATTCGCTTTGGCTCGGGGCGAGGCTTCCTCTTTGGGAACCGTTCGAAACATCGGACACATTCGCTCGTTCTGCGACCGAGTACGACATCGGGCACATCCATTGCACGCTTGGGCGGCAGTTGCGATATCTACCAGTTCCCATGCAAGTTGTGGCTCGACCACGGGAAGAGCCGTAGACTTGCGATTCTTTTTGCCTGTCGATTCAGTTTCAACGTCAGCTTTGCCTTCCCGGCTAGGAGTTGGGTCGGCCTCATTCGTTGATGGGTTTCTCTGCAATGAGGCAGCGACGGTGACCTCGCGGACATGGTCAGTCAGACCGTGGAACGGATGGTCGATTACTTTGCCGGGATTGAGAATGTTTTGCGGATCGAAAACCTTCTTGATTTCTGCAAAGACGTTGTAGAGCCGACCATATTGCTTTCGCAGGTACCACGTTCGACTTAGCCCGTCACCCTGACCGCCACTGACCGTTCCTTTTGCTTGAGCAACTCGATCAAAGAGCTCCATTGCAAGTCGCTGCATTCGGGGCAATTCGTTAGGGTCTGCCATGTTGATCAGTGGCCGGACATGGAGATGCCCCTGAGGCATGTGGGCGAAAACGGATGCGGTGACTTCGTGCCGATTCAGGATTCGGTACAGGTCTCTCAAAAAATCCGGCAACATCGGCGGATCGATCGCAATGTCCTCGACAAACGGAATCGCTCTGCGTTGGCCACCCAAACGATATTGACTGGGAACGATACGTCGAACAAGACGCCAGAAGAAATCGCGTTCGGTCGGGTCGACCGTGGTGCGCACATCAAACGCAAGATTCTTCTTGCGCTGAATGACGGAGACCAATGTTTCCAATTTGTCTTTGAGTGTTTTTTCGTCCGCCGTTTGAAACTCGACCAACAACATCGATTCCGCCTCGGCAGGCAGGATCGCCTGATAGCGGGCGTCCTTCTGGCGAGCAATGGACAACAGGCGTCGATCGACCATGTCACACGCCGCCGGTTGCATCGAATCAATTTCCAACGCTGCCTCGGCCGCATCTGCCACGCGTTCGAAGAACAGCAATCCGACGCCGCGCTGGGTCGGTAACGCAACGGTTCTGAGCGTTGCCTCGGTGATGATCCCCAGCGTGCCTTCGCTTCCGACGATCAGACGAGTCAAATCGATCGCTTGGTCATCTGGCCCGCTCTGCAGGTCGAACACGTTATAACCGGCTTGGTTGATTCGCGTCTGAGGACGTTTCTGAGAAATCAAATCGGCATTGCGTTGAACGATTTCACTGACGCGGCGGTTCAGTTTGCTGGCCGAAGCTTTCGCCGCAACATTCAGCGTTTGAATCGGATCCATGGCAGTTGGATGTGAAGACGATTTCAATTCAATCACGTCCCCACTGGCCAGCACGACCTGCAACTTTGCAACCCGGTCTCGCGGACTACCATACTGATTCCAACGACTGCCGGTGCTATTGTTCGAAAGCACGCCTCCCATCGTGGTCACAGATCGAGTGGCAGGGTCGGGACCAAAATGTTGACGGTGGGGCGTCAGTTGCTGGTTTAGACGGCGGAGCACCAAACCGGGCTCGACGGTCACTTCGTCTCGTCCCAATGACTTGACGCTTCGCATCGCGTACGAAAAGTCGAGAACCAATCCGTCGCCAACAACGCCACCCGATACGCTACTGCCAGCGCCTCGTGGAATTAGACTGATGTCATTTTCACGGGCATAATTGACGCACGCAACAACGTCTTCCACGCCGGTGGGCCTGACGACGCCCAAGGGTTTGACTTCGTAGATGCTCGCATCGTTGCTGTACAATTGCAGAAAATTGTCATCACAACGAATGTCGCCATCGAGCACACCGCTCAGGTCAGCTTGAATTCGCGAACGTTCCGGATCCATGCTTGAGTCATGTGTCGTGGTTGAGAAATGCAACAGAGCGAAACAAACCGAATTCGGAGGCGCAGAGATGGCCGCCAGTTGACAAAAATCGCTCAGCCCCGATTATAGCGGAACCGATCCTGCGTCACCATTGCTGCGATTGGTCTGCTGGGTTCAGGTTCCGCAAGTCAAACCAGACGACAATTCACTCAAATGCCGGATTTTAAAACGCTTCTTGTTATGCGGCACGCAAAGTCGTCGTGGGCGAACCAAGGGCTTACGGACCACGAACGGCCTCTCAACCGCCGAGGCGAACGTGACGCGGTGCAGATGGCGAAATTTCTGGAATCCGCCCAAATCAACATTAACCGTGTTGCTGCGTCGACTGCCCGTCGAGCCGATCAGACCGCAAAATCGCTGATTAAGACGATCGACAGCCTTGACGGTACACAACTGGAGTCCCGTGACGATTTTTACCTAGCCGCTCCGCAAGCGTATCTCGATTATCTGAGAGAGCTAAACGAGTCCGTTTCGACGGTGATTTTGATAGGTCACAATCCGGGACTTGAGTCGCTGGTCGAGTACCTAGGTGATCAATGGGAAACGATGCCGACAGCCGCAATTGCTTGCTTTGATTGCTCAGCTTCGTCGTGGAGTGATGCGGATCCATCCACGTTTCGACTCGATCACATGTGGCGTCCAAAAGAAGTTCTCGATCACTATCGATAAATCGTTTTGATGCACGATCCCGGACAGCGTTTCAACACCGATACAATTTTTTGGTTTTCTCACGGCACAAATGTCAAAGCAGCAAGTGATGACGCTGGCGATCGAACCGTCGCTGATTTTTGATCAGACGGATAATGCCCTCGATCAGCAGTATGCGGACCGACTGCGTGAATACGTGAATCTGGATCTTCTTTCGATTGTATTTGTGTCGAAGGATGACGAACCAGATGAAATCGTTTCGAAAATGCGCCAGTATGGATTTCGATGTTCGCCGAGAATCTTCAATCCAGTCTCAAACAACATTTCTATCTGGCGAGATAAGCAATGGGCGATCGAACAAGACTCCCCTAACCCCTCGAAAGTCGTCCTTGTTGTTTCTTCGTCGTTGTCGGTTTCCGTTTCAAGTTCGTTCAACTATGTTGCCTTGCCCCGTTTGAACGACTCGGAATTGCTTGACCTTTATACTGCACATCGAGAGAGCAATTCGCTGGACAGGCTGTTTGTCGCTACCAACGATGGACTGAAAGGGATTTTTGAGGGCTCGCACTGGTTTGACGCGCTGCCACCTGGGGCACCAGAAAACAATCCTTCAAGTGAGGTTCGTCTGGGAGCCTTTTCGATCAAGCGAGACGTTGCTCGCGTTGCCGTCGATGCGTGGGCGTCGTCGGTGGAGGTGGTGGTCGATCGGAATGGCTGGAATCGGACGATCGCAATGTCAAGAGTCGGAGCACGAAGATTCGTTGCTGATGTTGACCATTTTCAACCGGGCGATCGCTACGCCTTTGCACTCGACGGCAATCACGAAAAACTCTACCCCGATCCTCGTTCCCGCAGTCAGCCGGAAGGCGTTCATGGGTTTTCTGAATTGACGGGCCCAGCCAGCTTTCCATGGAGTGATCGAAACTGGCGAGGTGTTCCCAAAAAAGATCTGATTGTTTACGAATTGCACGTTGGAACGTTTACGGAGAAGGGAACGTTTGAAGCTGCGATTGAACGGCTGACGGAACTTGTTGATCTTGGGGCCACTGCGATCGAACTGATGCCGATCGTGGAGTCCGCCGGTCGTTGGAATTGGGGCTACGATGGCGTCAACCTGTTTGCTCCCTACCATCGCTATGGGAAGCCGGACGATTTGAGACGATTGGTCGATCACTGCCATCAGTTGGGCTTGGCCGTTATTCTGGATGTTGTCTACAACCACCCGGGCCCTGAAGGGAACTACTTGGCTGCCTTCGGGCCGTACTTGTCAAAGAAACACCACACTCCCTGGGGCCCCGCGTACAACTTCGACGGGCGGCAGCGAGACTTGTCTCGCCAATGGGTGTTGGACAACGTGAGCTATTGGTTGTCCGAGTTTCATTTTGATGGTTTACGATTCGATGCGATTCATTTCATGTTTGACGACAGTGAACGGTCGATCGTTACTGAAATATCGCAGCGAGTTCGCCAGCTCGGCCAAGAGCAAAACAGGCGATACTTGCTGATTGGCGAAACAAATATTTTTGACGCTGAAATGATCTCGCCCATCAGGGAAGGCGGGGCGGATTTCGACGCGGTCTGGTGTGACGACCTAATGCACTCGATCTATTCCGTGGCAAGCCCAGAAACACGGCTCACCGACAGATCGTATCAGCAACATTCAGACATCACCGAGTCGCTGAAGCATGGGTTCTTGCATGAGGGGCCTCCGACAACACGAATTACTCGCAATCCGGAGGCTTCGGCTGAAACGAACTTAATCGAGTCCATGGTGGTTGCGTTGCAGACGCACGACAGCGTTGGGAATCAACCTCAAGGGAAACGACTGCACCAGTTGGCCGGTGCCGATTTCCATTGTGCTGCGGCCACCTTGAGTTTGTTGTATCCCGCAATCCCCATGTTATTTATGGGGGACGAATCACTCGAACCCAATCCCTTTCACTACTTCGTCGACTTTCACGACCCGTGGCTACGTGATGCGATTGCGAAGTCCCGGCGGCACGAACA
Source organism: uncultured Pirellulaceae bacterium (assembly GCA_964563475.1). Taxonomy (GTDB): domain Bacteria; phylum Planctomycetota; class Planctomycetia; order Pirellulales; family Pirellulaceae; genus Mariniblastus. The sequence continues at coordinate 22,647 of CAZLYM010000011.1, forward strand.
TCCTCAACAGAACTGGGAGGACTCAATGTCTCCCTTGAGCGAGCATGCATTTGTGGAGTCAAAGGTGTCTGAAGTCGGTTCGAGTGACGTGGCAGATCAACGGGGATTTACGCGAGCGTGGTATCGCCAGCTAATTTCAATACGAAAGAACTGGGTTGCTCAGAATTTTTTGCTTGCAAGTAACATGACCGTCATGCACATGCCAGAATTCAATTCGTTTCAGCTCGTATACCAGTCTGGGGAATCTACAAGAAGCGTCGTCGTTCGACTAACGACGCCGGGAATCGATCAGCCAAAACCGATCGAAATTCAAGTCGAAGGCACGATTGTTGCTAACAGCGTTCCGCGCAGTGATGCTGCGAAGAACCTTTTGGTCGAAAATCATGCGATCGTCGTGGAAGGCCGAGTGGCATTCGCAGAATAAGCGATCAAGGGAATAGATCCCCAGTCTACAAACCAAATTCTTGCCCAAACACTTCGTCTGGATCGATGTCGGGGACAGCGATTCGACCACCATCGCCAAACGATGATTCAGGTTCGAAGGGCTTAATGCCTTCGTCATCGGCAAGATAACTAGGAAGCTCTGGCTTCGATTTGTCCTCGACGACAACTTCTGGCTTCTCGCCACCTTGCATACTTGAAGGAATCACAAACGGAGCAGTTTTACTGATCGCTGGTGCCACACCAAGGGGATCCATTTTCAAAACCCAGATCAACATCAGGTAACCCACTGAAATGGCTATTAGGCATCCGATGAAACCTCTGGCAATTGCCATAACGTCGATTTCGACCTTGGCTTCTTTCATCCGAGCGGCGTGGGTGCTCACTTTGCCTCGGTAAGAAGAGCTGTCACCGCCCCGACTGGTGCTTGAGCGACGACTACCATCGCTGCTCCGCTGGCTACTGCTGCGACTCGAACGTTGGCGTTCTACCGCTTCGCCCATAGTGGTCGAGTCGCTTTTGGTCGCTGCGGCATCTACCGAAGAATTGCTTGGAATGACAAAGTTGCTGTTGCTCCGGCTGGATGAGCGTTTGTCGCCGCTCGACGATCTGGATCTTCGACGTCGACGTTTTTTTTTCGCCCCATCTCGAAGTGCCTTTGGGATCTGAAACTTAACCCGAGGCTTCTCGGGACGATTTGCATTTTCGTCTCGCTTCAGGTGCAGAGTGTCGATATAGGGTGCGTCCTCTGACTCGGAGTCATTTGCGGCTTGCTCGTTGACCACAACCTCCAATGGAGGCAGAGACTGATCCAGTAGATCTCTCAAGACAAAAGATTCTTGGCAGTGGGGGCAGCGAACCGTGGCATTGACAGACATCGAATGCGAAATGCGCACCATTCCCATGCAGCTGATACAGTTGCCAGCAATGATTGGGCCAGCTGCGTTGGTAGGTGATGATTTGTTAGCGCTATTCATGAGATCTATGTTCTCGGGCTCAGAACCACTCGATTTGAATGAGCCTGTGGTGCCTGTGACGTTGCGGTGGGGTAGGTGACTAACAACGTCAGAGAAGTGAGCAAGTTTTGAATCCGGCAAAGGATACTCCACGATTGTATGTGATCTGCTGCCGGGAATCGAGTCCCACCAACAGACTTTCAGTTATTAACTAGTGGCGAACTGCCGACGAATTCCCTGATCGCCCGTACGTTCGATCAATTTTACTTTTCAAATGTTCGACAAGTGACTTGTGAGACAGTTCCTTACCAGTCACTTTTTCGCACAATTTTTCAGGCGGCAGACATTTTCCCGACTGATGAATATTCTCATTCAGCCACTCCTTCAGCGGAGCGAAATCGCCTTTGGCGAATAGCTCATCCAGCCCGCCTATTTGACTCTTCGCCGCGTCGAAAAACTGGCTAGCGTAAAGATTTCCGATCGCGTAAGTTGGGAAATACCCAATCAGTCCCGCGCTCCAGTGAACATCTTGGAGGACGCCTGACGCGGCGTCCGGCGGAACGATCCCAAGTGCTCGCTGGTATTTGTCATTCCAAGCCTCGGGCAAATTGGAAACATCAAGATCGCCGTCAATCAATGATCTTTCAAGTTCGTACCGAATGATGATGTGCAGGTTGTAGGTTACCTCGTCCGCTTCGACTCGGATCAGTGAAGGAGCAATTTCGTTGATCGCATGATGAAAATCGCTCATGCTAATGTCTCCCAGTGCATCCGGGAAAACATCTTGAGCTATCGGGAACAAGTATTGCCAGAAGGATTCACTTCGACCGACAAGATTCTCCCACAACCGCGACTGAGACTCATGAATCCCGAGGCTGCAATACTGTCCTGGCGGCAAGCCATACCAATCGCCACGCAACCCCTGTTCGTAGATCCCATGCCCGGCCTCATGTAAAGTCACGAACAATGCCGAACTGAAATAGGTTTCGTTGTATCGCGCGGTGATGCGGCAGTCATTTGGGCCAATATCTGTACAGAAGGGATGATGAGTCACATCCATTCGGCCTCGGGTGTAGTCAAATCCGATTTTCTCTGATACCTGTTTGACAAACGTCTTCTGAGCATCAATTGGATAGACGCGGTGTAGACAACTCGAATCAATCGAGTCGCCCGACCCTTTCAATTGCTCAAGCAGCGGAACAAGCTCTTCGCGCAAGGCCTCAAATACGCTGGTGACTTTTTGCGAGCGAGCACCTGGTTCATACTCATCTAGCAGCGCGTCATAGCGACAGTCTTCAAAACCGATCGCATCGGCCTGCTGCTGCTTTAGATTGATCATCTCCTTAAGCGCTGGCTCAAAGATAGAGAAGTCATTTGCCTGTCGAGCAGAAACCCAGATCTGCTGCCCTCTGGAACTGGCTCGGGCAAGTGCCTGAACTAGATCGCTCGGGATTTTCACCTGACGGTCGAATTTTCGTTTCAGCTCTCGAACGGTCGTCGCGATATCCGAAGTCGGATCCTCTGCGGAAACTTCTGGCGATTCCGATAACTCGTTCAACCAAGCGCCCAAATGAGGATCGGTTTCTCGTTCATGGATCAGCTTGGCCAGACAAGTGATCTGTTCACTACGGTATTGGCCACCGGATGAAGGAAGTTTCGTCTGCTGATCCCACTCTAACAGCGCTGCAGACGACAACAGATAGCCTGTCTGAGTCGCATGAGCCTTGATCGCTTCGAATTGATTGGGTGCGTCAAACATATTGGGTGAAAATACGCATATTGAGCCAGATTTGTTTAAAATCGTCCGCTGATACGCCCCAGCTTTGCTCTCAATTCAATTGGAACGGTTGCAACGCTTTTACCCTTTGGCGAAAGGCACAACCGAATACCCACCGGAACAGCCAACTCAATACATGACGCTTTGGAGCTGTCGGCAGGCAGGTTCCATCTCGTTTTTTGCCTAGTCGGCTAAGTGGACTGAGCTGACGATTCTAACTCGAAATTCGACACCGTAAAAGTTTCCCATTTACCTGATTCAGGAACTGTCGTCCAAGCCTGCGGCTCGGCATCAGGGTCTAGGCAGCTGCGAATTACCGACAGAAGCGGTTGAGGTGCGACGACGACGATCGTCCCCGATGGATGTTTCTTACGGATACGTGTCAGCAACTGATCCACGCGGTCACGTGCGTCAACGAGCGTCTCACCGTCCGGCGGACAGACACCCTCGGACATTTCTGCCCATTTTCGAAACAACCGTGGCTGAGTCTGTTTGATCTCATCGATTCGCTTGCCGTGCCAAAGCCCGCAATCGAGGTTCGAAAGTACCGGGCTGACTTTAATCTTCAACTTTCGCTTGTTCGACAATATCTTCGCCGTCTGACGTGCGGAATCGCAAGCAGCCGCGTAGACCATATCGATCGAGAAAAATGAAAGTTGAGCAGCTGTTTGGCGAATGTGCTCTTCCGCCTCAACACACATCGGCACGTCTAACGCGCCGGTAATTCTGCCCTGCGCGTCTAGCTCTGTCGCACCGGCGCTGACCAGAATGATCTTCAGCTGTGGAGGTGCCTTGACCACCATGGAGGTAGGTTTGTTCACGATACCGTTACCTCCGCCATAATGCTCTCAATCGCTTTTGCGTAGTCTTCTTTCTTGAAGATCGCACTCCCGACGACCAGCAACTGAGTGCCGTGATCCGTAGCAGCCTTGATCGTCGAAGCATTGATGCCTCCATCGATCTGCAGAAGGATGTCTTTACCGCCGGGCAGCGAACGAATTTCGTCAAGCTTGTCCAATGCCGATTCGTTAAACGCCTGACCGCCAAAGCCCGCGTTGATACTCATCACCAAAGCCATGTCGGCTTCGGGAAGCACCGAGGCGATCGCCGAAACGGGTGTCTCAAGGTTGATTGCGACTCCTGCCGCAACGCCCAAATCGTGGATCTGTTTTACGACCGCCGAGGGATCATCTACTGTCTCGACATGGAAGGTGATCAGATCTGCACCTGCTTCGACAAACTGCGAGATGTATTTTTCAGGTGACACCATCATCAGATGCACGTCCAAAGGTAACTCAGTGAGTTTCCGAATGGCGGAGACGATCGTCATCCCATAAGTAAAATTCGGAACGTATACGCCGTCCATGACGTCCAAGTGAAGTGCCGCGACACCTGCTTCCTCCAACGTTTCGATCTCGGCGGCTAGATTCCCGAAATCGCACATCAAAAGGGACGGCAGGATAGTCGGAGAAACATCTCTTAGCGAAGAAATCAAATCCGAACGTGACATACAGAAAACCAAAAGGGAAAGTGGCTGACCAAGAATTGGCTGTTCAAGCGACACTGAAATGCGTAGCGCCAAAACGGCTGAATTCGTCAGGGCGAAATTTTAGTCACGCCACCGGCCTCCGCCAGCCTTGGAAAACGGATTTTTACGTAAGTCCTTTGTTTTCATCACTTTAAAAAGAGAGTAATTCTTCAAATCGGCCGAATCAATATGGCGTGGGGGCCACGTTTTTTTAAGTTATCCACGGTTGCAAAGATTCAACCGCAGCGGTAAAGGCCAACTGTCCAGTTTAGAGACGCGTTGAGGAATGCAATTACGGGCGTGATAGCAAAGTGCCAGCGCTATCCGTTTGCGGATGGCATCAGGTCAACGAGCCAACTTTTTCGCCTGCTTAACCCATTTCTCACTTTTGATCCGGTTACCAACCGATAGTGCTTCGCTGAATCGCTTCACGTCTTCGGCATTCCACAGACTAATCTGCTTGAAGGACTTAACTTTCAACTTACTGAGCTTTTTAGCTGCAACGGGGCCGATCCCCGAAATCAACGTCAAGTCGTCCTTGTTTGATTCGCGTTTTGCAGAAACTGTCACCTTCCCTTTTGCTTTGGAGGGCTTTCGTGGCCTAATAGTCTTCTTTGAACGCTCATTGGGCAGTGCACTTTTCAGCTCACGTACGCTGGTCGCCTGAGCTTCTTGGTTTGCCTGAAGCTGTTTTTCCAACTCCAATCGCTCACGAGCTTGAAGCAGTTTCGTTTGCTCAGCGGCCTTTTCTAGCGAATCTATTTTTTCGCGGTGCACGTCAGAGGCTCGTTGGAGTTCGGTTTGAGCCTGTTTCAGTTGTGCTTCTAAGGGTGCTTGGTTCTGCTCCAATGCGTTCGCACGCTCTTTCCACTGAACACCGCGCTTTTCGCTCTCAGACAGTAGGCGTTGATATTGTTTTAGCTCGATTCGCGTGGAGTGAAACGAAGCGTCGGATTTGCGGCGCTGATCTAATAACTCCTGTTGATGAGATCCCTTCAAATCAGCAAGCTCGGACTCATGTCGCCCTTTTTGCTGCTTCAGATCGGTCTTCAGTTGTTGTAACTCGGTTCGACTTTGTTGCTGCGAGCTTAAAGCGGTGCTGAAGTCCGTCTTGAGTTTCGTCAACGCGTTGTTTTGCACATTCAGCTTCTGATCCAATTGTGTTTTTTGATCGTCCAAGGCTTTCTGCAGAGACTGAATCTGATGATCGCGATCGGCAACCGTTGCCAAGGTATTGGACGCTTTTTCCCGCTCCAGACGTAGCTGTTCGGCAAGCGATTGCTTGTCGGCTACAAGTTGACTCAGCTGATCAGACAGTTTGTCGATACGCGCCGCGTTCTCGTCCGATTGAACCGGTTGGTCGTTTGCCGATGGAAGCTTCGCCAGTTGACCGGTCAAAGCGTTCAATTGATGGTCTCGCAGCGCCAGGGTTGCTGCCGCCTTTGAGCCTTGTTCTTCTGCTGATTGTGATTCAGCCAACGTGGCAGTCAAGGAATTGAGTTGACGATCGCGCCGTTGAAGCTGCGATTCCAGTGACTCAATCGTCGTTTCTGAAACACTGATCTTTTCGGTCAGAGCCGAAGATTCGAGCTTGGCTTCGTCTAGCTGACTCGAAAGCCGATCTACTTCTTCGGTGGCTGCTTGGGCGTCACGTTTTGCTTGGCTTAGCGCTTCAGCAGTTTCTACTTCGGTTGCTTGTTTTTTTTTAAAGCGTCTTCAGCCGAGTTCAGCTTCTCCATCAGCCCTTTAAAGGATTCCTTTGACACGCCGTCGGCAGAAGCCTTCGAAACCTTCTCAAACTCCAGCTTCAGGCTGTCCAGTTCCCCAGTGACTTTTTTGAGCGTTTGGGCAACTTCTCGCCGCTTGGCGTCAACTTGTAGAAAATACTCCTTTGTCTTGAGCCGTTTCTTTCGCTCGGTCTTCAGCTTTAGAAGCATCTTCTTGACCTGATCAGGCTCCAATCGGAACGGGTCATCGTCGACGGGGGATTCGTCTGAACCACCCGTCATCGCTGCTCCAGCCACAGCGCCACCCGCAGCCGCCAGCAAAGAACCACCCAAGGAACCTACCGAAGCTTGCTGGCTCTCAGCCGCCTGCTCCAGCTCCTTTGCTGAGGCCATGGCTTCTTCCGCTTTTTGACGGAACTCGGCCGCTTCAGCTACGGCTTTTTCTGATTCGGCTTTCGCTGCTTCCGCTTCTGCACGCGCCTGTTCAGCTTCAGCCGCGATGGCCTCTGCTTCCGTCTTCGAAGCTTCCGCTTCTGCACGAGCCTGCTCAACTTCAGCCGCGATGTTCTCTGCTTCCGTCTTCGAAGCTTCTGCTTCTGCACGAGCCTGCTCAGCGTCTAGG
>CAZLYM010000011.1:29797-31165 GCA_964563475.1 uncultured Pirellulaceae bacterium
CTCTGCTTCCGTCTTCGAAGCTTCTGCTTCTGCACGAGCCTGCTCAGCGTCTAGGGCTGCCTGCTTTTTTGCTTCGGCTTCAGCGGTCAGTTGTTGCTCAAGTTCCTCTTTGGCCAGACGTTCCTCAGACAATTGTTTTTCGAGGTCTTCTCTCGTTTGTACGTCCTCCGCCGAAGGCTGTGTTTCTCGCATGTCCTCCAGTTCAGACTGCAACGAGGAACGCTCCGATTCTATCGTGGCGTTTTGCGACTCCAATTCATCGATCCGGCGCTGAAGTTCAGCCAGCAAAGCGTCGTTGGAATCACCAGAACTGGCATCAGACGCCAATCCCGCTGCCGCTGCCACGCCACCGACCGAATGGGCAACTGAGCTGCTTTCTGTGATTCGATGGGCCGATGAGTCGACAAGTTTGCCAAGCATTTGGTCTTCGAGCAACGGCAGCTGTACGCTGTCACACGTGTGACCGATCGGGCTGAATTCTTCACTGGAAGTTTCACACTCGACGCCAACCGCCGAGGTAACCAGATCGGAATCTTTTTCTTGCTCTTGAGCCAATCCAATTGATTCGAGACTATCTTCTGCTGTGCTACTTGCGTCTACACTGATTTCTTCGGGATCGCTCTGTTCTTCTTCCCACATGGATTCGACGTCATCGATCGCGCCAAGTTCGTCGGCATCGTTTATCGCGGTCGCGTCGATCGCATTCAACGGTGGATCCTGAACTTCTTCGGCGTCAAAGCTGTAACCTGCATCGGAGTCATCATCAAACATACCGTCACTTGAGTCATCACCTTCGAGTGAGAAGGACTCTCCGGAGTCGGCTAAATCAAATTCGCCCGATGCATCATCTTGAAAACCAATCGTCGACGCGCCGTCAGTCAAGACGGGCTCGCCTGCAAACCGGTCATCTGAAATGACCGACTCATCTGACTCAGAGCCGAAGTCTTCGACATCCATTTCAACGTCCACGACCTCATCTTCAACTTCCTTGACTGCCGTCGCCGCAATCGTATCGTCAGCCGCTAGTTGATCGGCAGCTACTTTCTGTTTCTTCTTGCGACCACCGAAAAACCGCGACATCCACGAACCGCTCTTCGCAGTCGCGGCCACCGCTGCCGCACCCGCCGCGCCAACAGCCGCAACCGCTGCTGTTTCGACGATTTGGTCTTCCGATTCATGGGTGGCGACATTGGCTTCAGAAACCTCAACATCAAGGGCTTCTTCAGCTGAATCGCTTTCTATCGGTGCGGACGCGGCGATTTCTGGAATGACGCCGCCATCGTCCAAAGAGAAATCATCGCTGGAGTCGTCACTGAATAAATCCAAATCGTCATCACTTGCGTCCGAGACGCTAAGCGTTTCCTCGGG
>CAZLYM010000011.1:31265-33465 GCA_964563475.1 uncultured Pirellulaceae bacterium
TGAATAAATCCAAATCGTCATCACTTGCGTCCGAGACGCTAAGCGTTTCCTCGGGTGAATCGATTTCCACCGGTGCGGATGCAACGATTTCAGGAGTGTCGCCGCCATCGTCCAAAGAGAAATCATCGCTGGAGTCGTCACTGAATAAATCCAAATCGTCATCACTTGCGTCCGAGACGCTAAGCGTTTCCTCGGGCGAATCGATTTCCACCGGTGCGGATGAAACGATTTCAGGAGTGTCGCCGTCGTCATTCAAAGAGAAATCATTGTCGGAGTCGTCGCTGAAGAAATCCAGATCGTCATCGCTCGCGTCCGAAACGCTGTCGACAGATGCCAATGGCTCGACTTCGACTTCTTTGCTGTTCGGCGTGGCCTCAAGGCTCGACGGTAGTTCGTCAACAACTGGGCTATTCACTTCCTCCGCTGACAACTCCGCCAGTTCGTCCGAGGCAACATTATCGCTCGCCTGAAGATCGTCGTCATCCGAGAAAAAATCAAAGCCTAGGTCACTATCTGATTGATTGTTCAATGGTCTACTTTCAGAGGAGAGATTGGAGACATTCTCTTTAGTCTCCGCAAATTGTTTCGAGGGTTCGTCGCCATGGGGATCGAAATCACCTAGCTCCAAAGGCTCACTTGATAATTCGGCAGCTAATTCAGGCACCGGGACGGACTCAAGATCGTTCGTCGAAGCGGCAGCGACGTCAAGCGAAACATCGCTTTCAGCCTCATCAAGAAAACTCAGTTTGTCGTCCAAGTCGCTGGACTCTTGAGCACGATGATCCGTATCGACAGCAATGCTATCATCAGCTGGAGTTGGTCTATCAGTGCGTGGTCTTTTCTTGAACCGGCCACGGACAGTCGGGTCTTCAGGATCCTTAACCGTTGGGCCACGGAACTTGTATCGTTCCAAGTCGTTGCCTGAACTGGTGCCCATCACAAAGCGAAACAGCAACAGCGGGATCAGAATCGCTGGCACCAACAACAACCAGTACAGTGGATTTATACTGCCAAGATCAAATGTTTCTTCCTGAGAAGACAAGGTTTGCTGTGGCGGCACGGTCTGGGCCGCTACTGATTCTGAAGTCGCGACGGGTTTGCCTTGAACTCCAACAAGTTGCGACGCCTCGTTTGCATTTCCACCTGCCGCGTTATCAGATTGCTTCGCTTGGTCGCCTGCCGTCACGAGAGTACTCTGCTCACTCACCACTGAAATGTTTAAGTTTGCATCAATGGGGGGGGGAACAACCGGCGTCAAGAGTGCATCTTGAGTCTCCTTCGCAGAGATGGCGCTGTCCGTGTCGATAGAGCCGGGTAGATACTCTTGACTACTTGATTCCGACTGGCTTTTGGGAAAATTATTCGTTTCTTGCAGCGTGCCACCATTAGTGTCTAAGCCACTGGCTTCAGTAAAATCCTGTCGAACTGGAATCTGACTCACTCTCATCACCTAGTCCCCCCGCGCCACAAAGGCATCGCCTACCGCAAATTTTATCTACGCATTGTATCTAATGCAGGAACGAATTCACCCTTCGATTCAGGATCTAGCAATTCTTTTTCGTGCTACCATGTCCCGTAACGTTCCCAATCGGTAAATTTTACTCGGGTTGACTGAACAATTGTGTATGAAATCCCGACCTTGGCTTGGTGGGGCCCGTTGAATTTGGCGGCAAATTGGGCCAATATAAGTGGCAGGGCTGGGTCCGGAAATCGGTTCTGCCCGTCCCACCTTCTGCGATATTGACCTCGATCAAATGGAATTGCGTTTTGAAAAGCTCACTCGTCAGTTTTGAAGATTTCGACCCGAGTAAGGTACTGGTTGACCGTGAAGCGATCGCCAACGTGAACCCGCATCGCCATGAGCTGGCGCTGCTGGATGGTATTCTTTTCAACAATGAAGAAAGTGCTGTCGGGTATATTGATATCACCGAGGAAATGTTCTGGGTCCGGGGACACTTTCCGGGCCGGCCTCTGATGCCGGGTGTTTTGATCTGTGAGTGCGCGGCTCAGCTATCGTCTTACTTTGCCACCACCACCGGGATGGTCGATGAAAGCTATGTGGTAGGGCTCGGTGGTCTGGACAATATTAAGTTCCGTGGCCCCGTGGTTCCCGGGGATAAATTGATCCTGATGCTGCGACGCGGTAAAGTCCGCAAGAACGCGATGTTTACCGCCGAATTCCAAGCGTTCGTCAAAGAGA
>CAZLYM010000011.1:33565-34799 GCA_964563475.1 uncultured Pirellulaceae bacterium
TCTCAGCTGGTTTTTCGAGCATTTTGGAATTCCTGCCAAAATCTGTCTAATGGATGTTCTTGTCCGTCGTTCTCCTTTCAGAACCGCGTCAACACGGAACAACGAATGAATCAGGAACAGGGTCCGGGCAAGGATCTGCCAAGCGACGAATCAACATCGCGTGGCTGGATCCTTGACGTTATCGAACAACAAGAGCGCTCGCTGATGCGCTATGCTCTGCACTTTATTCGTGATCGAGAGACGGCACGCGATGTCGTACAGGACACGTTTCTGCAGTTGTGCCGTCAAAAGGAAGATCAGGTTAGGCCAAAATTGCCTGCTTGGTTATTCACCGTGTGTCGCAATCGAGCAATCGACTTTGGCCGAAAGGAAAAACGCATGAAGACTTCAACGGATGATTTGCCTGTCGACAGAGCAGATCCGGGGCCGAATCCAGCGGCGGTGGTTGAGACTCAGGACGTTTTTGAAACGGTTTTGAGACACGTCATTCAACTTCCTCAGCGTGAGCAGGAACTACTGCAACTGAAATTCGAGGCCGGTCTGAGCTATCAAGAAATGGCGGACGTGACGGGACTGAGCAAAACAAACGTCGGCTTTTTGTTGCACAAAGCCGTCAGCGCGTTGCGTCAGCGGAATGCCATTGGCAAGGATTCCTGACGACGATCTGCACGCATCTCCTGCGTTTCCATTTTCTGTGATTCCATTTTTCATCTTCCACGAGTAACTCTGGCTGGGAGTCGGTTGCTCGAAATCATCTACTCGGTGACAAAATCATGATTGATAACAACGATCCACGCTTGACCGCCTACGTGCTGGGCGAATTGTCAAAGCAAGAGCAAGCGACCATTGAAGCCGCGATCAACGAATCGCCCGAGCTTGAATCGGCCGTAAATGAAATCAAAGCAACGGTAGAAATGCTGCAAACGGGTTATCAGGCTCAAGATCAAGCCTCACTTTCGGTGGCTCAGAAACAAGCTTTGCGAAATGAAGTCTTGAGTGACGGTGGCACTCAGTTGACCGATCGTTGTTCGCCCGCACGCTCGACTTCACTCCGGTGGCAAGTCGCACTGGCAGCCAGTCTGCTGACACTGCTTGGTGGAGGAATGACGTGGGTTCTCTATAAGCACGTCCCGCAGGTTGCTCAATACCAAGTCCCGCCAGAGGAGATAACGGAAAACTCAAAGGGATTTGCTGCTCTAACGCCAGAGGATAAATCGTTTGAGCAACAAAGCGA
>CAZLYM010000012.1:0-31512 GCA_964563475.1 uncultured Pirellulaceae bacterium
TCACGCTGATCTTCGATAGACGCGTCGGTCGGTTTCTCTTTGAGTCCGGTCTTGAATTCGTTGACGCTGCGCCCCATATTCCGCATCAGCGATGGAAGCTTTGCTCCGCCGAACAAAACCATCATCACGACCGCAAAAATGATTAACTCGGTGCTGCCGAGTCCCATGAAGGCCAATATGACGTTAAAGGTACCAGTTTCGATCATGAGATCACTCGAGGAAAAACTTTTAGCAGGACGAATATTAAAGCGACCACCGCCGCGATGATTACCAGTTCGGTGCCGCCGAGCCCCATGAAGGCCAGCATGACATCAAGCGTGCCAGTTTCGATCATGGGAGCACTCAGCCAAAACGACTCGTGGACAAAATCAGAGCACTGGTCAAAAGTAGATCAGTCGCTCTTGCCGCCAACCTTTCATTGTAGATTGGCCCGATATACTGTCAAACCCAGCCAATCGCGACTGGTTTCGCAGAAGGCGATCGGATGCCGTTAAAACTGGACAAATCGTTTCAACAGTGGCACTTTGTTCCTAGATACGCGGTACATGGCCAGTCAGGCTGCCCACATAGCGATCACTTCAGCTGATGGATGCGGTAGTGTTGAAGTTCACCCACCCGCACGTCATCGTTGCTGGCGCTGAATTCATGGCTTGGAAGGTAGCGATAGTAAACTTCTAGGTTCAACGCCGCCATCGCGGTCGAGTAAACTCGGCCTCCGTAGCCGCCCCAAACGCCGTTTGGTTCCCAGCTACCAGCTTCCTTGCCTGAGGTTTCTTGCAGCGAAACCAAAGTTGACTTTAGGCGATCGTTCCATCGCTCCCACGCGTCGCCGCCAACGTGTCGCATTGCCAATGTGCCGTAGTACCAGTAATAAAGATTCACTTGATTGAGGGAAGGACTTTCCTGGCCAATACGAGTGGAAGCGATTCGCAGGCCGTTGCGAGCCGGAACATCGTCCAGCAGGTAGCGACAGAAAAGTGCTTCGGCGGTCATCGACGTGCTGGCTCCTTGGCCGGGGCGATACGAAGCGAGGCTGCCACCAACACCGCTAGAGCACCGTTTCAGAAAGCGACGCATCTGCTGGAAGGTACGAGCCGGAACGTGAGCTCCGCCAAGTTTTGCACTTCGAAGGGCCATCACGATCCAACCGAATTGGCTCATGTCGCCGCCGTCACCCGGTTGATAACGCCAGCCACCATCGTCGCGGTTTTGAGCTTTGACACAGTAGTCGACGCCTCGTTGGACGGCCGGCATCAAGCGTTGATCGCCGGTCATCGCCAACGCTTCGCTGAGCGCCAATAATGACATGCTGTGGCAATACATTCGAGCAAACAACTTTGCATCGCCTGCCAGATTTCCGTCATTTGATTGTTGCGAGATCAAATACTCAAGCGAACGCTGCACGTTCTGCCGGTAAGCACCTTCAAAATGCGAGTGACCTCCTGCCAGCAAACTAAGCGTCGCCAGCGCGGTGACGCCCGTGTTCGCTTTCCGCCCTGCTCCGTTACGATCGTGACCAAACGTTTTAGTTTCGCGCCCGGCATCGGTTTTCGCAGTACTCCAGCTACCGTCAGTTTGTTGATTGGTCACCAGCCAACCGAACGCGGCATTCACCGCTCGTTCCGTCCGGACTGAGCCACCGTGTTTGAGCGCGATATCTAACCGCTCTTTCGAATCACGCAGCGAGTAAACTTCTGGCACCGGCTGTCCGTCGCCCAGTCTGCGGCGGCGTTTCAAGACGGTCAACTGCCCGTTACCATCCCCTGAGCTATTAGCCGTTGGGCGGCTTAGCAGGAAGTCGTTGGTCGCGTTGGCTAGTTGGTCGTTCATCGGCTGGCTGCCTGCAAAACGGAGCCGTTCGTTCGCTGGAGCTGGACGTACAATCTTTCGCTTTGGCTTCGCCGCGTCACTTGTGCCGGCGATCAGCGGTTCGATTTTCTCGCGAGGCAAATCTTCTTGGAATCGGTTGTCGAAGTCAGGCATGTCGGTCAACGATCGACCGGATTGATCGGTTCGACGAGCGATTTCGATCGGCTGAGCATCCACGTTGATTGATTGCGTGTCAGGTCTAGAAAAGTCGTTCAGCTTCGACGGGTCGGCAAGTGCGACTGGATCGAAGTCGTTGTCTGCCGATTTTGGTGCCGTCAAAGGGGAAGTTGACGCGGTTAGTCGATCAACGTTCGGGCGGTCCGGCCGAGGCATCGACTCCACGACCACTTCTGAGTCAATCAGTGGGCGATCGAGTGGTTCAAGGTCGGGAGTTTCCAGCGGTTGGTCGGAGACTTGATCCCAGCGGTCAGACTTGTGCAGAGATTGGCTTTCGTCGGAATTGGTCAGCTCCACCGATTCACCAAATTCTTCGATCAGGTTCACCGTCATTGTCTCGGCGACGGTGGCTTGCGCGGGTTGATCCAAAATCGTGTAGGTCAAGTATGCGTAACCCATCAGCAAAATATGAGCGATAAACGACAGGATGACACATTTCCAAACGGGCCGCGAATGTCCCCACTTGGTCAACGCCAAGACCAACAGCGACACGGCCAAGATTCCCGACCCGACCAGCAACCAGACTTGCAGGCTGGCAGATGAAAGAGCCGTAAAAACGTTCCCCATCGAATCAGCAAATATCAGTTGGATCGAATTCATAACGGGACTCGGTCAGCGTTTGGGCGGGGCAAAGGTTTGTGATAAGGTCGTCGTTGAGTAAGGAGCAAAGAACGGTGGCTTTCGGTGTGGGCTTCGTTCAGTATTGACGCAATTCAGCGACTCGGACCGGTAGGTCGACCGCCACATCGGCTCGGCGGCAAGTTGCGATGACCTGAGCTACGTCTTCGTAGCGGCTATTGGCGTCGCCTCGAACCACCACGCCAAGTTTCTGGTACTGCGTTCTGGCGTCGGTCAGGTTTTTCTCGAGCTGCTGTAGCGAAACGACTTTTTCGTCCAGCAGGATCTGGCCGTTTTCAATGACGTTGATGACGCGCTTTCTGGGAGCGATCGTCAGAGCCCGACCGTTGGCAACTTGCGGCAGGTTCAATGCGATATTCCGCTCCGACTCGTTTAGCTCGCTGAACCGAGTCCCGATCATGAAGAAGATGATCAACAGAAACACGATGTCGATCATCGGAGTCAGGTTGATGGACGTTTGATCGTCTCGGTTTAATTTCAGAGGCATGATTCAATTCCTTGCTTCTTCTAGCGTGTCTGGTGTGTCTCTTGCCCAAGGTTGTGGCTTGATCGGGCGTGGCGGACTTGGCGTACGGTTCAGATCAGGCGGCCTTGCGAGTGCTACGTGGTTTTGCGACTCCAGTTTCTGCCGAAACTAGGTTGACGATTTTCATTCCCAACGCATCGATTTCCATCACGTGCTTGTCGACGCGGCTGCTGAAAAACAGATAGCTGATCAACGCGGGGATTGCGACAGTCATGCCGGCCGCCGTGGTCAACAGCGCTTGGCTGATGCCGGTAGCGATCAACGCTTTCGGGTCGGAAATGCCGGGTCCGACCGACGCGATTGAATCAAACGCCTGAATCATCCCTAGCACAGTGCCTAGCAAGCCCAGCAATGGGCAGACGGTGGCGATTCCGTTGATCAGACGTAAATACTTTCGCAGCGAGTTCGATGCGCGTTCGCCCGCGTCCAAGATCGCTTGTTCGACTTCGATCGCTGGACGGCCCCAGCGTTCCACGCCCGCTTTGAAAACTTTCGCCGTGGGGCTTCCATCACGATCGCACAGGACGATAGCGGAATTCTGATCAAGTTCTTTCTCACGAAGTTGTTCAATAAAACGCTTGGTGAATGGACCCGGAATGACGCGTCCTTTTCGCAAGCTGATAAATCTTTCGAAGACAAATACGACCAAGATGAATGAGCAAACGGCGATCGGAATCATCAGCGGTCCACCACCCATCAGCACAGACAGCAGCCGACCCGAGTGGTCAGCGACCGAAGCATTTGGCTGCGTCGTCGTAACGCCCGCCGATTCGGTAACGACGACTGGGGCCGATGCGGCTGGGATTTCGAAACCATTGGAGGGCAGGTTTTGCTGACCGTAGGCACCGGAATCGCTAAGGACCAGCGTCAGACCCGTCAGGATCAACGACACGAACAGAAATCGTGGTAGTGAATAGGTTGGGTTTACCATGACATTTCTCTCAATAAGCTAACTAATAGTCAGTTGTTGTTTGAATAGTGAAGGTTTTTGCGGAAGCCGAGATGAAACATATTTGTCGATCGCTCGACAATCCTACGTATTGAGTATGCAGTAGGTACATTTCATTCCGTCTGTCGCCTTATCGGGTGGTGTGATTGTTTGTTGTCCTGTCGGACGTGGTTTTCGCTGCAACGGATTGAAGCCGAGTCAAGCGACCCTGAGCGTCGGTCGCCAGTTCGTTGTCAGGGAACGACTTCAACAGTTGTCGATATAGTTTTTCGGCGTGCTTCCAGTTTTTCAGGTGCTCTTGGCATTTACCGGCTTGCAGCAACGCGGCGCTACGCCATTTCGGATAACCATAGATCGAATTAACTCGATGGTACGCCTGAATGGCGGCCGGATAGTCTTCTTGGTGAAATCGAATTTCGCCAATTCGCCATTGAGCGATCGCGGCAGTCTCACTTGAGCTGCCTTGGGGCGAGTTGACGACCTGTTCGTAGCTTTCGATCGCATCGTTGAGTACCCCGTCGGCTTCTAGGCCACGCGCGACATAGAATTGGTATTCATGGACCAGCGAGAAATTCGGAAACTCTTTGATCGCGGTTTGTGCCAACGCCGCAGCGTCTTGCCATTTGTCGGCCTTCGCGCTGCACTGGACTGAACGCAGTAGTATCCATGGGCGAAGTGAGCCAAGTTCGCGAATTTTCTGCTTTTGTAGTTGAGCAAAAATCTCTCCGGCCTGCGAAAACTTATCTTGGCGGTACAGAGATTCGGCCAACCAGTAGCGGCTTTTGTTTTTGAGCGACAAGTCGTCGGTTTGCCCAACCAGTTTGCGAAACACGGATTCGGCATCACTCCAACGCAGTTGTTTCGCGTGGACTTGTCCCAGCAGAAAATCGGTTCGCGCCAAAATGTGTGTGGGGGTAAGTTCGTTGGTCCGGATCGATTCAATCAGGCCAGTTGCCGAACTGGGCTCTTTATCGTTCACTTGTTTACGAGCGACTCGGTAGGCAGCATCAGGCCAGTACTTGCTTATCCGATGGTGCTCGACCAGTTCCGCAAAGCGAAGGTCTCGGCTTGTGAAGTCTTTTAAATCTTCACAGATCCACGCGGACTGATAGAGTGCTTCAGCCAAGAGATCCTGCTCTTTTTGTGAGCTGGCGGTGGCCGCTGTTTTTTCGATCCACGCATCGATGCTCGTTCGAGCTTCCCGTAATGTTCGACGCGTGCCAATTTTTTGTAAGGCATACGCGTGACGCAGCGCGGCGATCGATCCGATTTCCCGATCGGCAAAGTTCGTTGCAACTTGGGAGTAGATGGCAGCAGCCATTTTGAAATTTGATTGAGTTTCGAAACGTGCAGCTCGCGCGATGCCTGCCTCGGCCGCAGAGGGATGGTTGGGAAAGCGTTCCAGAAGTTCGTCGAACAGGCGATCGGCCGTTTCTTGATCTCCCTGTTCTTGTTTCAGCCATGCGATTTCGGCCAGACTGGAGGCTTCTACATCGCCTTTTCCGAGTCCCGCTTGTCTCAGCGTGGTGTACCAAAATTCGGGGTCGCTTTCATCGGACGACTCAATCGCCAGCGACAGGAGCAACTGCAAGTGCTGGCCGTCATTCGCGATCAAGTTTTGTACGCTCAAACGATCAAAGCCATTGCGTGCGTCGTTCCAACGTCCCGCCTGAGCGTAGCAGAGCACCAGTTCATGCTGAGAAGAAGCCGTTTGGTCATTCCAACCGACGACCGAAAGGTAGGCTTCGTAGTTCTCGATGGCCAGGTCATGCTTGCCCAGCGAGAATCTGGCGGTCGCCAGCGCGATCTGAACCAACGTCGACAAGGATTGTGCTTCCTTCTCGTCTGGTAGTTCGTCCGATGATGCCACCGATTGCAGAATGGTTTCTGCCTGACCGAATTGCTCCAGCCCGATCTTGCCCAACGCGGTGTAGTACGACCAAGTCAGGCGTTGCATTTCATGGTCGTCCCCTTCAACCGGCTTGGTCTCAAGCAGCTCCGTGAAGATTCGGACGGTTTCGTCGTACTGTTTGTTTTGATAGGCCAGTTGACCTAACAATTCGTTCACTTGATTGCGGAACGGGCTCTCCGGGTGGTTCGCGAAGAATACATCTACCAATTCCGGTACCGAAGACTCCGTGTTTTTCTCAAAGGCATTGCGAATTTGCAAAAACCGAGCGTCATCGGTCAGTTCGTGATCCGGAAACTTCCCAATCAGGGCGGTTAGCCATTGATCGGCCTGTTGGTGATCACCGGCGCGAGTCGCTCCGACCGATCCATCGAACCAGGCGGCAACTGCGATGTCATTTTCGACGATGTCGAAATCGATTTGCTGGAAATGGTCGAGTGCCGTACGAAAGTCGTCCGCGATCAGCGCGATGCGTCCCAGCCAATAGCGTGTTTTGCTTTGAGTTTCCGAATCGCTGGTCAAGCCGAAAGGATTCATCGGATCAACGATCGGGCTTAGCAAATCCTTTGCCGAGTCAAAGCTCGCTTCAGCAAAGTGGATGATACCTGCCTCCAGTCGAGCTGCACCGGCCAACGGATTGTCCGGTTCACGAACAATGAAATCGTAGAAGTTTAAAGCGTCCAGCTTGTTGCCTTGAACTTGCAAGCTTCTGGCTAGGCCGAAGCGACTCTGGTTGGCCACATGACCGCTCGGATCGATACGCAAGGATGCTTCGAAGACCCGCTGAGCCAGTTGCGGTTCGTTTCGAGTCAATCGCATCTCACCCAAGTAGGCCAACGCGAATTGTTCTAACGCGTCGCCAGGATATTGACTGACAAACGTTTCCAGCAAGCGAATTGACTGCGAAAATTGCTCCAGCCGCATTGCGGCCTCGCCCATCCGAAAGGTGGATCGTGAAGCGAATTCGCCAGCGGGCAACCGTTTTAGGTAGGTCTGCCACGACAGGTAGGCGTTCTGGAATTCCTCCCGTTGCATCAAAGATTCGCCCAGAAAAAAATGGGCTGTATCGGCTTCACCCGTTCGCGGATAAAAAGCGATGATGGACTCGAACGCTTCGGTCGCTTCGTCCCATTCCCCACGCTCGTAGTACCCCGCAGCCAATTGAAACGCAGTTTGAGCATCCGGCTGGACTGTCTGAGCAGTCGCGGGCCACGGGCATATCAACATGCTTAGCAGCAGAGTGCATGCGGTTCGAATTGTTCTCGAATCAACCATGGATGGGAATATTTGGTGACGAATGAAAAGTGCGCGGGGGCGCGGACAACCCCCACAATGCGCATGATCGTTAAAGTTACTCATCGACGCAGCAGTCGAGTCACTCGATCAGATATCCGGTGCTAGCAAGCCACTCGCAGGAAGCCGAAGCGTGGCTGTACCGGTTAAGTCGTGGTGGAAGTCTTGGCAGACTGGGGGAGGAGTTGGTCGCCCGGCGGTACTTAGCGGCGGCGACTTATGCTTGGCTAGCAGAAATGGCAGATGTTGTGTCCTTGAGTGCCGATTTCGCTGCCGCGTAGTCTGGCGATATCGCAAGAGCCCGCTGGAACTGATCACGAGCCTGAACCAGATCGCCCGTGCTGCGGAAGGCGGTTCCAAGACTAAAGTGAACTTCTTCCTTGATGCCGGCTGAGCAATCGAGGGCTCGGTTGAGCGTTTCAATTGCTTGGTCAGGTTGACCGCTTTGCAGTTGAAGCGTGGCCTTCATTAAATAACCGGCGGCATCATCGGGGTTGGCATCGATCTGATTTTGAAAGCACTCGGCGGCCGAGTCGAAATCGCCCTGTTGCCGGTACAGTTGCCCCAGTTCGGAGTGGATGCCGTCCGGGTTCTGCCCTGCATCTTCCGCTAGGCCGATCGCTTTTTGGTAGGCGGCGATCGCGTCGTCATACCGACACAAACAGGTCAGCGCATGCCCCAGATCCAGCCAAGCGCGGACGCTGCTGGGGTTTTCTTGCAAAAACGCTTTGGCCAATGCGACCGTGGTGGCAAACAGGCCAGCATCAGCAGCGCTGATGATGGCCTGAGCTTGAGCCTGAATCTGTTGCTTTTTGGAAGATGCCATCGGGCTATTTTTCAATCACAGTGGCCTTCTTAATCGTCACATCTTCGTTGGGACGATCGCCAGCATTGGTGGCGACGCCACCAATTTTTGCGACGACCTCCATGCTTGCTTCGTCAGCCGTTTGCCCAAAAGCAGTGTACTGATTGTCAAGAAAAGACTGAGTTCCAAGGCAGATGAAGAACTGTGAGCCTGCCGAATCTGGGGCCTGCGAACGAGCCATCGAAAGTGTTCCGGCAACATGCGGGGTGGCGTTGAACTCTGCCGGAATCTGGTAACCGGGGCCACCCATCCCGCTGCCTTCTGGGCAACCACCCTGAATCATGAATCCATCGATGATGCGGTGAAAAATTAAGTTGTCGTAAAAACCGATCTTCGTCAGACCGATCATGTTCTTGCAATGACCGGGTGCGTGAGTCGGATCCAAGTTCAGCAGGATCTTTCCCTCGGAAGTATCCAGTTCAATCTGGTAGCTCTTGTTGTCAAAATCTACGTCCGCAACGGCGGCATCAACTTCTTCTTTTTTGCTCATGAGTTTCTAATCGGGTGTATCGAGTATGTTCCGGCTGGCGCGAAGCATGGTTCGCTCGTGCCCGCCACGTTTAGATAGCAACCCGAGATTCTTTCACAAGCGTTGGTTCTTCGATAGCCGGGGCAGGTCCGCAGGTGCGAGAAGCCGGGCAGATCGCAGGGCCAAGTGGCTAGGGCGAGAAACAAGGGAACCTTGAATCAATCAAGGCTCCCAAGAACCGGCAGTCGTTTAGATTTCGACGTGCATGACGCCATCGACTTCATCAAAGTGACCAATTTTCAACAGACGCCCTCTGGATCCAGGCATCTCGGCGACAAAGGCAGGATCACAGACCGACACGGAAATTGCAGTGGTGACCGAAACCGCTGCGACTTTGTAGGCAGCGATCGACATTGCGGCAAACCACGGCAACGTAGCCGCTGAGGCCAGCAAATACATCTGGCGTTCGGCATTGGCCATCGCTACTGCCCGGGCTTCCATTTTTTCCTGAACAATGTGATCGATCACGTCCTCTCGATCGGGCGTGTCGGTCAACGACAGTACGTCATCGAACGAGCACTTTTTCTTGCTGCGCCGATTGAGATGTCGCATGGCCTGATGAGCCCGCTTGCGTCGCTCAAATTCTAGCTTTCCATGAACCGTTTCAACCTCGCGCTTCTTTCGCTCAAGGAAAGAGGACAGCAGCGACCGAGGAATGAACAGCGCCGCGTCCAACGCATTGACGGCCAGTTGTCTCAAAAAGTGAGCCGGATACTGCTTCCTGTAAGACGCAAATACTTCGTTTTGGATCTTGGTGATCGCGTCGTCCAGTTCCTGCTGGGTCGTGAAGATCAGATCGCTGCCGGACTCCACGCATAGCGGTTTCAGGTACGAAACCTTGACGCCTCGCTGTTTGCCGGGGCCCGCTAAGAATTCATCCAGCCGAGTCTGAACGCAGCGTGGAATCTCTTCTTCAATTTCGTCAAAGCGATCGCGTTCGGTCACAGTGACGTACAAAGTTCCTTGCGGCAATCGGATTGAAGCCTTAGGTAATTCGATCGCTCGGACTTGCGTGAACTTGTCACGGTGTTCTTTGGTGACGTGCTTCCAGCATTTGTCTTTTGTGGCGAACGGGCTGAAACGATTCAGCATCGATTTGGCCAAGTCGTCGTTGTTATCTTTAGGAGGAACCCAAATCGGTTTCTCTACCCAGCGACCAAATAGCTCAAGGTCCTGATCGGGCGTATGCGGTTGAGGACCAGCAATTGGCCCGGCAATCGTTTCCGCAATTGGATTGGATTGAGTTGAAATCGAAGCGGCATCAGCGCTTGCTGACTTCGCCTTCGCTGAATTTGCCTGTGCTGAATTTGGGAACAGCGTCGTTGGTTGATCGCCTTGCGGCGCTTCCGGATTGACGGTCGTTTGCATGCCTGATCCTCCTATGTGATCCTTGCCCGATAATGATGTTAACGTTCCATTGTTCGGAAAGCAACGAAATTTATCGGTAAAAAAACACGCAGATTCTGCTTTAGTCTACAAGCGTTGCGATTAGTCGAAAAAATGAGTGGTCACTCATCATTCCCCGCAGCAGATTGACTATGGCATCTCAATTTGGGTAACGAAACAGGAGAGCCCATGCCTTAGGCTTTTTCAGGCCACTCCTGCCGCACACAGCATATTGGTGCAACGATTACTCGTTGGTGTTTCCGAGGTTCGCAATCAGAACGAACGCATCTCCCAAGACATCGACGATACCGTCAAGATTGATGTCGCCCTGCGAGTAACTTGATGCTGAGCTACCCAAGTTTGCGACCAGAGTAAACGCATCCCCGAGAACGTCAACTGAACCGTCACAGTTCACGTCCCCCAAAAATGTGCCTACGATTCCGTTTGAGGTCTGAACCAGATCCTCAACCAGAAGAGCGACATCATCAATGGTGATTTGACCGTCCCCTACTAGGTCCAGTTCAGCAATCGCCTCGGTTGCCGCCGCGTCGATGTTGCCAAAGTAAGCGTCGATATCCAAGCAATCGACTTGGCCATCACTATTGAAGTCGCCAAGAGGTTGCGCTGCGACAGAAGTGATATTGATCGCGTCAAAACTGACGCCGCTTAGTTCGGATCTTAAACGGAAAGCGATCCCATACCCATCAGGCAGAGATGATAAATCCATCCTAGCTTCTTCAAGATCAACGGCTTTGGCGAAGCCACTTACACGACTGTATTGCTCGGCAACGGTCTGCCATTCAGTCCAGACATCAGCGGTCCCGTCGCCGTCTGTGTCGACGCCCGCTTGCGCCTCAATGCCGGGCGTCCATGGTCCAAAACTGCGCAAGTCGTTGTCTCTGCCTTGAACTAGCAGCTGAAATGTACCTTCCGCAAAACCGATATCAGGATCCGGGTGGACATTATCGAGCAGCCGACCGCCGTAGGTGAGCGGTTCGGAAAGACTCGTTCCGTACCAATAGCCTAACCCAATACCTTCAGTCGGCGAGTCGTCATCGACGAACAGATAGTAGGTCTCGCCAACTTTGACCATCGAGTGATCGCCCCAACCGTGAAGTTGATCGGTTAACTGGAATAAGTGCAGGCGATTTGGGTGGAAGCCTACAAAGTAATCGATTCCGTTCACAGTCAGTGGGGTCACGGTGCCACCAATCTGCGTGAAAGAATGCGGGTCTGTTGCTTGGTCCTGAGTGATCAGGTTGCCCCGCACGTCGAAGGGACGTGTTGCCTCATCAAAAATAAACCCATTGATGCCGTCGGCGCTGATGGATTGTGACGCGATGTTGGAGTCCCAGCTGAATCGTTGGGCGTTTTGATGGGACCAGTTTTCGTAAATCATGTGAAACTGACCATCGGCGGGATCTCGAAAAATCGCGTTGTCCGATCCGCCAGCAAGCTGATATACAGTCCCGTCAACAGTGATCTCTGGTTTGTCGAGCACAACACCGTAATCGGTTACTGCAATCGTGTCGCTTGGGCCAGTAAGAACACCATTGGCGTCAAAGAACTCTCCCGATCCTGCCACGTAGTCAACGGTTACCAGGCTGGGGTCATGGTCGTTTTCGTCGTCGTGATAGATGAACAGTCTTCCATCGTGGTACTCAGCGGTCGTGACCCACCGATAACCGGCGCCAATGACTCCCTTGCGTTCCCAGTCGATCAAGTCTGTACTGTGATAGATAAAGTATTGACTGTTGATGCGATCGATTACGATGTAATCGCCTTCTCCCGGAGTGACGAAGACCATCGCGTTGTTGGCACCAGGGCTGATATCATCATCGGTATCGGTCCACTTGATGGCATTCCATTCCTTGGATTGTTGGATCAGCATGTCTTGGAAGGTTTGTTTGGTCTCGAATGACTGAACACGACTTTGGAAGACACTATTATTGGCGGATGATATCGCAAAGCCGTCTGAGACCAGATAGTTACTGTTGTCGCGATCAATAGCGATGCCCCACTCATCCACCGTATCGATATTCCAATTCGATCCTTGGACGGGTTCGATATCGGGTTGTGGGATGCTGGGGACTTCGGCCAAGGTCAGCGCGTTCACATGAATGTTGTTGAAGCCATTGGTTTCCAAAGACAGTGATTGAGTTGCGCCCGCCGCGGTAAAGGTTCCCACGACATTCTGACCGAAATCAACTGTGCCACCCGCGAGATTTACGCCACCAGCCGAAGCACCATTGTCACCGAATGACATTGTGCGGTTGTTGCCACGTTGGTCGCTGAACCAAAGCTGGATTTGATATTCTTGCCCTGTCGTCAAACCACTGAATTCAATCGATCCAGTACGCTCTCCAGAGGTTGTGTAGGCCATGCTGTTGAGCAAGGTGTCGTAGCCAGAGTCGCCTGTCGATTCAGTCAGGCCGGCGGCTGCCGTGTCCGCGGTAGCCGAAGAGGGGGAAAATGTCATTCCCGACGGGAGCTCGTCAAAAGTGCCCCCCGTAAATTCGATTCCCGAAATGTTCACCGAACCGCCGCCATTGAAGGCGAACAGGAAAGGACTGTCGGTGACTCGGATGTCATTTGTGTTCTGGGACGCGGCAGGCGCTTCCCAGATGATAGGAGCTTGAGCGTGCGAATATCTAGCGAATCCACAGGCAACGATCGGGGCCATTAACCAAAAAAGTAACTTCAATTCATTGTGTTTTTTTATGAAGAGCATCGAAAAAGACGCCTTTGGTAAAAAAGAACAGAAGGGAGGATCGGCCACTGTAGCGGTTGGCTGTAGAAGTAGATCGTCGTAATTTTAGTCGAGTTTTAGACGTAACTCTAATGTAGTATGTCGTATCTTTGGGGGCGCTTCGGTAAAGACCTGATGCAAGTGTTAGCGAGCCCACATTTGCACCTCAAAAAGCCGCGAAAAGCAGCAGATTTTGAGGCAAAAGGCTCTTTTTGCGACGCCGACCCACGCCATGGCGTTTTACGCTTCAGCCGGAGCTAAGAAGTCCATTTCTTGGGGACATCTTGCCGCCTTCGGATTACCGTCAGGCATTCTGAGCGAGAGAAATATATCTGTTTGAGTTTGGACTCCGCACCAAACGAGAACTTCCAACTCTTGGAATCGCGGGAATTGTGTTGGCAGCCAAAAGTCTGAAGTCCAGCGCCGTGGCACTTTGCCTCTGACAGAAACTGAGTGCCGTGAGCGATATTTCGGACGCCCTGATCTGGTTGATCGCCGTTCCCAACACCCTTGGTCTTCATGCTCTGTGCTCTGATTTGAAAATCGAATTTGAAATCGAATTTGAAATCGATTTGCGAGCGTATTTTGAGATGCTCAAAAAGCGAAACGTGGGCGCGCAGAAACGCCCCGGTAGAATAACCGAGGCGATGGGTGTCAAACTGGTGGTGGAGGGTTTGTCGCGAATGCGATACTCAGTTACTTGACCGCCAGAGTGGACACATAGGGGTTCGAAACCCACGTTGAGGTTGTCTTGTTATCCATGCTTTTGTCGGCTTCTTTCACTTTGATTGATTCCGATACCGGGGCTACCTTTGAGTCAAAGAAATGGTTCTTGACCGTCATTGGAGCGTGGGCAGGAATCGAAAGCTCGACAGGAGCAATTCCGGGAGGTGCGGCGAAAGGACTGATGCCGTAGGGGCGACGTACGATCCGATCGTAGTACACTGGCGGGAACCGTGCGAAGAACGGCGGTTGTTCAAACCGACGAACGCTGTTGAACGGGCCAAGGAACCCAACGCCGCCGCCAAAGCCACGGCGTCCACCAAATGCGGCACTGCCAGCTTGATTGAGCCCGACACCGAAGCCGAACCCGGAAGTGTTGATCTGTGCGTTTGCCGTTGAGTCAGTCATGATGGTGACTGCGGCGACCGTCAATGCGATTGCAAGGATGCGTTTCATGTTGGAGCCTTTCCAGGAGATTGTTTTCCTGCGTCAAGAATTTTTTCCTGCGTCAAGATTTTTAAAAGGGCCCGCAGGCCGACTCACTCCACACTAAGCTGACTTCGAGAACACGCAAGACCCTGAGTCAAACAGTTTCTGTAAATCTTTTGTATTCGAAACCATTATGACGCCGTCAGAATTGACACGATCGTTAAAAGCCGAAGCCGACAGGCTGGGCTTTACGCTATCTGGTTGTTGCGCGGCGGTTTCTCCTGCTGGTTTCGCGCCGCTGGCGGACTGGATCGAAGCGGGGTACGCCGGTGAGATGGATTACATGCAGACGCGGCTTGATGCGTACGAACACCCTCGGCATGTGATGGATGGAGCTGTCAGCGTGATGATGCTGGGGATGAACTACCAGACGCAGCGACCAAAACCGGCCAACGCAGGACAAGGTCGAATCGCTCGCTACGCTTGGGGGTTGGGTGACTATCACGACCTGATTCATTCTAGGCTGAAGCAATTGAAACGGTTTGCGATGGAGCTAAAGAATGACTTGGGCCAACCGATTCTTGCACGCGGCGTCGTCGATACGGCGCCGCTGCTGGAGCGCGAGTTCGCTCAGTTGGCCGGGTTGGGGTGGGCCGCCAAAAACACCATGCTGATCAATCCTCAACAAGGCAGTTGGTTTTTTCTTGCGGCGTTGCTGTTGAATGTGCCGCTGGAATACGACGAACCATTTTCCGGCTTTCATTGTGGGACTTGTACCGCGTGCTTGGACGCGTGTCCGACGAATGCGTTTGTGGAGCCGGGAAAATTGGATGCAACGAAGTGCATTAGCTACTTGACCATTGAGCACCGAAGTCCGATCGATCGCTCGATGCGTACCGGCATGGAGGATTGGGTGCTCGGTTGTGACGTGTGCCAAGAGGTTTGCCCGTGGAACCGCAAAGCTCCGCTTTCAGATCAGGAGGCATTCGAGCCCTTGCCGAATCACGATCCGCTGGACCTGCGATCGCTGTTCTGGTTGACCGACGACGAGTTTCGTGCTCGTTTTCGCAAGACGCCGTTGTGGCGTCCGCGTCGCCGTGGCATCCTTCGTAATGCGGCGATCGCGATGGGGAATCGTCCTAGCGAGGAAAATTTGGCGGCGCTTGAGCGAGGGTTGGCGGATCAAGAACCGCTTGTTCGGGGTGCGTCGGCTTGGGCGATTGGTCGGCACGTTAATCACATGCCACGAGCCATCCTGATGCTTGAGCCACAGTTGTCCGCGGAAGAAGATGTACAGGTGTGCGAAGAGATTCGGTTGGCGCTTTTTGATCTCGGCGCGGCCAATGGTAGTAATGAATAAGGCGAGGAACGCGTTTATGAATCTGAATCGATTTTTCCCCTCGGGGCCCGCGGTACTGGTAGCCGCTGCGTTCATTGGCCCTGGCACCGTGTTGACGGCCAGCGTGGCAGGGGCCGAATACGGTATGGCATTGTTGTGGGTGGTCGTGTTTGCTGTGGTCGCAACGACGGCGCTACAAGAAATGGCGGCGCGGCTGGGAATCGTCACCGGCAGTGGGTTGGCGCAAGCGATTACTGAATCGACGACGTCGAATTTCTTGCGATGGGCAATCTTATTGCTGGTGTTGGCAGCGATCTTCGTTGGCAATGCGGCCTACCAAACGGGTAACTTGCTTGGAGCCGCCGCTGGAGCCACCATCCTAGTGGGATTGGATCAATCGGTGCCTGCCATCAACAGCTTCGTTGCTTTGACGGCGGTCAGCGCGCTGTTGGTCATCTGGTTTGGAAGGCTCAAGTGGTTGCAACGAACCATGATGGGATTGATTGGGTTGATGAGTTTGGTATTTGTCGTGTCGGCATTTCGATCCGCCCCGGCGGTCATGGATCTGGGAAGCGGGCTGCTGCCAACGCTTCCAGCCGGCAGCGAATGGTTTGTCGTCGGTTTGATTGGAACCACGATCGTGCCCTACAACTTGTTCCTGCATGCCAGCGCGGCGTCGGAGCAGTGGGGCGGTGACTCGGTTGACCAGGCAAATGACGCCGTTCGGCAGTCGCGGATGGATACGATCTTTGCCGTTTCGTTGGGTGGCTTGATCACGATGGCAATCCTGATCACGGCGGCCTGCGTCTATTCGTCGGGCGCTGGTGATGAGGCGGTAAAGTTCAGCAAGGCGACGGATGTTGTTCGGCAGCTAAGGCCTGCGTTGGGCGATTGGGCCGGAAGGATTTTTGCGGTCGGATTGTTTGCTGCCGGGTTTACCAGTTCCATCACGGCTCCGGTGGCGGCGGGATATGCAGCAGCAGGTTGTTTTGGCTGGCCGAACGAACTTTCCGACTGGCGTTTGAGAACTGTTTCGTCAGTGGTCGTGCTGTTTGGGGGTGTGTTCGCAGTGCTCGCCGGTACCAGCCCGACTCAAGTGATTGTGCTGGCTCAAGTTGCTAATGGCATGCTGCTGCCTGTGGTGGCGGTCGTGTTGTTGGTGTTGCTGAACCGGTCGAAGCTGATGGGCGAGCACCGAAATGGTGTGTTTTCGAACGTGCTTGGCTTTCTGGTGGTCGCCGTCGTGACCGTTATCGGCTACAAGAATCTGGCGGCGGCGTTTGAGAAGATCTTCGGTTGAGGTCCTAGTGCCTGAGCCGTGAAACAGAGGTGCAAGAGCAGCTGCTCACGGCCAGTCGTTGCTGAGTCAAGCTCCACGCTGCTGTCGTTCATAGCTAGTTTTGGCAGCGGTTCTGATTAGGATAGCGATATAGCGGAGTTTTTCCGGTTTCCTTTAGTGACCAGATAGCCGAAAACTCTTGGTCGATGCCGAATCGACGTTCTGCCTTGAACAAGACCGATGTTCTATGCGACAATAAGCAAACGTTTTCTTTGCCGAAATTATCATCTTCAATTATGCCTCAAACTCAGACTGCTGTGACCGCACGAAAGAAACGCCATATTCCCGAAGGCACATGGACTCAGTGCCCCGGTTGCAAAGCTCGCTTGGTCACCAAGACGCTTGAGCGGAATCAACGCATTTGTCCCGAGTGTGATTTTCACTTGTACGTTTCCGCGGGTAAGCGGATTGAGCAAGTGCTTGATGCCGGCACCTTTGAAGAATGGGATGGCAACCTGTTGGCTGGCGATCCGTTGAAGTTCACCGACAGTCGCGCTTACGTGGACCGGCTGGCGGCCGAGCGAAAGAAAACGGGTTTGTCGGATGCGGCGATCACCGGAACCGGCATGATTCGTGCCCGGCGCGTGGCGATCGGAATTACCGATTCGCAGTTCATCATGGGAAGTATGGGCTCGGTTGTCGGTGAACGATTGACTCGGCTGGTCGAGCGAGCGACCGAACAGAATCTGCCTCTGATCATCATCAGCGGTTCGGGCGGAGGAGCCCGGATGCATGAGGGGATCTTCTCGCTGATGCAGATGGCGAAAGTGTCTGCTGCGTTGGCTCGCTATGATCAAAAGGGGGGATTGTTCATCTCTGTGCTGACGAATCCCACGATGGGTGGCGTTGCTGCAAGTTTTGCATCGTTGGGCGATGTGGTATTCGCTGAGCCTAAAGCGTTGATCGGATTCGCTGGGCCTCGTACGATTAAGGCAACGATTCGGATCGAGTTGCCGGCAGGTTTTCAGACTAGCGAATTTTTGCTGGAGCACGGGTTCATCGATCGGATCGTACCTCGAGAAAAACTCAAAGCCGAAATTGCTCGCACGATTGACTACTGTGGCAAGTGATGGCGACCTAGTGTTCGGAACATTTGCCAGCAATTTACCCAGTGAAACGAAACGCGAGCCAGACAAATGGGCTTCTTGGATAATATTAAATCGGCCCTAGGTGGCGGCGGTGGACGTTTGGACGTTGCCAAAACGTATCAGCTGGATCGGCACTCTTTCTCCGGTACGATGTCAAAGTTCCGAGTTGGAACGAAGATCGGGACGCGGGACCGCTACGGGATCAAGTTCATCGATCAAGAGAAGCTCGATTACTTTGAGGCTCGTTTCAAAGGATTGAACAAGCCGCCTGAGGGCGAGATCGCGATGAAGTTCGATCATCCTCGGATTGTGAAAACGCTTGAGTACGGTCAAACGACCACCGGTCAGCAGTATATCTTGATGGAGTATCTTGACGGGCCCGGTCTGGATCTGGTGATTCGCGATCGGAATCCGAAGGTGATTCCTCATCAGTTGACGCTGATCAGGCACATGGCTCAGGCGTTGATGGAAGTCCATAAACTTGGCTTCATTCATCGCGATGTATGTCCGAGAAACTTTATCTGTGCCAAAGACTTTTCCAGTTTGAAGCTGATTGACTTCGGTTTGACTCTGCCGGACGAGGCTCCTTATCGAATGCCTGGCAATCGAACGGGAACGCCTCAGTACATGGCTCCCGAGATCGTTCGGCGGCGAGAAACTGATCAACGATTGGACTTGTTTGCGTTTGGCGTCACGGTGTATCGCCTGCTGACGTTCGAGCACCCGTGGGGCAGCACCGATCACTCGGGCAACGCGGCATTGGCTCACGATACCAAGCCCATGATCGATATTCGAAAGCATCGGCCTAATCTGGACCCTCATTTGGTCAGTGCCGTTCACAAATGCTTGGCAGTAAAGGCCGAGGAACGTACGGACACCTTCAAGCGTTTCTTGGCTGAGATCAAGCGAGTCACGTCGGCCGACGCAAAGTAAGTATCTCATTTTGCCTTGGGCCCTGCGGCCAGATTGGCACTCGTGTCGGCCTCAGGTTGACATCATTTGCCTGTGGGTTCTACGATGGTGGGCTTTCCCTAGTTGGAACTGGATCTGCACGTTGCAAAAAGCAATAGAGAAAGCCGACACGCTGATTGAAGCTTTGGCGTGGATTCGCGAGTTTCGCGGCAAGACGACGGTCATCAAGCTCGGGGGCAGCTTGTTGGGGGATGTCGACGCGCTGCACCATATCCTGTTGGATATTTTGTTCATGGAATCGGTCGGGATGCGACCGGTCGTGGTGCATGGCGGCGGAAAAAAAGTCAGTGCCGCGATGGCGGATGCCGGGATCACTCCACGTTTTGTTCAGGGCCGTCGTTACACGGATGACGCAACGCTAGACATTGTCGAAAAGGTTTTGGCGACCGAAGTGAACCAGTTTCTGGCAGACGAGTTCGTGCGAATCGGCGGGCGTGCAAAGATGCTCAATTTTGAAACGACGCCAGTGCTCAAGGGCGAGCCGTTACAGCTTGCCGATGACGATGGGGCCTCCGTTGATCTCGGTCACGTCGGGGTAGTAACTTCAGTAGATCGGGCGACGATCGAAAGTCTTAGCAATTCAGGGATGGTTCCATTGATCCCTTCAATGGCGATCACTGCTGGCGGGCAAAAGCTTAATGTTAACGCGGACACAGCCGCCACGAAGGTAGCTCAGGAATTGGATGCGGAAAAACTAGTGATCCTCAGTGATGTGCCGGGTGTCATGACAGATCCCACTGACCCAAGCTCAATCGTTTCTTCGTTGGGGCGTGAGCAGGCGTTGCAGTTGATTGCCGACGGATCGATTAGTGAGGGAATGATTCCTAAGATCGAAGCGTGTTTGGAGACGCTCGACGAAGGAGTCCGTAAAGTTCATATCGTTGACGGTAATTTACGTCACTCGTTGTTGCTGGAAGTGTTTACCAGCGGCGGTATCGGAACGGTGCTATACCGCGAGTAGTTACTAGCGAGCAGTCACTCGTAACGGTCGGGATCAATTGGTTGGATTCGGGCCGATCAAGAAGTATTTCTTTTTCAAAGTTTAATCATGCGACACGTATTATCTCTGTTCGACCTGACGGCGGAAGAAATTGCCCGCGTTCTTGAAGTCTCGGCCAAGCTGAAGGCAGACTTGGCCATTGGCAAACGCGAATCGATCCTTGAAAACAACGTCGTCGGTCTGCTGTTTGAAAAGCCCTCTTTGCGAACGCGGGTTAGCTTTGAAACGTTGACAGGGCATCTTGGTGGTAACAGCCTAATGTTGGGGGCGGATGTCGGTTGGGGAAGTCGTGAACCTCTATGTGATTTCATGCCGATTCTGACAAGTTACCTAGACTTGCTGGTGATTCGAGCCAAAAGTCATGCGCTGGTGCAAGAGTCACTTCAATTTGCTCAGTGCCCGGTGATCAACGGCTTGACCGATGTGAGTCATCCCTGCCAGGCGTTGGCTGATCTCTTGACCGTGCAGGAAATCGCAGGTGGATTGGACGGCGTGAGCATTGCCTACATCGGCGATGCGAACAACGTGACGTACAGCCTAGCGGTGATCTGCAGCCGATTGGGCGTTCCGTTGAACATTGGAGCTCCCGCTGGCTATCAGTTTGAATCAAGTTTTATCGAAGAACTGAATGCCGACGCGGGCAAGGAACTTATTCGACAGACTGACGATGCCAAAGCGGCGGTGGAGAATGTCTCGTTTGTCTACACCGACGTCTGGACCAGCATGGGACAGGAAGCAGAAAGCAAGCAACGACTTAAGGATCTGGCAGCCTATCAAGTGAACGAGGAACTGATGTCGGTCGCGGCGGCGGACGCAAAGTTTCTGCATTGTCTGCCCGCTCGACGCGGCGAAGAAGTTACTTCGGGCGTCATCGACAGTCCAGCTAGCGCGATCATTCAGCAGGCCAACAATCGTCTGCACGCTCAGAAAGGCTTGGTCGTTTGGTTGAAGAACGAGAGTGAAAGTCAGGGGCAGTCAGTTTGACTCTATGCCCTGCCCTTTCCGCATTGCACGAATTTCAGCGTTACAGCAATGAACCTTTGCAGCAATTAACTTTACCGAAGAAAAAAACATGAAACGAAAAGCCAACGAGCTGAGAGCGGTTAAAGTCAAACGCAATTACACAAACAAGACACCCGGAAGTGTGTTGTACCAGTGCGGTGAAACGGTCGTGTTGTGTACCGCCAGCGTCGATACGAAGGTTCCGCCGTGGATGGAGGCCGACGGCAAAGGCTGGATCACGGCCGAATACAATATGCTCCCTGGCAGCACGAGCCCTCGCAAGCGACGTGACCGAAACAAGGTAGATGGTCGCACGACTGAAATTCAACGCCTGATCGGTAGGAGTTTTCGCGCGGTGGCGGATCTGCAAGCGCTAGGGCCGGTTCAAATCACAGTTGACTGTGATGTGCTGCAGGCCGACGGTGGGACTCGTACGGCAAGCATTACCGGAGGCATGATTGCTCTGATGGACGCCGTCAATTCGATCAAGAAAACGTTGCCCGACCCCAAGGTCTATCCGTTGCGAGATTCCGTTGCGGCGATCAGTGTGGGTATTGTCGATGGCAAACCGGTCTCGGATCTCGACTACCCGATGGATTTTGCTGCTTCGGTCGACATGAATGTCGTGATGACCGGCAGCGGGCAGTTCGTCGAAGTTCAGGGCACCGGCGAAGAGGCGACGTTCAGCGAGAAAGAGCTCCAGTCGTTGCTGAAGCTTGGGAAAAAAGGAATCGCTGAACTGACGGCCATTCAGGCAAAAGCTTTGGGCAAGAAGTGGCCATTCGCCTGAGTTGCAATCGCAAGACGCTTGGCTGTTCAAAAAAATGTGAGCAAGGGAGGGTTTGAGGGTCCCTCGCTCACGCTTCGGGTTGTGATGTTAACGCTTCGGGTTGTGATGAAGCTCTGGGCAGGCCTTACGCCGGTGCTTCTTCCAGAACTGGATCGAAGTTGAGTGTCCCGAAATAATCTTCCAGCGTTTCGGCGCGTCGGATTTCGACCACTTCACCATTGGGACGCAACAACAGTTCGGCCGAGCGTAGCTTGCCGTTGTACTGGAAACCCATCGAGTGCCCGTGGGCTCCGGCGTCGTGAATCGCCAAGTAGTCGCCCGGTTGAACGGCCGGCATCGGGCGTTGGACCGCGAATTTGTCGTTGTTTTCGCAAAGTGAGCCTACTACGTCCACGGGCGAAACATCTGAGCTGTCGTTGCCGATCGCCGAAATGTGATGATAGGAGCCGTACATGCCCGGCCGCATCAGGTTGGCCATGGTCGCGTCGACGCCCACGTAATCGCGATACGTCTGCTTGCGATGGGTAACTTGAGTCACAAGGTAACCGTGTGGTCCTGTGACACAGCGACCGTTTTCCATCACGACCCGAAATTCTGGGACGCCTTTGTCAACGATTTTCTGTTGATACAACTGGCCCAACCGATTTCCGAAATCCTCCCACGCGAACGCTGTCTGATCAGGCTCATAGGGAACGCCCACTCCACCGCCCAAGTTGACGAATTTCAAAGCGATGCCTTGATCAGTGTGAAGTTCGGCAGCGATATCGAATAGCAGCCCGGCGGTTTCAAGATGAAAGTCAACGCTCAGTTCGTTCGATGCCACCATGGTGTGCAGACCGAATTCCTTGACGCCTAGGTTCTTTAATTTTTTGTAGCCGTCAATCAGTTGCGCTCGAGTGAATCCGAACTTTGCTTCGACCGGGTTTCCGATAATGACGTTGCCCGCTTTCATCTCACCCGGATTGAAACGGCAGCAGACTAGCTCCGGCACGCCCACGTTTTTGTTCAGGTAATCGATGTAGTTGTAATCGTCCAAGTTGATGATCGCGCCAAGATCGCGAGCGAATTGATAGTCCTTGGCCATCGTGTTGTTCGAGGTGAACATGATGTCCTCGTTGGACAAACCGATACGGCGAGAGATCTCCAGTTCGGCACCGCTGGAACAGTCCGCGCCCATGCCTTCCTCAACTAGGATTCGCAACAGATGAGGGTTAGGTGTTGCCTTGACGGCGAAATAGTTTCGAAAATCGGTCCAATCGAAAGCTCCACGCATCTGGCGGGCTGTCTGACGGATGCCGGCCTCATCGTACAGATGGAACGGAGTGGGCCATTTTTCGGCAATGGCTTGAATCTGTGCGAGATCAAAAGGAAGCTGTTTAGACATGGCAAAAAGTGTATCGAACTGAGTCGACGTAATCGTGTGAGAAACGCGTAAATAATATGGGGTGGCTGACCATATGAGCCAACCGAACTACCCACAATCTTATTCTTTAAGCAGGTCGGATGACAGGTCCAAAGTCGGTTGGATTCCCTGCTGGAGCAGTGCATGGGTGTCGATGAACAGGACCGCAATGAGGGGGCAAGTGTTCACGCGAGCGTTTGTCGTAGTCGCGATTTTCCACACTGTGGAGAGTGGTATCGGAATTCGGGGTTGGGAACCAATCGCGAAAGTGCGCGGTAAGTCGGGTGGGGCAGGCTGGCAAATGGCTCCCGGGAAGGGGCTCAATCCGAGGCGGATTCATCTTTGATTTCGATGCGAACCATTTGAACCTGGCGGCGATTGGCAGAAAGAATCTGCAGTTCGAACTGTGGCAAGGACAGTGTTCGCCCTGGCCGAGGAATCTCGTTCAGTTCGTGTAGGATCAGACCGGCAAGCGTGTCGAAGTCTTCGTCTTCGGGCAGGTCGAGCCCAAACTCTTGATTCAGGCGACTCACGTGGACGGATCCTGAGACTTCGGCGACTCCAGGCTCCAGCACCTTGATGTCAACGGCCCGGGCGTTGTCGGTTTCGTCTTCGATCTCGCCCACAATTTCTTCCAGAACATCTTCGATAGTCACGACTCCGGCGACACCGCCGTATTCGTCTTGGACGATGGCCATGTGCGTTCGCCCACGCAGGAAGTCTTTCAGCATCGCCGAAAGATTTTTTGTTTCTGGCACAAAGAGAGGAACACGAAGCAACTTTTTCAACGGCTTCCGTTTCGCTTCGCTGCGAAGCGATTCACGCAACAAATCTTTGGCGTACAGCAGGCCGACGATGCGATCAAGCTTCTTGTCGTAGATCGGAATTCGAGTCCGTCCCGATCCCACCACGTGCTCGACCGCCTGATGCCAACTGGTGGAAATCTCCAACGCGTCGACTTTGGACCGAGGCGTCATCACCATGGCGACATCCTGATCGTGCAGTTCCATCACGCCTTCGATCATTTCGCGAGCATCGGCTTGCAGGAATCCATCGTGCTCGCCCTCAGACACCATCGACAGGATTTCATCCTCGAACGCTTCTTCTTCGTCCTCCTCGGTTTCGTCTTGCCCGCTGGCGCGTTGGAATACCTTGGATACCAATTGGCCGACTATCATTAGCGGCCAAGCAAGCGAAGAAACCAACCACCACCACCGCCATGTGCGAGCCAGAAACTGAGTCGACCCGAGCGCCGCAATCGCCCATGGGATCCAGCTGCCCGTTACGACAAAACTGAGAGCCATCAGTGTGAGCACCGCAATCGATTCGCTGAATTTGAGCTCTATCAGGTCACGATTTCCGATCAGCAGACCGATCAATCCAACGGCTCCTACACCCGCCGAAAGCATCTGGAAAATGTTTGCGCCGAGGCTTAACTGTTTGCGTTGATCAAAAATTCTGCTGAACAACTCTGGGCGTTTGCGCTGTTTGCAGTATTCCTCAAGGTCATGCCATGCGACTTCGTTGAGCGTAATGACTGCGGTCGCGGCGAAGGTTGACAGTGCGAATCCGGCGATCGCCATGCAGGAAAACCAAAAGATCATGGTTTGTGTGTCTCCTGTTTGGTCGTCGGCATGGAGAATCCAAGCTTTGTCATGTACTCCGCTTCGGCGGATCGCATTTCGGGGATCGCCGCTTCACTTTTGTCGTCGTATCCAACTAAGTGTAGGGTTCCGTGGACGACGTACAGCAGTAGCTCGGCATCGAAGCTCCAGCCTGCCTCAACGGACTCGCGAGCAGCGGTGTCGGTGCTGACGATCAATTGCCCGTCCAGTCGCCCCATTGATTCGTCTTGATCAAGCACGAAACTGATCACGTCCGTTTCATAGTCGTGTTCTAGGTATTGCTTGTTGAGCTTGCGGATCGTCGGATCATCCACGATCGCGATGCTGAGTTCGCCTTGAGTGATGTCGTGTTCGGACAAAATGAGCCTCGCCGCGGCAGCGAGTGCTTCCAGATCGACAGGTTGGGCCTGTTGGTTGCTGGTTTCGACAATAAGTTGATTCGCGTCCAATGACGTTCAGGCCGATTGTTGTTCGGGGTATTTGACACGAGCATGATACATTGCGTTGAGCGATTTTGTCAGGCTGCCCTGAATCGTACGCAGTTCTTCGATGGTGATCGCACACTCATCGAATTGTCCATCGTCAAATTTCTTACTGGCGATCGACTCGACCAAGCTTTCAATTCTAGCTGGGGCTGGTTCTCGTAGCGTGCGGCTGGCACTTTCGACGGCGTCGGCCAGCATCATTACCGCCGCTTCGGGGGTCTGAGGGCGTGGCCCGGGATAGCGAAAATCTGTCTCATCGAGTGGCGTTTGACTTTCCCCTTCGCTCGATTCAGCAGCTTGCTCGGTCGCGCGGCGGTAGAAGTATTCGACCAGCGTGGTCCCGTGGTGCTGCTCGATTAGATCGATGACTCGTTGAGGAAGCCGGTGCTTGCGAGCGATTTCGGCTCCGTCTTTGACGTGAGCAATAATCACTAGGGTACTCATGGTGGGAACCAGATCGTCGTGCTTGTTGACGCCCGAGTCTTGGTTCTCGATAAAGTACTCCGGTTTGCGAAGCTTGCCAACATCGTGGAAGTACGCAGCGACTCGACAGAGCAAGCCATTGGCACCGATCGCGTCGGCCGCCGATTCGCTCATCGAGGCAACGTTGATGCTGTGGTTGTAGGTGCCGGGAGCCCGCTGGACTAGTTCTTTTAACAGAGGATGGTTGGCGTCGGTTAATTCTAAAAGGCTGATGTCTGTCTGGAAGTCGAACAACCGCTCTAGGAAAGGTAGTAGCGCAGTCATGACTCCGCCCGCGAAGGCAGCACCACCAGCAAACCATAACGCATTCGTGAGAAGGGCAAACGTCAGCGGTTGCCCCAGCATGTACTGAACGCCAAACACCGTCGGGAACACAAGACACGCACAAGTAAATCCAACCCGGACCAATTTTGTGCGGCTGCGAATCTTGCGACAAAGCATCGCGGCCGAAGAAGCCGCTGCGGTCAAGGTAACGAATTCACCTAGGCCGTAGCCGTGGGCTACCGTGAAAGCCAATGCAACCACCGTGCCTAGAATTAGAGCCAGTTCAATACGATACGCGATGGCGACCGTCATTGCGAACAGAGTGATGGGAATGATTTCGGCTCGCCAATGAACATTCAGTGCGGTGGCCCAAGCGATCAACAGCGTGGCTCCGATCAGACCATGCAGAATCGCGTATTGTTTTAGGTCGGCTAGCAAGTGTTGTTCTCGGTAATAGAGATACTGCGTCACCAATGCGAACAGCGCGGCGAACATTCCCAGAAACAAAATGGACCGGATAACACGCGCCCATGCGGATCGACCGGCGACAAACGCATCGTGCTCGGCACGAAGTAATTCGATGTCGTCATCGTCCAGCGGCACATTCGCCTTGATACCTTGGCGGTCCAAGTTACGCAGCATTTGTTCCAGTCGCTCGCCCGGCTGGTAGGTTCGCTTCGCGACTTCAATACTGCTTTCCGCTGCGCGGACCCCCCGTTTGGAGTCGGTTCGATTGAATGTCAACGTGGTTGGAAGTTGTGGCTTGATCCAGTCGGCAATCCTCGCGGCAACAAATTCGGGCTCGTCAATGAGTTCGGTCTCGGTACGGATTTCAGCCAGCAGGCGTTCGTCCAACTTGTCTAGCACCTCGGCCTTACGGACATCGGCAACCTTGACACGGCGTCCGTTCTGCACGGGACCCTTGGGATAGACCTCGATATCTTCCATGCTGCCGTCACCAATCTCGTGTTCCAGCGATTCCAGCAATCCGAATTTGTCGACGTTAATGAATGCCTTTTCGAGGGATCGCTTGAGGCCTTCTAGGGTCTCGTCGCCTTCGAGTGCTTGGCGAAATCGGTTGTACCAGTCCTCGGACGTAACGCCTTCCGCTTTACCGAGCGCCTCGTCGGAGACAAATTTCTCCCATACAGCGGAGTCGGAAATTTCGTCAAACGTTTTCTGTTTGATTTCAAAGACATTGTCGATCAATGCCTGGCGGACCTGTTCGATAGCCAACTGATCATGAGCGTAAAGGCACAAGAAATTGCGCCGGGCCTCGTCGCGAAGGTCGTCGGTGCGTTCATAGTCTTTGAACTCGAATTCCGTACGGGCATGCAGATCGCGTAGTGGCGCTTCACGGACGCGGTAGGAAAATGGTGGCGACCAGCCGAACATGACGCCCCATAAGATCATCGCGGTTAATGCGCCAATGCCGACACGGGCCCAAACTTCCCCTTGCTGGAGAAACTCGGTGGCTCGCCGGAGGAACGGCTTGGGCGCTGGGACCATCCAGCGGTTGCGATTGGATGTCGAATTCGACATGAAAATTCCTGAAATGCCTTGTGAGGCTGATTCCTTGCGGGACTAAATGGTTACCACTTTGCTACGTGGTTACTTTCTGTTGTCCTGATTCGATCCGATGTTGTCGTATGCGTTAACGATCTGTGTGACCAGCCGGTGCCGTACGATGTCGTCAGCAGTCAGCTTGGCAATCGCAATGCCTTTGATTTTCTCAAGACGTTTAAGAGCATCAATTAGGCCCGACTGAGTCTTGGAGGGAAGGTCAGTTTGAGTTGGGTCCCCCGAAACCACAATTTTCGAAGCCTCTCCCATCCGCGTCAAGAACATCTTCATTTGCGAAATCGTGGAATTCTGGGCTTCATCGAGAATAATGAACGATTCGTTGAGCGTTCTACCTCGCATATAGGCTAAAGGACAGACCTCAATTACATCCCTTTCGATCTGCAGTTGGACTTGATCGTAGCCAATCATTTCGTGGATGGCATCGAGCAAGGGCCGCAGGTAGGGATTGATTTTGGCTTGCAGATCCCCCGGAAGAAAACCGAGACTCTCACCCGCCTCGACGGCTGGGCGGACCAGTACAATTTTTCTGACCGTTCGATTTTTCAGTGCTTCAACCGCCATCGCAACAGCGAGATACGTTTTGCCCGAACCGGCTGGACCAACCGCAAAGACAACGTCGTTGTTACGCATTGCTTCGACATATTTGGCTTGCCCCGCAGTGCGTGGTCGGATTTCTTTGCCGATTTGCAGAGTCTCGATGGCAGCGGTTCGCTTTGATGGCGCCGCTTCACCGTTGACTCGCGCAATGGTTTGGTCGAAAAGATCAGGAGTCAGGTTGCCTCGACGGCGGACAATTTCGGCCAATTGTTCAACCGCTTCGGTTGCTCGGGCGACGGCGCCAGAATCATCGCCACTGATTTTTACTTTTCCATCACGATGAGTAATGCTCACGTCGAATTTTTCACGGAGCCGCTTCAGGTGTTGATCCTTGGCTCCGAAAAGTGGAAGAACCAACTTGGGTTCTACAGCTGAAATGGTTGCTTCAGTCATTAATTACTGCGGCGGGTTATCCGTCACGTCCAAAATCGGGGTTGTAGTGCTCACCCGAGGCGACCGCCCAAGGGGAAAATTCGCGGACAATCTGACTGGCAGATTATAGGCGAGTGTAGGTGACAAGCGACACGCCAAAGGGTTCGTTGGTGATTGTCACAAGGGTTATGAAGATTCTTTTTCAAATACTGCACTTACAAGCGTCCCAAAGGTCTCAAACTGGCCGTTTTGGGCTCTTTTGCGGCTAGCACAATGGATAGTGAGATTGTCCCATATCCCGGATTTCCGCTAAAAGCGGGGCCGGAATCCGTTGGGCTCGCTCGAATTTTCGCGTAGGGTCTCAAAGCGGTAAGGCCCCTGTCTTCCGATGGTGAACCATGAACCGAATTCAAACTGTTTGCTTGCTCGCATTGCTCTGGTGTTGCACCATTTTTGTAGGATACGGTAACCAAGCCAACGCTCAAGACGCCGATTTTCTGGATGAGGAACTGACGCCCGAATTGGTCGAGCAGTACGAACAGAAGTTAAACGCGATCCTGAAGACACGATCGGATCAGGAGCGGTTGTTCATCGCACAACTGGTCGCCAACGTGCGTACGGGAACTGTTCCGCTGACGTTGGTCTCAACCAGTTTTCAGTGGGTCAGGGAAAATCGACCGCTCACCAAGTATCCATTTATCTACTTCGAGAAAGTGCTCCGTTTGCAAGCAGACAGGATCGGAGTCGTTGCGGCCATTCCACCATTTGATTTTGAAGGGTTTCGATCGGCCGGCCAGCGATTGCCAGGGCAGCAGTTGGACGCGGGTCAGCGGACCGACGTGCAGGAAAACACTTTGTTCAGTGCTGCTAGGAGTCGTATTGCGAACCTGATTCGACGCTTTCCTAGCGTGTTGCTAGGTGGTGAATGACGGTCGTTTGATTTCGATTGTTTGACGTCCTAATGATCTCCGACTAGTCCGGCTATTGTTTGGTCATGCCGGCACGCGAGATCGTCCGATAAATTTTCCAGAATGGCCAGACGTAAATCGTGTCGGCAAAAAACAGAACGGCCAGCATTGCGATTGGCAACGTTCCATTGAAGATCCACGGCAACGCGAGCAGTGGGCCCAGAAGCTTGCTCATCAAGCCAAGCAACAACACGTTTCCGTTGAGGCTAGGACGCCGATCAACCATCAGGTAGCCGACTCCAAAAATAGCAACCAGCAATCCGACAAGTTGAATCGGCAGCACGAACTCAGGCTTCACAAGCCCCAGAATTTTGTACCCCTCGTGGTAGAGTATCATCATAGAAGCTCCAGCCAGTAGGTTGTAGTAACCAGCGAACTTTAGAACGTGATGCATCCACGGGGCAAGCAATAGTTCGTCCGCTGAGTTCTTGTTCGCCGAGTTTTCCATTTGCCGTTCGATTCGAGTGTCTGGGACGAGTGATTTCAAACGTCTTACCGACTTCAGACGTCTTGCCAATAGTGAACAAAGTTCAACTTGGGAGTATAACCGCCATCGGCTTGGCGTTGCAAAACGGCCATCAACCGATTTTGGTCATCAATTGCCAACAACGATTCGCGTATCGGGTCTCGTTCGGGTTGCCATGCGACCGCATTGAGAAACTGGTGGCAGACGTGAGGCTCAATCTGGACGGCGTCCAGATTTGCGATTGCATCTTGCGGCCGTGTCAGGTGGTCGCCAATGTTATCTTCGGTCAGTTGTTCTGGGGTGACCGAATTTTCAATTCGAAACTTTCCCACGGCGGTTCGTCGCAAGTCGGTCATGACGGCGTCCGACCCCACTGCCTTTGCGATGTCTCGTCCCAGCGTGCGAATGTAAGTGCCTCCACTGCAACGGATCGTCAGTTCGAAAGATGGGTACTGAAAATTAGACAGATGTAGTGAATGGATCGTAATGCGCCGAGATTTCAGTTTGGCCTCAATGCCTTTTCGAGCCAGTTTGTAAGCGCGGACACCTTCGACTTTCAATGCAGAAAACTGAGGCGGGGTCTGTTCAATCGACCCAATGAAATTGGGTAGAACTGTTTCGAGATCTGGTTGAGATACAATTGGAGCTGACGCGAGTTCCTTGAGCGTGCCTGTGCTGTCTTCGGTATCGCTG
This sequence comes from uncultured Pirellulaceae bacterium, assembly GCA_964563475.1. Lineage (GTDB taxonomy): Bacteria > Planctomycetota > Planctomycetia > Pirellulales > Pirellulaceae > Mariniblastus. The sequence goes on from CAZLYM010000012.1 coordinate 30,513, forward strand.
GTGACGCCTAGCTGGAACGATCCCCGATATTCTTTGTCCGAATCTTGGACGTATCGAATCAACCGTGTCGCTGGCCCGACGGCAGTGACGAGGACTCCGGATGCGAGCGGATCAAGTGTTCCCGTATGCCCGACTTTGTGCGGCTTGGCAAGTCTTACGACCGAGTTGATCGCGGTGCGCGAGCCGAGGTTTCGTGGCTTGTTCAAATTAATAAAACCGAACATGCTCAACCGTTCTTCAGCTGGTCGATTTCCGACTTTAGCTCAGCGATTTGATTTTCCAGCTGCGAGACCTCGTTGGGGTCGTCGGTCTGTTGCTTTGCCGCTGTGAGCAGTTTTTGCGTTTTTTGAACCTTCTGCCGAAGTACTTCCAGACGCTTTTTCGTTTTCTTGTCCATCGTTAGCCTGTCTTAAGAATTGGAGCAGACGTTTGCAAATCGCTCTCGATGCATGAGTCTCAATCGACATAAAAATAGCCTGCCACAAGGGCAGGCTATCGTGTGTTCAGAGTGGCTTGGTGTCAACCGTGTTGAACCTAGTTTCCACCTGCTGCGCTCTGGACAGATGTTGTGCCAGACGCGATCGGAATGATCGGAACAGGAGTCGCTTGAGCTTCCAACGCTTGGAGAGTTTCAACTCGCAACGCACTGACTCTCATTGGCTCTTGAGTCGAGAATGCTACCTGAGCCGGTGTGCGGTGGCCGAACATGTATTCGATCGACTGGCGAACATTGTCCAGACGCTCTTGAGACCGCTGCTGGTCTCCATCGCGATGGATGTAAACAGTTTTTCGTGCCTGTGGCATGTTCTGAATCAATCCAGAAACAATTGTGCGGCCGAATTGGCTAAGCTCATTTGTATCCTTTTCAAAGTGGATTGACGACAACACACATTGACGCTCGTACCCTGCGTCGATGTACTTGCCCCACTGGCTCTCGTACAACTGGCGGTCGATACAGGTGAATGGTTTTGGCCATGCATCATTTCGGGCACTGACAAGG
>CAZLYM010000012.1:31612-34598 GCA_964563475.1 uncultured Pirellulaceae bacterium
TGACCACCGCCCAGCCCGCATTTGCCTGATGCACAACCGGCGTTCTGACTTGGGAAGCCGAATGCCTGTGATCCGCCACATGCAGAGCACCCTTGGCCAACAGCTTCGCCTTGACTTCCAATGCTCGCCAGCGTGGCAACTGCGGCGCACAACATTATGGATTTGAATTGACTCAACATTGATTACTGCTCCGTTTGTGACTTCCTTGTTCAAACGCGACAGATCGCGATCGAGAGTGGTATCGGAATCCGTAGATGAAATCTGCCGTAAATTTCAGAGACGAAAATCGAGAAATCCGATGCAATCGGTACCTTGCACGTTAACTAGAAACGGTCTGATAAACTTTAACGATCATCTGGCCTCTTGTTGGCTTGCGCGTTTTCCGATGGCGAAAGCTGTGACGAAAAAAAAGCGTGCGATTGGATCGCACGCTAGCAAGTGTAATATTGTTCGGCTCTGGGGCTAGCTGGTTTTTAGCCACCCGTCATCATCGGCATCATTTCTTTGACCATGGTGATGGCGGCAGGCCCAACGAGAACCACAAACACACCCGGGAAGATAAACAGTACCAACGGGAAGATCATCTTCACCGCAGTCTTAGCTGCTTTCTCTTCGGCGATTTGGCGGCGTCGGACTCGCATGCTGTCACTTTGCGTTCGCAGAGCACGCCCGACGCTTGTACCGAATTTGTCCACTTGGATCATCACGGAGGAAAGGGTTCGAAGGTCGTCAACGCCGTTACGGTCTCCCAATTCATTCAAAACCGCTTCGCGAGGTTTACCCATCTGCAGCTGTTGGTTGCAAATGTTAAATTCAGTGGCAATCACTGGGTGCGTTTTTACCATTTCTTCGGAAACTCGACGCATCGCCTGATCGATACCCAAACCGGCTTCGACACAAACAACCATCAAGTCCAACGCGTCAGGCAACCCAAGAAAAACTTTCTGCTTGCGGCCCATACCTTGGAACACTACGATCATTTCAGGAGCGTACATCGCCAAACCGCCGATACACACAGTGTAGAATAGGGTCCAGAGATCGAATCCGTTGAAGATCAGTGAGAGTCCTCCTCCTAGCACGAGGCCCGTGATTCCGCAAATCGCTTTCAATGTGGAAAGAGTGGCGACTGCACCTTCATTGCGGTAGCCCGCCTCGCTGAGCGTTTGTTTCATCTTGCTCATCGCCGCTTCGTTTTTCGGTGTCATTGACTCCGAAAGCTTTGGACTTGCCTTGGCAAGCAATTTCTGGATGTTCTCTTTGGTGCCACTGGTTTCTGTGACGGCGGCGGTTCGATTGTTGATACGCTCGAGCCGGCTTTCGGTTTTCGACTTGCCACCCATGAACGTGTCGGCGAACACCCACATTCCCAACGCGACGGCGCCGAACAATGCGAAAGGTAGAATCGTGGTCAGATCAATGGCTGCTATAAGAATTGTATTCACTTGAGTTACACCTTAATGTCAATGATTTTCTTGATTGCGTAAGCACCGACCAGTTGCAGGAAAATGGCAGCGCCGAGCATGTACTGACCTAGTTCATCCTTGAACAGCAGCATTTCGTAGTCGTAGTTCAACTTCAGCATCATCAGGAACAGGCCTGGAGGCATGGCCAAGAGCACGCCGCCGGACATGCGACCTTCACCGGTCAGCGCCTGAATTTGCCCTTTGATTTGGTACCGTTCGCGGATCAGGTGCCCGATCTTGTCGAGGATTTCCGCAAGGTCACCACCCGTCTGACGCTGAAGAACAACAGCAGTCACGAAGAAGCGAAGATCTAGGTCAGGAATTCGTTCTGCCATGTCGACCAATGAGTCGGTCAATGCGACACCAAGGTTTTGTTCCTCAAACGCACGTTGAAACTCAGGACCAAGTGGCTCGCTCATCTGATCACCAACCAGCTGAATACCGGCGGGTAGAGACTGACCGGCTCGTAGTGCCTGAGCCATCAAGTCGAGAGCTTCTGGAAGTTGTTGACCGAATTTTCCCAACCGACGCTTCCTTATCCACCAGACGTATGTCAGTGGAAGGATGCCTGCGGTGATGGCCGCGATTGGAACGAGTGAAATCCACGGGCAAAACAAGAAACAAAGAACTCCGGCTCCACCGGCCAGAGCAGCAGTCATACCCACGAACTTCGCGACGGTGAGGTTTAGCCCGGACTGCTCGATGAACGCGTTCAGGTCCATGAACCGAGAGACAAACTCGTCAATTGAGTTGACCTCGTCGCCTAGTGGGCTACGTAGAATGCTCCCTGTTTCCGCTTCCAGTTTGGAAGAGCCTCGTCCGCCATTTTTTGTCAATGACGTCAGACGATCTTCTACTTGATCGTTGTTTCCACCAAGCACCATCGTGGCGGCGAAGATCATTCCGCCGATGCCAATGGTGATTGCTGCAAATATTAAAATTGTTGTCATGGTCTAACTCGGATTCAAGCAATTGAGGGCTTTGATGGAAATCGTTGAACGATGGGAGCCCGTTATTCTAGATGCACAAAGAATAGGATTAGTCTTCCATCATGACTCGTTCACGGAAGATACTGGCAGGCAACTTGATGCCCATTCCTTCCAGTTTGTCCATGCATTTGGGTCGAACTCCAGTACACAGGAAGCGACCTTTGGCGCGCCCATTTTCGTCGACACCCATTTTTTCGAATTTGAAGATGTCCTGCATTACGATGGTGTCGTTTTCCATGCCGCAGACTTCAGTGATGGCTGTGATCTTTCGAGGGCCACCTTGTAAACGGTTGGCCTGTACGATCAAGTCAACCGCACTGGCGATCTGGGTCCGCATCGCTTTGATGGGGAGGTCAAAACCGGACATCATGATCATGGTTTCCATACGAGCGATCGCGTCACGAGGCGTATTGGCGTGAGTCGTCGTCAACGACCCTTCGTGACCCGTGTTCATCGCCTGCAGCATGTCCAACGTCTCAGGTCCACGACACTCACCAATGATGATTCGTTCAGGACGCATACGCAGACAGTTTT
>CAZLYM010000013.1:0-4191 GCA_964563475.1 uncultured Pirellulaceae bacterium
TGTCCAAACGTTGACCTTGGAGAGATTGCAGCGCTTCAAAACAAACTGCAAAAGCGACCGTGATTTCATTTTTTGAAATGCAGATCACAAGTGCCGTCGGGGTCGCACGCGTCGTCCTGCTTGCCCGCGATCTTGTAGCGGCGATTGGCAACTTGCCGATAGAAAAATTGCCACATTGGCATCGTGAACGGAAAATTCAAAAACGGAGCCAACACCCAAAGCCTAGAGAATTGGGTCGAAAGATAGGCGACCGCTTCGGCTCCTCCGTAACGTTGATCACTCCTGCCCGAAGACTTTGACGGAATCAAATACAGTTGCTCCATCATCTGTTCATGCGTCAGGTCAGGATAGCGTTCGGCAACTAGTGGATCATGAAGAGAAACGAAGGCCAAGCGATTACCGCCGTCAAACCGGCGCAGGTTTTTGACCTGTTGCTGGCAGAAGACGCATTCCCCGTCGTAGATCACCACATGAGCGTCCGGCAAATCCGCAGGCGTCGGCAGAGGATCGAGTTGTTGATCGGTGTTGGGCATCAAGATTAGGTTAAATAGGTGCAGCAAAGTTGGCTGCTAAATCGATAGTTGTTGGAACAGCTTAGCAGTAAAACCGTAGGGTCCAAGCACGCCGTAACGGCGTGATTGACGTAATCCGGCAGTCTTTCTCCGTAAAAGGTCGGCCAGAAGCGGAATAAACCGATCGAGACGGTTTTTCGCGTACTTTTTTCACGTACCCTTGTCGGCTTTGTCCGGTATAATCATATCACACGTCGAAGATGCCACGTCCGTTGCCAGCACGTGGTAGGCGACCGCTCAGCACAGGAGTATGAACGATGGATGAAATTAATCAGCAAGTTCGATTGGCCAGACGGCGAATAGTTGTCGCTCGGTTTCTGAGCGCGTTTGGCTGGGCTGTGTTTGCCGGGCTGTTGCTAACATTGATTGGACTCGTGATCCCCAAGGTTTGGCATCTGGATATGCTGGCGACTCAGGATCATCACGATGCGTGGACGCTTAGTTGGCTAGTTGGCGGTGGCTTGCTGGGATTGTTGGTCGCCTGCGTGTTGGCTTGGCGAGGGCGCGAATCGGAAGTCACCACGGCGACTGAAATCGATCGGCGTTTCGGTTTGAAGGAACGTCTGTCAAGCGCGATATCGTTGCCAGATTCGGAACGAGAAACGGAAGCCGCGCAAGCGCTTGTGGCGGACGCATCTGACGTTGCCTCGACGATCGACGTACGAGACCAGTTCGGTTTCCAACCGACATGGCGATTGGCTCTTCCTTTGGTTCCGTTGGCGTTGCTGTTTCTGGTCAGCTTCTTGCCCAACGCAACACCGGAAGCTGCGGCTGCTGGAGCAGACAGCGATAACCGGCAGCAGATCAAAACGGCCATTCAGGAAGCCAAGAAAAAGTTGACCGAAAAGAAACGTCAATTGGCGGCTAAGGGTTTGGAAGAAACGAAGCTGGATTTGAACTCGCTGGAGAAAAAGTTCGATCAGCTACTCGAAGAAAAATCGATCACCAAGAAGGACGCGTTGGTCAAACTGAACGACATCAAGCAACAAATTGCGGCTCGCAAGCAAGAGCTTGGCAGTAGCAAAGAGCTTAAGAAAAGTCTCAATCGGCTTGGCAATGTCGGTAGTGGCGTGACGAAAAAGATCGCGGACTCGATGGCCAAAGGCGATTTGAAGGAAGCTCAGAAAGCAATGACCGAACTGGCGGATAAGCTGCGATCCGGCAAGCTGTCTGACAAGCAGCGGAAACAATTGGCAAAAGACCTTGATGCGCTGGCCAAGCGACTGGACGAAGTGACCAAGAAGCACGAACAGGAAAAACAACGGCTTAAGGAAGACATCGAACGTGCGAAGCAGAATGGCGACTTGGATAAGGCTGCTAAACTCCAGCAACAGCTGGAGCAGAAAGAGCAGCAGAATCAACAACAGCAGCAAATGAAAAAGCTGGCAGACAAATTGAAGAAGTGCGCGAACTGCGTGAAGCAAGGACAAGGAGCCGGTGGCAAAAAAGGCCAACAGAAGAAAGGTGGTCAGCAGCCCGGTCAGGAAGGCGGTCAGCCGGGCCAAGGAGAAATGAAGGACGCCGCAGAGGCGTTGGAGGACATGGCCGATCAGCTGGAACAGATGCAGCAGGAATTAGAAGAGATGGAGGATCTGGAAGATCTTGAGCAGATTGCGCGTCAATGTCAGCAGGGCTGCAACGGCGATTGTCAGGGAGAGGGAGAGCCTGGTCAGAAAGATTTTGCTAAAGGCAAAGGCCCCGGTGGAGGAAAGCGGGCCAAGGAAGAAGGCGAATACGGAACGTTCAAGTCACGTGTGAAGGGGAAACTGCAACGCGGGCAGACGGTGATCACTGGTACGGCTGACGGAAACAATATTTCAGGCCGCTCGGTCAGTGAGGCTCGTGAACTGATTCGAGCCGAAATGAGTAAGGATGCGGATCCGCTGGAAAATCAGCAGTTGCCGAAATCGCAACGCGAACACGCGCGACAGTATTTTGAATCCTTGAGAGCGGTCGAGTGAGTACCTGAACGCGACCACGCGAATAGCAGTTGGTCATTGTCTCCCGAGACTTGAACTTTCCCCATGATTTTCAAACGCTGGTATCGCGAAGTAGGAGGGCTGGCGGCGTTTTTGCTGATTTTTTACGCGGCGGTGGTCTGGACCAATGGTGCGAGCGAGGACGAGCAATCTTCGGATATCAACGCCTCGCAAATGACCAAGTCTCGTAGGTATTCAGACGCAGCATTTCGCAAAGGTGATTTTGATGACGCGTCGCTACATCTGGAAGACATGCTGAAAGCTGACCCGCACAACAGCCACGCCCGTTTCTTGTTGGCGAAATGTTATCATCATCAATGCTTGGGTATTTACCACCGACTTCACGATGGTCGCGAGGATAACGAAATCGCCGTTAATGACCCGGAGCGGTTGGAATCGCTGGAATCCGAATACAAGTCGCTGTGCGATCAGGCGGTTGAATTGTTTCGTCGCTGCACGAAATCCCATCGTTACCGAGGAGACGCCCTGCTCCACTTGAGTGTGCTGTCGGGGTTGCGGAAGGATCGCGTGGAAACACTGGCTTCATTGAAGCGTTTTCTGTCACTCAATTACTCGACCAACAACGGAATTGCTCAGTTTCCCGAGCTTGCGTTCCTGCTGGACGATCCAGAGTTCCAAGACTTGATCGTCAGCGAGCAGAAGATCAAGCGAGAAAAGAGGCAGCGTTGATATTGATGCGAGGCCGTTTTTGCATCAACGGTTGGTTCAGGAATCTATCCTGAAACCTTCATTCCAAGCACAACCCCGGACGTTATCTATCGATGAATGCCATCGGTGGCAAAATTGGCTTCCTGTTGCGGCTGAATCATCAATTGACGAATCGACTGCTGGACTTGTTTGGAACCATTCTGACCGGTCTGCATTGGTCGCCACGGACTTGTGTGCAATCGGTTCGGTCCTGCTACAGTCTCCTGCGATGTGCTACCTTGAGGCGTCTGTAACGATCCGACAACCACGCGATCTTGGCTTTGCCCTTGGATTTTAGCGATTGCAGGCAGCTGCAGCGTTTGATTAGCAGTTGGCGACGCGTTCAGTTTCAATATCGGATTGTTTGCTGGAATCACACGTGCCGTCGGAGCAGCCAACAGGCGAGGCCGTTGGTTGCCCGTAGGGCCGGCGGTGGCCTTGAGTCGAAGTTCGGCAGAGTCATCTGCTTGTTGCGGCACTGGCTGGAGGGCCTGTGAGTTCGCCTGAGGATTGACGACTGGCCGGGGTGCTTCCAAAACCGGAGCTACTGGAGCAGAAGCTGCCGGAACTGCCGTAATTGGGGCTGCTGGAACCGGAGCTGCCGGAACCGGAGACACTTGACTCGGCTGCTGTGGCGGAAGTGGGTAAAAATTTAACTGGGTATTGCGAGGCTGCCGAGGCGGTTTCACGAAATGTGAATCACTTGTCAGGCGGGCCTGACGGACTGGAGCGTGAGTCGGGCGGCGACTATTGTAAATTGTATGGTGATCGACAGGACGAGCCTTTAAAACGATCGACTCGCTAGGTTGGGGATCCTTGATTTCGTCCTCGATGATAGGAGCGGAAAAAATTCCAGGTTCCTCAGGCTGGCTTGGCTGCGGTTCGGCCGCAGGAGTAGGCTCGAAACGCTCGATCACAGGAACCGGCTCGGA
>CAZLYM010000013.1:4291-5915 GCA_964563475.1 uncultured Pirellulaceae bacterium
GCGGTTCGGCCGCAGGAGTAGGCTCGAAACGCTCGATCACAGGAACCGGCTCGGAGTTGACCGTAGGAGTAAACCAGATTGATTTGCGGCGTTGCGGCTTAGGTTTGTTGATTTCCAGCACCGAATTGTCACGTGTTTTCAGTTGGAAGACTGATTCGTTGACAACCGGCTGAGCACCTTGTTCAGTCTCCGACGGTACCTCTCGAAGCTTCGCCGATATGGGCTTGGCTTTGATCCGACTCGATTGAACGACGGGCGTTGGTTGCGGTTGTTGGGTGTTGACGCCAGTCTTTGGTGAAATCAGCTGTAGCTGACCATCGATTTCGAGCTTCGACGGCAATTCTGGTTTGGCTGGCTCAGGAACAGCTGGAACCGTCGGTTCGGTTGGCAGTTCGTTAGTCAATTCGGAGTCTTCAATCAGCTGGCCGTGAACCTCTTGGGTGGCAGGCGCCGGATCCGAAATCAAGACTTGAGATTGCTCGATGGTTGCACCGATAATCGTCGAGTTTGGCTGCTCAACAGAGATTGTCTGAGGTTCAATTTCGTACTCGAGCGGCGTGTGCGCCGATTCGATCGTGTACTCCTCTTGTACCTGCTGCCTTTTGGATCGGCATGTGAAGCAATCACATTGGGCAGTTCCGCGGGTCGCCAGCGAACGGCCAATCGCTTCAGCAGACCGATTGCTCGGAGCGCGGCGAAGCAGTCTCTGAGAAACCGTTCGCTTCGCAACGGCGCCGTTTTTGCCTCGGACCTTGCAGCCAGAAAAATTGACCACAGAAATGGCCAGTACCAACAGAACAATAGTAGAAAGTCTCATGATGGATTCGTCCTTGAATCTCCGAGCAACCTGCATAGACGATGCGACCGACGCAAAGCTTGAGCCTGTCAGGGGGTATCGACGAACAAAATCCAGACCATCGGCATTAGTTTCAGTCCAGAAACAACTGATACAGCCCGCATGACAAGACAACGACGCAAATGCGGCGCTTCGGGTGCAATCCAGATAATCGATACAGCTTCCGGACCCACTGCCGATGCAGGCGGCAACGTGGGGGAAAGTATGTGCAGGGTCTAACCGAATATCGGCATGCCAAGCAGTCATGGCATGCTATCGCTCGACCCAATCATCCAGCGTGTTCGACGCGGTTGATCTTGGCCGCAAGAATGAAATCGTTTTTGCTTAATCCATCGATATCGTGGGTCATCACATCGACGCGAACGTATTTATATCCGGTCAAGTGTAAGTCGGGGTGATGCTGCTCTTCTTCGGCGATGACTCCAATCCGGTTGCAGAATTCAAGGCATTGAAGAAAGTTTGAGAACGTCCACGTTTTAGAGATGCTCTTCTGGTCATCACCCAACTCCCAACCGGGCAGATTTTTTAGCTGTTGTTGGCTAAGTTCAACCGAGCACGGTGAGTTGCTACCTTCGCACAGTGTACACTTTTGGGCAACCAATTGGTCGCTGGTCAGGATTTCCATCTGTCTGTTTCTTCAATTGAAAAATCTGTCCGGTCGCTCATCGGAAAAGCATATTGGAAGCAAAAAATAACAGAAAGCACTCTGTTGAGGAAACCGCAAACACGGGGAAACCGCAAACACGGCTCAGCGAACAGTCCAATCCA
>CAZLYM010000013.1:6015-20628 GCA_964563475.1 uncultured Pirellulaceae bacterium
GGAAACCGCAAACACGGGGAAACCGCAAACACGGCTCAGCGAACAGTCCAATCCAGTCATTGATCGATAGCGGCAGGAGTCGTGAGTGCTATCGGATCTAGGTCAAATTTTATCGGGCGCGGGCGTCGTGTCCGGTTCAGCTTTGGGCTCGACATCGTCTTTAGGATTGGCCGAGTCTTTGCCGGGTTCTTTGTCGTCCGCGTCGGGCGTATCTTGCTTCGACTCGGGAGTCTCGTCCTTTGGCTTGGTGTCACCATCAGTTTCGTCGTCTGGTTTTTCAGATTTTTTGGAGTCGGTTTCGTTTTTTTCCTGCATGTTGTCGGACGACGGTTTATCGTCATCGGCGTCCTTCGCGTCGTCACTGCCTTTGTTTTTCTCAGCCTCTTTGGCGGCCGCTTTTTCTGCCTCGATGTCTTGCTTTTCTCGCCACGGTTTTTTGGCGACGTAGCTATCCTTTTCTTTTTGCAGGCTCATTTTTTGTTCAGCGTTGCGACTGACTGCATCCTCGTCGCCATCGTCGTCGGCCAGCTCTTCGCCTTCTTTTGCATTGGCGGCGATCGCTTTGCCAATCCATTTGAGCGCTCCATCAAAGTCACCTTCTTCGGCGTATCCGGAAGCCAAGGTGCTGAGAATGTACGCTTGTTTAAAATCAGTCATTTCCGCTGCTTCGGTTGCCAGCTCGATGGCTCGCTTGCCGTCGCGGAGGTCGTCTTCAGGAGACGTTGCCAGAACCCATGCGCAATTGTTTAGAATTCCAATCAGCGTTGAGTTTTCACTGGCTGGCTCAATCTCCATTTCTTCCAGCAAATCACGCATCTGATAGCACAGGTCGAGCCCTTCGTCATAGTCTTGGATTGCCTCCTTGTGCTCGCCGGTCGACAGTCGGGCGTTGCCACGGCCTTGCAGGAAGTCGGAGCGGGTACTCAATAATAACACCCGCTGTTGATCTCCGGCGGTTTCTAAACGCTCGGCCGAAACGTCATCAAGCAATCTGCTGTAGACGCGAATGGCCTGTGACGGTCGATCGTCCGCGTTGTACAACGCGGCCAGTTGGCGTCGATAGCCGATGTCGTCGGGTGACTGACGGATCAATTTTCTGAGTACTACGATCGCGTCTGCATAATCCGCCTCGTTGATGAGAACTGACATTTTGAGCTGAAGCATGTCCAGATCATCTGGGTCTTTTTCAAGAAACTTATCGATCGCTTCGTTTGCCTCGTCCATTCGGTCGGCGCTGATCAGCAATTGCGTTCGCACGAGTACTAGTTGTTTGTTGTCGGGATCCAACTTCAACGCATCATCGATATCATTGATCGCTGCGTCGGTGTTTTCTAGGATCGCATGAATTCTGGCACGAGTGAGATAGGGTTCTGGGTTTTTGGGGTCGTTTTCAATTGCTTTACTGAGAATCTCCAACGCCGCCTGCTGCATCTCTTCATCAAACTTGTCACCCATCAAGATCAGACCATTGACGACCGAAATTGATCCGGCCGTGCTGCGACTAGCGTCCAGCCAATGATTCAAATCTTCCAACGCTTTTTCAGGTTCACGTTTGCGAAGGTAGTATTCGCCCCGATACCGGTAAGCTTCAATGTTCTCTGGGTCGATTTTGATCGCTTGATCTAAATCGGCCAGTAAGGTGTCATCATCTCCGGTCTTGCGAGCCATTATCCCACGCAGGAGCAACGCCGCAGAAAGTTGACGTCGGTCGTCGCCTGCCAATTCAATCGCTTTTTCAACTGCGACTGCCGCAGCTTGGGGATCACCTCCAGGCAGGTCGTGAAGCTTCGTGATTAGTAGCCAAGCGGAGCCCATCTTGGGTTGAAATTCGGTCGCCTTTTTCAAACGACTGAGAGCTTGGCGTCGAAAGACCTGCCACCTACGGTCTCTTTCTGTACCTGCAGGGACGAGAATGGGCAGCGAGAGTTGTTCGGCGTGCTCATAGAGTGCTGCGGCAGCGAGCTGTTTTGCTTGCTCTTCGCCTTCTTCGTCAAGTCCTTCTTCGATCGCTTTTTCGCACGCGTCGACTACCTTGTCCAAGTCGCGAGTCGACTTGGCCGACAGTTTCATCGAAAATGCTTCATCAAGCGTTGCATCGCCGGCGCTTGATTGTGCGGCGGCTGGAGGCTGGCCCAAGACTAGCGAACAGGTCAGGAACAGCATCGGCATGACGATGCTTACAAGGGATACCGAACGAAGAAACATCGGACGAAAGTTCAGCCTTCGTGACGAGGGCATGGAGGACTCCAGATTGAAAAACGGTTATCGGGGTAGAACAAATATGAACTGAGGACTCGCGAATAAACAAGTTACCAAAATAAAATGATGATTAATCGATTTTACGCAAGCGAGACGTAGTTGAATCGGTTCATTTATTACTGGACAAGTGCTTGCTGCCTTGCCTGACAGACTGACCGCATTCTACGCGATTGATCACAGTTGGAAAATCGCTAGTTGGTTCAAGCATTGTTGATTGGGCGAGTGGCAGAAAGAAATATACCTAACAGCATACTCAATCCTTTGCGTTTGTGAGCTATCGATAGGTAGGTTTCATCTCGCCTGCCGCCTTAAACATCATCATTGCGCGGTGACATTATCCGCAGCAACATGATCATTACGCAGCGGAGGACGTTTGGTTTTTGCGTCCCAACCAGCTTTAACCGACGCGATCGACTCGCGGTTGAAGCTCAATTGCGTCGATTGTTGCCGCAGTGACACTTGCAGTCCACGCCGCGCGTCACAAATGGCGCCCAAAGTGGTCGAACACCCATAGGAGAGGCTCTGATTTTTGCGGTTGGAAGACCGGGCCGAAATCTGACTGAAAAACTCAAGAAAATTTTGGGACTGGGGTTTTTTTTGTAGATCATAGTAGCTTTAATAGGGAGCTAACTGCCTTTAACTTACATATAAAGTGAACTGAATGTTGATTAGCGTGTTTCGGGCCCTTCGCCCGCGTTCTGCCCGTGTTTTGTTGCAAGTTTTCGTGATCGAGCTGCTTTTTGCTCGTCTTTCTTTTGGTCAGCCGCCCGCTGATCCGGTGGAGACGCCAACCCCGTCGATAGCCAGTATGGCGTCAGGAAGTGCTGAACCTGCGACGGTCGAGTGGGTTTATTGGGCCATTTTGCTGGCTGCTTCATTGACGGCACTCGGTTTCGCTTTTTCTTTTTTTCGCAAAATGAAAAAAGCCGATGCGGGCAACGACCGCATGGTCGAGATCGCCAACCATGTGACCGTGGGTGCGAAGGCCTATTTGAAGCAGCAATATTTTGTCGTTTCGATCTACTTCGTCATCGTGTTTTTGCTTCTGCTGTGGGCTCGTAGTGCCGGCATTCAGCAATATTGGGTTCCGATTGCGTTTTTGACCGGCGGCTTCTGGTCGGGCCTTGCGGGATACATTGGCATGACGACCGCAACGGCTGCCAGTAGTCGTACTGCGGCCGGAGCGATGAAGTCGTTGAACGATGGACTGCAAGTTGCTTTTCGCAGTGGTGCTGTGATGGGGCTGACTGTTGTCGGTCTGGGGACGCTAGACATGGCGGTCTGGTACGGCATTTTACGTTTCATCTGCCATCTGGATCTCAATACCATCACCGTCACGATGTTGTGCTCATTGATGGGAGCCTCAAGCCAAGCGTTGTTTGCTCGCGTGGGCGGAGGAATCTTCACGAAAGCGGCTGACGTCGGCGCTGATCTAGTCGGAAAAGTTGAACAAGGGATCCCAGAGGATGATCCGCGCAATCCAGCCACGATCGCGGACAATGTGGGCGACAACGTTGGAGACGTCGCGGGCATGGGTGCCGATCTTTACGAATCGTATTGTGGTTCGATTTTGGCAACTGCCGCGCTGGGAGTCGCTGCGATGGCGACGGTTGAATTGCCGGGCGATTCGGCAGATCCCGCCAGTTGGCAGATCGCGGCTTTGTTCCTGCCACTGATGGTCGCCGCTATCGGTATCGTGATGTCCGTCGCCTGTATCTTTCTGGTCAAAGCGGATGATGATGCCAGTCAGAAAGCGTTGCTGAAGGTGTTGGGCCGTGGTATCGATGGCTCCATGGTGTTGACTTTTGTTGGGTCCGCCTTGGCGACTTGGTTGCTGCTGGGTACCAGCTTCATGGGAATCGTTGGGAGCATTGCGACCGGACTGTTCGCCGGATGGGCGATCGGGAAATGGACGGAATACGTGACCAGTGACGAATACAAACCGACTCAAAAACTTGCCGATCAGGCGCAGACTGGAGCGGCGACGGTCATCATCGGTGGCGTGGCAGACGGCATGAAAAGCGTCTGGTTTCCTGTCATTATCGTCTGTGTCGGAATGTTGTTGGCGTTCGGTTTTGCGACCTCATTTGAGTTCGATGATCCGGGTATGTTCACGCTGGGGCTGTATGGAGTTGGTATCTCGGCCGTCGGCATGTTGTCGACTTTGGGCATTACGCTGGCAACTGATGCCTATGGTCCCATTGCCGACAACGCGGGTGGAAACGCTCAAATGTCTGAACTGGACGCGGTTGTCAGAGAGCGAACAGACGCTTTGGACAGTCTTGGCAACACCACGGCGGCAACCGGCAAAGGTTTTGCAATCGGATCGGCGGCATTGACGGCGCTCGCGCTGCTGGCGGCGTATGTGGAACAGGTGAAAACCGGATACGAAAACTGGGCTCGATCGGCAGATGTCGCAGGGGTCTTTGCCGAAGCGGATACGTTCTACCAACTGAACAAGAACTTTATTGCTCGTAAATCGGAAGCGGGCGACGTGGCCGGTTACCTAGTGATGCCTGAGTACGTTCGGAAGTCAGCGGTCGCGGACATTTGGAAACCCGCTGACGCCTACCCGGCTCAGCTTGATTCGGCACTCTTTGAAAATCATGAGGATGGTGTTCGAATCGCGGTCTCCAAAGATCCGTTGGTTCGAGTCAATCTCGCAACGATGCCCGATATCGCTCGGCTTTATGATGCGACGTTGCTGAACCCGCGTGTCTTGATCGGTATTTTTCTTGGCTGCATGACAACGTTCGTGTTCTGTGCCATGACGATGAAGGCAGTCGGCCGAGCAGCGTTTGGCATGGTCGAAGAAGTTCGACGTCAGTTCAAAGAAGACAAAGGCATTATGGCAGGGACCTCCAAACCAGATTATGCTCGGCCTGTCGCGATCAGTACCCTCGCGGCGCAGCGTGAAATGATCCTGCCGTCGTTGATGGGGATCCTGACACCGATTGGTGTTGGATTGCTGCTGGGAGTCGGGGGAGTCATGGGGCTGTTAGTCGGGACGCTGTGCTGCGGATTTTGCGTAGCGATCTTCATGGCCAACGCCGGTGGTAGCTGGGACAACGCGAAAAAGTACGTTGAGGCCGGTCATTTGGGTGGCAAGGGTTCTGACGCTCACAAAGCGGCGGTCGTGGGCGACACGGTTGGCGATCCTTTCAAAGATACTTGTGGCCCAAGTCTGAATATTCTGATCAAGCTGATGAGCATCGTCAGTGTGGTGGCGGCCGGGATGGTTGTCCGATACAGCCTCGTAGCGATTGGCTGGCTGTAACGGACAATACCGTGCGGCAGTTTTTCGTGGCTGCTTACCCCGCCAATCGCGGGGATTCCGCCCTAAAATGCCTAATTGGCAGTGTGTCGGTTCGCCGTTCACTGCAGGAATGGGTAAACCTCGTGATTTTGAGTGGAATTGAGCGGTTTTGCAGGTATTATTCTTAGTTAATGAACGTGCGTCGGAAGCGGTGCACGTTTAAAATTACCGAAGTCACGGGAAACGATCGCTACGGGCAAGTGGCGGTTCATATCACCGAGGAACGATTATGAAGAATTGGATTCTGAGCCATGGGCTCAAGCTGGCCACTGTTGCATTTGTTACAGGAGCCACGTGCTCGATCGTTATGGCGGTCGACACTGACAAAGATGAAAAACGCGCCAAGTGGATCGAGCAGCGTCGTCTTTCAAAGATTACGAAAACGATCGAGCCAGTTGAAGGTTTTCAACCAGTCGAAATGTTCGAAGGCATGCAGTCCGGAAACGTTGATGTCACCATCAAGGCCAAGGACGCTGCGGACTCGACATTGATTGTCACCAATAAGACGGACAAGCCGTTAGCGATTCAGATGCCAGCGACTTTTTCCGCCGTTCCAGTGCTTAGGCAATTCAATGGTGGCGGTGGCGGCGGTGGTGGTGGTGGCGGTGGTCGCGGTGGCCAAGGAGGTCAAAGCCAAGGTATCGGCGGTGGTATCGGCGGCGGTGGCGGCGGTGGTGGTTTTGGCGGCGGCGGTCGTGGCGGCGGTGGCGGTGGTGGTGTCTTCAATATCCCTGCTGGAAAATCTGGTAAACTACAGATCAAAACCGTTTGTCTGGAACATGGAAAACCAGATCCTCGCTCGGCGATCGAGTACCGAGTGCAACCGCTTGAGAACTTGACCGAGGATGCGAAAGTTGCGGAAACGATTCGCATGTTGGCTAACGACGAGATCACTCAGAATGTGGCTCAGGCTACGACATGGCATTTGACGGACGATTTGTCCTTCGAGAGCATGGTGACGATGAACCGGGTCGAGCGAATGGGCGGCTACTACGAGAGATTCTTCAGCGTCGATGAGCTCAAATTGGCTGCTAAAGTTCTGGCTGAGGCCGGGCGACGTGCCGAGCTGCGTTCCGATATGAAAGATGACAAAGGAAGCACTCCTTCAGCCAGCACAGAGATGGTTACCAGCGAGGCGGTTGAATAAACCTTTCACGGTATCAATGAATAATCATGCCAGCCGGGCTTGTACGAGACCGGCTGGTTTTTTCATGCGCCGTTCTAATCGCCGATTCATGCGTCAAGAGTTCATTTTGCAAGGCGAAAGCCAGTTTAGAACTGGCCAGAAACCGGCCTAATGCAACGCTATGACTTACGGCCAAAAAGCCGTTGATACCCAGCTACCAGCAATGTGCCAATGAAAAATGGGAGTCCCTGCACTAGATAACGCTTGGCCAGTCGTTTGGGTTCAGAGATCAGGCGATAGAGCCATTCTAAGCCACTCTTTTTGGCCCACTCGGGTGCACGCGGCAACTCACCAGCGATAAAGCTGAAGCTGATTCCAATGCCCAGCCACCAGACCTCGGGAAACGTCAAGCGAAGCATGTTGATCAGCACGTCTTGCTTCGGTGATCCCAAGCCTACAAAAACGATTTCAGGTTTCGCCGCAGATAGGATGTTTGCGATTTCCGAGATGTCGTCCACATTGTTTTCAAACCCGAATTCCGGGCAATGGTGCCCTGCGATTTTTAGGTCAGGAAATTGTGCTGACAGAACTTCAATCGTCTTTTCCGCCGAACCATGGTTTCCACCTAAGAAGAAAACGGACTTTCCGGCCTTTGCAGCGGCTTCGCACACGTCGACCATTAAGTCAGTGCCGTTGACCCGTTCTGGTAGCGGTCGCCCCATAACGCGACTGGCCCAAACGAGTGGCATTCCATCGGCAACATTCAGTGTGGATGTAGCAACTAGGTTTCTGAATGAAACACTTTTGGTGTACCGTCTGAGAATGTCTAGGTTAGGCGTTACCACCCAGCCACCAATGTTCCGATCCGAGCATTGGATCAGGTGGTCGACAGTTTGTTGACGTGAAACGACATCAATTCGCATCCCTCGAATTTCAACCGATGCAAACGAACGGCCCTGGTGATGGGGTTGGGTTTGTATCTCTTCCGATTTGGCGACAGCGCCCGAATCGATCGGAACTCCTGCTGTGTGTGAGTCAGTGGCTAGTCGTATTGTCGTGTCGTTCGCCATGGACGATGTTCAGCTGGAGGGATAACAAAGCAGAGGTGACTTAGGTGAGCCGAATGATTGCTGCGAACAATCTGTCTCGTTCGTTTTTTCTTCTACGCACAGAATGGGTGAATTAGTTTACCATCGAGTTCCGTTTTATTCCCAGATTTCTCGAAACCCCGCGCAAATTCTAAATTGGCACAAGGGCTATTCAGGCGTCATTGACCGGATGATTAGGTGGTTCCTTTTTTGGCTACATTTTAGCATCCCACGGCGCAAATCGCAGAACAACCCATGCTTCCAGTATAATTGGAACGAAAAGGGTAACTGAAACCTTGAGTTCAGCAAGGGGGAAAATTATGACGTGTTTTTTAAATGGTTTTGGTTAGTATCAGAGGATCTGTTTCGAACTCCTCGATCTTTCCTTACCGTTAGCGATTGGTCCGCACTAATGATCCTAGACGATCCCAACCTATTTTCCGTTTCTACCCTCATCCGCGCAGCCAGAAATCACTGGTTTGCGGCTGTGTTGGTGTTTCTCCTGACCGTTGGTGCTGCCGTGCTGGCCATGATCTATCTGCCACGGTCGTACGAATCAGAGGCCATGATTTTCGTAAAGCTTGGTCGAGAAACGGTCTCGCTTGATCCAACGGCTGCCACGGGAAGCAGAGTTTCGGTCTTGGAGTCTCGTGATAACGAGATCAATTCCATCCGCGACATGCTTTATAGCAGAGGGATCTTTGAGAAAATCGTTGATCGGATTGGACCGGAGGTCATTCTCGGAGACGCTGCCTATACCGGCGAAGTTTTTGAGGAGAATGAGTTTCCCGAGACGGACTACAAGAACTCGCCGCGTCAGAAAGCGATCAAACAGCTTGTTGAAGACCTGTACGTGATTAGCGCCCGAAAATCGAGTGTTCTGACTCTTCATGCGGAAGCACCGAGTCCGGAGCTCGCACAGCGGATCGTCAAAGATTACTTGGACGTTTATAAAACGATGCACACCGGAGCGCATCAGACACCCGAGAGCAATCAGTTCTTCAAGGATCAGGCACGACTGACGAAGGTCCAGTGGCGCGAGTCCATGAAAGCGCTGCAAATTGCCAAAGAAGAAGCTGGTGTGGTTTCAGTCGAGGGCGCGAAAGACAACCTGAAAGAACAGACGAACGAAGTCCAAACGAATTTGATGAACGTGGAAGGTCGGTTGGCCGCGACAAAAGCGATGGTCGACAAGTTTGATCGGATCATAAAAACCAACCCGCTGGACCTGCAGAGCGTTCGCGCCGACTACCTAGAAACCAAAGCGAATCTGTCGGCGATGATCGCCGAGAAAAAGGAGTTGGAGGCTCAGCTGAGTCAGTTGCTTGAAAGAGCGGCTAAGTTGAATCGTGACGAGGTCATTATTCAACAGCTGGAACAGGAGGTTCAATTAGCGGCGAACAGTTTAACTCAATATAAAGAATTCTACGAGCAGACTCGGATCGATGAGGCATTGCACAGCAGTCAGTTCACCAACGTTCGCGTGGTTCAAGAACCGAGTTTTGTACCCAAGCCGGTCAGTCCGAAGAAAACAGTGATCGGAGCAATGGGCTTGATTGCTGGTGGGACGGGTGCTGCGATGATAGCGCTGTTACTGGAGCTGTTTTTTACACGGCAGCCTGAAGACGAGGAAACCGACGACGATCTGCAACGGGAGATGCTTGCCAACAACGAGTTTCTGACAGCTGCTTCTGATTCTTCTCCTTATGTTGAAGTGCTCGACAGTGCAAATGGATAAACCAATTTCTCAGCCGGACAATAAGTTGCTCCAGCTGTTTTTATCCAATCGCGATGCGCTGGTCTGCCTTTTTGATCAGGGGATCGTTAGTGTTGCCGGGTTCGCAACCAGTGTCCTGATTGGACGTTCGGCTCCGTCTGAGCTTGGCGTCTACTACATTGGATTGGCCTTGGTGCTCTTTGCGCGAGGATTCCAGCAGCAACTGGTTTCGACCCCCTACACGATCTACCAACATCGCCAGACCGCTGATGGTATGGCGGCCTATCGCGGTAGTTGCTTGGTCCAAGAGTGTGGGTTCCTGATCATCGCCGTGATCTATTTGCTTCTGCAGATTGCGGCGGCGTGGGCGGGGTGGGTTTCGCCTGAAGTTGTTCCGTCTTTGTTTGTGCTGTTGATGTTTATGCCCGTGATTTTGATTCGGGAAGTCGCTCGGCACTATTGCTTCACACATTCGAAAAATGCCAGTGTCCTAGGGATCGATGCAGGAATCTCGGTTATTCAAATTGGTGTGCTGTTGCTTTTCGGTTACTTGGGAATTCTCTCGGGAGCGACCGCGTGGATCGCAATCGGTTTGGCTTGTCTGTTGGCACTGGGATATTGGTACGTTCACAGTGGCCCATCCATCGATTTTCAAACACAACGGGTTGCCGATGACTTGAAGCTAAACTGGACGTTCGGGAAGTGGGCTGTCTCAGGTCAATTTGTTGGCTCGTTGCCTTCCTATCTGTTGCCTTGGCTGCTGCTGACGACTGCCGGGACCGAAGGCACTGGTTATTTTGCCGCTTGCGTCACGCTTGTGGGTATCGCAAACATTTTTAATACCGGTATGTTGAATTTTTTGACCCCGCGGGCTGCCAGTGTTTATGTGAACGACGGCAACCAAGGCCTCAGGCGATTGATGATACAGATGTACGGCATCTTCCTATTCGCCGTGGGAGGCTTCGCGGTTTTCCTCAGCGTTTTTGGGGGAACGGTTGCTGTCAAAATCTTCGGCGATCACTACGCGGGACTGCAAGTCACGCTAACGTTGCTGGCCGTTGCCAAGTTGTTTGAAGGCTTCTCACACACTGCCAGCGGCGGCCTCTTTGCCATGGAAAAAATTAAAGCCAATTTTTACGTGGATGTGATTCTGATGTTGGTCACCATTACTGCGGCCGTTTTGCTGATTTTTCCTTATGGAATCGTGGGTGCCGCTTGGACAACGTTGATCGGATCAGCGGTCAGCGCCGTTCTGCGAAGTGGACTCGTGTTCAAGTTCCTCAGTGCGAATCCGACGGCGGGAGGAAGCAATGTCTGAGTTAATCAGTCCTGCTCACCTTGCTGGCGAGGCGAGTGAAGGTCGTACCCTCTCTTCGTGGCTGTTTTCGCCGGTGGTCTTATCAATCTTTATGGCGATCATGATCGGAGGGACTTTTTTCGTCTCCGAGCACACGCTCGCGATGAGTAAGAACATCGGTGATAGCTTTGTGGCCGAAATTGAAGATCAGGAAGCTTGGGCAGATGGCGGCAACAAGTTGCGCCAGATTTCCTTCCTTAGCCTCGCTTTCGTTGGGGCGATGAGTTTGGTTTTTGGCACGACAGGAAGGTTCCGCGTTAATTTACCGGTTGTTCTGATCGCTCTTTATGTCCTGTGGGCGGGGGCGAGTACAACTTGGTCGATCGATCCGGGAACGACGATGCGTCGATACATTTTGGTACTCTGTTGCGTCCTTGGTTGTTTTGGCTTTTCAAGATTCTTGAGCGTTGGAGATGCAGCTCTCGCAGCGATGCTGGTGGCGGTCGGCTATTTGGTCGTGGGGATTGGCGCAGAGATTTTCTACGGATCCTTTCGCCCTCACACGGGCGCGTATCGTTTTGCGGGCACGGTGCATCCAAATATTCAGGCCGCTAATCTGGCGATGGGTTGCATCGCGGCGTACACGATGGCGAGGATCAAGCCCGCGTCTCAAGTGACATACTATGGCATTTTTGGCTTGCTGTTTCTGTTCTTGGTGCTCACCAAATGTCGTAGCGCGACCGGTGCCGTGCCGGTGGCGTTGGGAATCATTTGGTTTGCAGCACAACCGATCCGAAATATCGTGATTGGAACAATTTGTGGCGTTTGGTTGTTCGCAACCATCGTATTTATTTGCATTATATCTGACTTCAACCCGATCACGGCGAACTCGGACGTCCTGTTGTTGGGACGAGCCGAGGAAACGGGTTCGTCGCTGACGGGGCGACTTCCCCTGTGGGAGGATCTCTCGGCCTACCTAGTACGTAGCCCATTGAAGGGCTTTGGGTTTGGCGCGTTCTGGACGCCCAAGCACATTTACGAAATTGCGGTTTCACAGGAATGGGTGATCAGTGAAGCTCACTCGTCTTACCTTGATACCGCATTACAACTTGGAATCATTGGCATGGCGATGTTTGCCACCATCATCGTTGGCACGTTTTTGTACGCATCGTTTCTCTCTCGCGTCACAAAGGACCCTGCGTACCTGTTTCTTGTCGGCGGTGTATTCTTCTGTCTGCTCCGCGGATTTACGGAGTCGGGCTTGACTGGCGCGTCGCCTGTTACTGCTTTCCTTTTTATGGCACTGGCGGCACATTCATGGAATGGACCTAAAGTTTCGGCGAACGCCCAACGTAGCCGCAATGATCACTTGAAACAGCTTGCTTGACCCTTTTTGTTACGCGGTAAATTTACTGCGCAGTAAACCAATCAATAAACGCGACCGATGAAAATTCTTCTTCTCTCAGAAATACAAGTTTATCCGACCATATCAGGCGGCCAAATACGGACGGGAGCGTTTGCGCGAGCCCTTGCCGAGTCGGGGCATGACGTTTCAATCTACGCTTTCACGGGTCGTAAAAAAGATTACGTAGCTAGAAAGAAAAGTGGCGTAACGGTGTCGGCAAGTGGCGTCAATGAGTTCATCGACCGCCGACCGTTCTTCGGTGTTTGTCAGTGGTTCGCCTATAAATTCCAACTACCTCCACTGTGGAGTCATTTGGTTGCCAGAGTCTTTACGCCTAAGAAGCTTCGCGAATTGGCTGATGACGCTGATCTTGTTATTGTTGATTTTCCCTTCCTGTATCCGATCGCGATGCGACTTGGCAAGCCGTGGCACCTGAATACCCACAATGTCGAGCACCAGCTTTGGGAAAAGTCTCCCATTTCGGCGGTCCTCGTTCCAATTGTGAGAATGTTGGAACGAAGTGCGGCCAAAAAAGCGGACCTAGTGATAGCCTGCGCTCCAGCGGACCAGAAATATTTCGAGGATCTCAATTCGGTTGTGCTTGTTCCCAACGGAATTTTTCCAGAAGACTATCAGTTAGATCCTGAAACTCGAAAAGCCACTCGAACGGAACTTGGCGTTGGCGAGAGTGAGACCTTGTTGGTTTTTACCGGAAGCAATTTCGGCCCCAATCGCTCCGCATTGACTCGCTTGATTGAGTTTTGTGAACGCGAGCGGGCCTTCTTAACCGACAGACAGGTAAAAATTATTGTTGTGGGTACCGTCGGGGAAAAATCAGATGGCGAGGCCGCGCAAGAACTTAACGACGCACGGATTTGCCAGACCGGTTTTGTCGATTCGATTCAACCCTACCTCGCGGCCGCGGATTTTGCCTTGAACCCGGTGTTCGAAGGTTCCGGAGCAAACGTGAAAAACAGCGAGTACATCTCGTCTCGGTTGCCAGTTTTGACGCAAGACTTTGGTACTCGGGGATTTCAGCTTGAAGACAAGGTTTCGTGTCTGCTATTTAATTTCGATAGCCTGACTGACTGCTTGAGTGCCGCAGCAGAATTATCAACCGATCGGCGGCGCGCCATGGCGGATCGCGCGTTCGACGAAAACGAAGCCGATATTTCAATGCGAGCGGCGGTAGAAAAATACTTGATTGAATCAAGCTAATATTCAGTCAGGCCTGACTTTGACCCGACTGTAGAGCCGGTGCGACGTTACGGCGAGATTCCACCAATCGATTGGGCATCAAACACGCCAAGCTCTGCCGGGAAGATTCCGTATAGCGTTCTTCTGAAATACAGATCAACCGCGTCAGCAAGACGTAAAATCGGCGTCTTTGGTACGAGCACGATATCTGAATCCCGCAACCAGATTTCTCCTGAAGGGATCGGCCGCTTGCCAAAGAGCCCACCGGCTAAGTCAAGCTTGATTGCCATCAGGCGCCAATTTTGGTCCCGTCGAAAGACGACGATCTGCCGTAGATTCCCGCCATTGTTCCAGCCACCCGCCAACGCGATCGCTTGCATGGCGGAGGTTGGTCCCGGCAGTTCGAAACGACCGGGAGTGCTGACTTCGCCAGTTACATAAATGAATCTTGGAGCACGCTGAGCCAAGATAGGTGTGACTCGTAAGCCTTGAATTTGCTGAGCGTAACGCATGTTGATTTCACGCTCCAGTTCATCCAGCGTCAGACCAACGACCCCCACTGTTCCGACGAGAGGCAAACGGAGAGTCCCGTCGGCGTTCACGTTGACTTGTCGGGAAAGCCCGCCCGCGGCTCGCGAGTCAATCGATTCCAGAAAATCGGTTAGTCGAGTACCGGTTTCGACCCCGGAGACGACTACGTTAGGATTGGTTTTATAGAACCGGGAGTACATCGCATCCAGTTCTGCTCTAAGCTGTGCCACTGTTTTGCCAGCTGCTCTGATGTTTCCAATCAGGTCCAAGGCAACATTGCCATCGGGCATGATGGTGACTCCATCTAAACGGGTCGCCTCGTTCAGTCTTTCGTCTGCTGGAGACGTGACTCTGATCGTGTCACCTGCGGACAAAACATAGTCCTGGCCAAAGTGGTCGCGTGTCACTTGAAACACGAATTCAACCCGGTCATTCACACGCAGCCTGTAGGCTGGGATATGTGGGGTGCGTGGCGGTCCGATGTATTCGCCATAGGAGTAATTTTCCCACGGAATTTCTCTTGCGTTGCGCCATTTTGGTTCTAGACCACCGTTGCTGTACTGGTCGACGCCGCACATGAATTTCGTCTGTTCGGGTTCCGAGGATGCTGGCGGACTTGCTGCATCAAACGAAATTGTTTCCTGATGAAGAGACGGGTCCGAGTCAAAAAATTGATG
>CAZLYM010000013.1:20728-26181 GCA_964563475.1 uncultured Pirellulaceae bacterium
CTGTGCACCGATGTAAGATTGTTCCACACCAGACGAGACTGAGTAGAGCCCAGTGAAAGCCTGAATGCTTTCTCGGCTTCATCCAATCGCCCCATGTTAAACAGTAGGACTCCCAAGTCGTTGGCACAGAGTGCATTCGAACGATTCACGCTCATGGAAGACCTAAAGAACACAAGTGCCTTCGTTTGGCCGATTGAAGCATGCCGCGAATTGGTGTTGGGAGCCATCAGTTCCAGTTTCCCCAACGCATGAAGTGCCTCACTTCCTGCGGCGGAAAGGCCAATGGCTTGCTCAAGTTGTGATTGTGCGTAACCACAGTACAGGTCGATTGCTTTTTGCGGAGAAATCGCAGCCAGATTTGATCCAGCAAGCAGTTGGGTTTTGTGTGATTCGACGGCTTGCTGGAAGCGAGGATCATTGCCATTCCGATTACGCATCGACGTAAAATCATTGATCTCGTCCATGGCGGTCAATGCTTGGGCAAGACGGTCGGCACGGGTGTTGTGAGTGGACTCGTTTTCGTGTGAGTTTGATACCAACAACAACGCCAGAATGAACTCCTCGCGGGCTGCGTAAAAAGATCTTCGGCGCGATAACGATTCTCCGTATTGGATCCGCTTACGGGCACTAGCTTCGGCTTGAGGGTGGGCCCGACGACGAGGCAAGGCCGATGGCTGCACCGAACTAAGAGCGGGTGCCGCCTTGGCCGATGGTTCCGGTACTAGTTCTACGAGCGCTTCACTGTCGACGGTATCTTCAGAAATTTTGAGGCCTTGCTTGTCGATTCGAATCTGGCTGGTCAGATGAGGAGCGGAAAGGCGTGAGTCGGGCTTGAGGATCCGAGTTTCAAAGTTGGTTTGCAAGACGCTGAATGATTCGCTTGATTCCTGCTCTGAATGTTCTTGAGCGAACTCGGCACGCGCAGAATGGTCAGACGTTTCGTTTGATGGCCGTTGAGCCAATGTGGGCTCGGCGGGCTGAATCGCTGGTTCTAACGTGATCGCTGGTTCTGTAGTGATCGATTGGGCGGGTGAGTCTTGTGCTTGAGCTTGGGCTTCAGGGAGAGCGAGTCTTTGTGGCGGTGGGTAGCTGGGAACTGCTCGTCGAGGAACGGCCGATTGATTCGGATCGGCTTGCTGAGGAGTGGGCTGCGGAAGCTCTGAGTATGTGATAGAGGGATAGTTGGTAACTTCGTAGGTCTGATTTTGCAGTGAATGACCGCTAGGTTGCTGAGGCCTAGATTCAGCACCAAAATTGGAATCGGCGACGTAGCTCACTTGGCTCGACTGACCAAACGTTGGGCCTGAGTTTATAGGATTGGTTTGCTGGGGCAGGGAGTTCCCGCTCTTTGTCACGTAGTTGTTTTGTGATGGGGTTGGGGTTGGTTGGCTGTGTGCCACGTCCCATGCTGGCTTGCCGGTTGTTTCATTCTTTGGCGAGTACGTGAAGCCTGTGCCTTTGAGCGATCGGATCGCCTCACCGCCTAAGATGACGATCACCAGCGTCGCTCCCGAAGCGAGCAGCATTGCCCCGAGCGTTTTCTGGATTCCTGATTGATTCATAGGATTTGTCGACCAAAGAGTTTTTCATACGTGCCCGCTTGGCTGAAGCCAACCAAGAAGGGTTTTCCTTGAGCGCAATCCGCGACCTATTGTCAGGCAAGGCTGACTTTGCGGATTGGGTTCTCCTTTGGGATCGACTAGAGTTTATCGATTCTTAAGAGTTTTCTGCCCGGATGAGGCAATTGCCAGTAAAGCACTGGAACACTGGCAATTTATGCCAGCATTCTCAGTCACTGGTGACTGCTGCTAGCAGCTACGGGAGCAAAAATGCTACTCGCTCGGTTTGATTTGGTAGGTCTTTCCAAACGCATCGGAATTGACCAGCACGGCATCTTGATTGAGTCGCTTTGCGAGCCCCAATGCAGCCTCGAATCTTGCTTCGCCGTACCGACAGGATTTAATTTCCGTGGGCGGCGATAAGACGTCGTCCATCACGAAAAGTCTGAACTTGTCTTTTTTGTGACTGGCCATGAACTCATCAATCGAAACGGAGCGAATCTCCGGATGGCTGCGAAAAATGATGATCCGGTCTGACTCGGTCAAGTTGGCAACACGAGCATCACTATAGTAGTTCAGGTAATCCACCACTCGGTAATCGAACTCGTTTAGCAGCACGGTATCATTTTGGTTCAGCTCTTGCCGAATCCAGGCTGTTTTGTGGAAGAAAATGTCTCCCTCGTTATTTCGCCAGATCATCGCACCACCGAAGAAGTTGTAGGCCAGCGTCAGCAGCAGAAAGATGAGCAGGATTCGCTTGTTCCCCGTTTGGTAGCATGGCTCAATGACTAAAACGGTCAGCAGGCCTGCCAACGGAACCAATGCCGGAATCCAAGCCTCGAAACTGCCAGGATCGATGGTGCCAACGATTAATACCATCAAGGCAAACCAGCCAAGTAGAAAGTAAACAGCAAGACTGGGCCGAGAAAATTTCCATTTTCGGGACGCCAGCCAGTGAATTCGTAAAATCACCAAGGCGATGGGAAGTAACAAGATTGCGGCGATCGCCGTAAACGATTGGATGCCTTTTCCAGCGAAGACCACAACATTGAAGTTGTAAATGCACCCAGGAATGAAAGGGTCCAAGGCGGTGCGAACAGGATCCAGAGTTCGGGTCCAGTGCGCGGCGTACACATCATGCCCAAAAGCAAGAACGGATTTGACGATGGCAGTCGGAAGGGATGGGCGGTCACGAAACTCACCATTTCTGGAACCAAGAAAATCGACGATTCCTTCAGGTGACGGAAAGCTGCCGTTGATCATCACGAACGACGCCACGATTCCGGCGACCACGACCAGGGCTCCTACGACTGAGTAGCGAACGAATGAAAAGAAACGTGACCGTGAACAAAACAATATGAACGTGGCGATGAACAGCGCAATAGCGTTGGGGTTGTAGTAGAGAACAGCCACCCCAGAAAAAATGCTTGCCACAAACAGCGTACGGTAATTTTTGTTTTCGTCATCTAGAAATTTGAAGATGAATGTCAGGCTGCAGAGGATCAGAAAGATGGATGGAATGTAGACTTCAGCAGCACCGGCGTACCTCCAGAAACCGTAAGTAAGTCCTAAGAACATTGCACCCATCCAAGCAGAGAACGAGGAAACTCCGAAGCCTCGTTTCATCAATCGTGCGAACAGGACCAGTGACGCGGCACCTGTCACTAGACTAATGGAGACAATCAGTTCTAGGCCTCTGACACCAAGGCCCAGCCATTCCAACGCGACAAACATCGCTCGGTTGAATGCGTGAAAGAGAATGTTGCGAGCATCGGGCGCAGTGCCCAGCGGGAAGTTCTCTGCGAATAGCGCGTAGTTAATGCTGTCGTAGCTTTCGGCCTGATTGAACGGTCGCGTCGCCACGTAAAACCCAAGTATCAGGCAAAACATCACGAAGCACGTGACTCTTTCGGTCCGAGTTTCTTTGACTTGTTGCATGGTAGGCGGGGGCTTGGGAGCTCTGATCGTGGTCTGTGCGCCAACGGTGTGGAAGTCACCGTTTGTAGTGCGATTGGGCGCGGGATTCTGTCTTTCGAGCGACGGTTAGCCAAGCGAATGATTGGCATATTGGAAAAGTCGCTTTGGTCATCCAAATTTGAACTCAAACCCAGTCTAATCCGGCCAGTTCGGTGATCGAGAGAGTTCGTTGTCAAATCGATGTGGGATGGATGGGGGGCTTCCAAATACTCCGATTAGTTCGAAATTGACGACCGCATTCTGGCCAGATTACTGACTCGAGTGGGTATAATGCTGGGTCGGGGTGGCCTCGTAAATTACACTAGGAATCGGTTCCCGATCTGGCTGAAAACCACCCCGATTATTCCCCCTCCGAACCTTGCATACCGTTTCTGGACAACGCTCCAGCTAATCGTACAAAACAGGCGACTGGCAACATGATTTTTCTTTCCGCTTTATTGATGGTACTGACCGTAATCGTTCTGATTCCGGTTGTCACCTTTTCATTGCAGTGTTTCTTTTCGTTTTTACCGGGCCGAAAATACGAAATTGACCGGGATCAACTTCCGCGCCTTGCTGTCTTGATTCCTTCTCACAATGAAGAAGCAATCGTGTCGGGAATTATCACCGACGTTAAAAGCCAAGCGAAAGAAAACGATCGCATTATCGTTATTGCCGACAATTGCGAAGATGGTACGGCGGATGTCGCCAGAAGCCACGGCGCTGAAGTTTTCGAGCGGACCAGTGAGACCGAGCGAGGCAAAGCGTACGCGCTTCGGTTCGCGCTTGAAAAACTGGAAGAGGATCCGCCTGAGGTTGTGATCGTTGTCGATGCCGATTGTCGAATTTCCTCTGATGCGTTGGCCCAATTGTCTGGCAAGGCGGCCAAACTGAACCGACCGGTCCAGGGGTCTTACATCTTCGGAGAGCAAGAGGATGGCGCGGCCAGCAACAACGCTTCTTCGTTTACGCTCTGGTTTAAAAATCATATTCGTCCACTGGGATCGTTGCGTATCGGCATGCCATGTCAATTGACGGGTAGTGGAATGGCTTTTCCGTGGAAGGTGATTCGCCAAGTCAACGTGGCCAATCAGTCGCTTGCCGAGGACACGACTTTGGGGCTGGAGTTGGCCTACAAAGGTCACCCGCCGACATTCTGCCCCGACGCGAGGATCGATGGGCACGTGCCTAAGGCATGGGGAACTCTGGTGCAGCAACGACGGCGCTGGGAGCAAGGTTATCTAGAATCAATCATGTCCAACGCACCGAAGATGGTGTTGAGGTCGATTACTTCGTTTCGTCCGGGTTTGCTGTGGGCGGCCTTCGATCTGTGTATTCCTCCACTGGCGTTGTTGGGAATCGCATGGGGCGCTGTGACTTTGCTCGCCATCGTCGTGGCCTTACTGGAAGGGAGTCTGCTGCCGTTGATTCTGCTTATCGCTGGAGCGGTAATGATGGGGTGTGGCCTGGTGTTCGGTTGGTTAGTTCACTGCCGCGATCAGGTTCCCGCCGGTGCGATATTGGCAATTCCATGGTTTTTAGTTCGAAAAGTGGGCATTTATGCTTCTCTTTTGCTGAAGCGCGAGAAAGTGTGGCTCAGGACAGATCGCGATTGATCGTCGTGCCGCGTGATCGAATGCCGTATCATGAAATGACTAAGGGTTCGGTATTTAGTTTCAAGCTTTTTCGCCTGCGCGCGATTGGGATACCAATCACCGATTGAAAGCTAGGCATGACACAGTCGTCAGCCAAAGTCGAATTGGCTGAATTAATACGAATACGGTCCGTCCGCTATAATGTCCTTCCCTGTTAACTTTGCAACTGATCAATTCAGGTCGGTTGGCCCACTGGAACCGATCGTTCGAAAAGGATTTGAGATGGCGTTTCGCCTGCTTGCCATATTGCTTTGTCTGTCCATGTTCCCTTCGCTGGCGGGCG
>CAZLYM010000013.1:26281-32579 GCA_964563475.1 uncultured Pirellulaceae bacterium
AAAGTGATCCAGCAGCTTGGAATCCTTAACACGAATCGAAAAAAAGGTACCCTTCGTTACCGAGTCGCTCATCCACTTACCATTTTGATCGACCGTGAAAGTACGGTGGTCGATGTTGTGCGGGGCGACGCTGGCGAACTCCATAGTGCGAAGCAGTTAGTTGACGCATGGAACGACGTCAAGAAAAAATTGCCGCAGCCGGAGAAGGTAGAAAGCAAGATCAGTTTCATCAAAGTAGAAGGCAACAAGTTCGTTGATCGAAATGGAACCCAGATCGTATTTAAAGGATTGGCGATCACCGGTCCTCATAAAATTGTCAATGACGGCCACTGGGACCGAGCACATTTTGAGGCGATCAAGTCTTGGGGGACCAACCTGATTAGGATTCCGATCCACCCGGAAAATTTGAGAAAGCGTGGGATGGAGAATTATCTCAAGCTCCTCGACGAGGCTGTCAAATGGTGCGGCGAACTGGAAATGTATGTCATTATCGACTGGCATAGCATTGGCAACTTGCGGACGCGGAAGTTCGAATCCAACGTTTACAAAACCAACATGAAAGAAACGTTGTATTTCTGGCGTGTTGTCTCAGAACGTTTTGCCAACAATCCGACAGTTGCTTTCTATGAAGTGTTCAACGAGCCCTCAGTATCCAACGGCGATTATGGTGACTGCTCGTGGGAACAATGGAAGGCAATGGTCGAAGAAATCATCGACGTTATCTACGCAAACGACACCAACGTGATTCCGTTGGTAGCCGGTTTTGATTGGGCTTATGATCTTCGAGAGGTCAAAGACAACCCAATCGAGCGAGAGGGCGTTGCCTATGTGACTCACCCCTACCCCGGCAAATGCCGGCCCCCCAGAGAGCCTCACTGGGAAGAGCATTTTGGATTTCTAGCAAGTCACTATCCAGTGATTGCGACCGAAATGGGGTACAGTCTCGACGCCAAAAACAAACATATGTTTGACGACGGGGCTTTCCGGAACGCGCTCCTCCCCTATCTGGAAAAGAAGAAGATTTCTTGGTGTGCTTGGATTTTTGACCCCGATTGGACTCCGGCGCTGATCAAGAACTACGACTATCAGCCAACTCATCCTGGAGCGTTCTTTCGCGACGCGATGCTGGGTAAGTAGTTCGGACGCTGGGGCTCCGAAAGAATCTAATAGATTGCTTTGTAGTCGTCCGGAACTGAGTACTTCGCGCTGTAAGTATGGACCTGCTGCGTTTGCGCTCCGTCGGGCGACACCAAAGGAAGCTTATTCTTGCACCAATCGATGATGCTGCCCTCGTAGTTCCAAGCTTTCCATCCCTGCCGGATCAACTGGTTGACGAACTTGCCACTGCGTACGCCGACCGTGCAGTATGCAATGACTTTTTTGCCCTGATGATCGGCCGCCGTTTGCTCGAATTCCGTCCGCGTCAGTGCGCCGGGGATCAGCGAAATACCTGATTCCAATTCCGAACGAACGTCCACAATCACGAAGTTGCCACTTTGCTCTTCGTTCTCCAGCATGTCACGGATTTCCTGAGCAGTAATCGTTGGAGGTTTCGGCATAATGATTCGCCGCAGGACTGATGAAACTTGAATGGATGGACTCACCCCAACAATTAGCAGGCAGAGGGCCATGAAGAACCAAATTCGGGATCTTGTTGAATCCAATGTTACTCTATTCTAGATGCTGGAGATTGTTGACGCCAAAATGCCAACGCAATTTTGGTGTGTAAAACGCATTGGCTTTCCACAGTGACGATGGAAGGTCGCCGGAATTGCTTGTCGAACATTCCTTTTTTCAGGAATTGGAGTTTCCCGCTACATCGATTTTCAGATCGATGTGCTGGCACCCAGCCAGAAGGTGCGGTAGCTCAGACATCCAAAGAATCTAGGACAGTGAAAATCCACTCGGAATTGCCCGTTCGCGTCGGCAATCGTGCGTGCTTGCTTACGCGTTGGTGGCCAATGAGTCGCGATAAGTTTGCTCAATGCAATCCACTATTTGGGCGTGGCTTCTTTGGTCGGCGCGAGCTATCATGCGACTTGGATCGATAGCATGGATCGATTCATCAACGCCCTGCCACAAGTTTTGCCAAGATAGTGGCGGCATGATGTAGCCCATGGCGTAAGGGACTTGGTCTTTCAGCGACTATATTGGTAGGTGACAACCAAGTTGTGGCACAACCCAACAAAAGGAAGTGTGAATGTTAAGCGTGCTGGATGTTTTTCGAATCGGGATCGGTCCGTCGAGTTCACATACGGTGGGCCCGATGCGGATCGCAACGCGCTACGTCAAACATCTGAAGCAGCTTGATCGCTCCGATGCGGTTGAACGAGTCCAAATTCGCTTATTGGGTTCGTTGGCTTGGACGGGTGAGGGGCACGGTTCACCAAGAGCGGTTTTGTTGGGGTTGCTGGGGTTCGAACCCGATTCGATCGATCTAGCCGCAGCGGAGGAAGCCGTCGATGCGGTCCGGAAGTCAAAAAAACTGCAGCTCCTTGGGCGAGAAATTAACTTTGATCCGGAAGCCGATCTGATCCTCGACCGCGAAAGCCCTTCGCCGCTTCATCCCAACGGCATGGTCATGACTAGCTTGGACGGTGATGGTGAACAACTCGACCAGCGAACGTACTACTCGACCGGAGGCGGGTTCATTGCGTCGTCGGCTCAGCTGGAAAGTAAACCTGAAAATGATTTGGTTCAAGTCGGGGCCGAAGTCCAGTTGCCGTTCGGTTCGGCGGAAGAGTTGCTTGCCATTTGCGAACGCCGGAGCAAATCGATCGCCGAAGTCGTGCTTTGCAACGAAGACAGCAAACGCTCGCGCGAGGAAACCCAGACTCGGCTGACTCGCATTGCCGATGTGATGAACGCCTGCATCAATCGGGGCCTAGAAACCGAAGGCATGTTGCCCGGCTATCTAAAAGTCAAACGCCGCGCTCCAGAGTTGTGGAAGTTGCTCCAACGCGGCGGCGACGGCGATCGACCTCAGAAAGCCGAGCCGGAGGAAATTTTTGACTGGCTGAACGTGTACGCAATGGCGGTCAACGAAGAGAACGCGGCGGGTGGGCAAGTCGTCACGGCTCCAACCAACGGAGCAGCGGGCGTGATTCCTTCGGTGCTTCGTCACTATTGCATGACAGACGAATCAAACGTGCAGTCGATCCATACATTTTTATTGACGGCGGGCGGGGTCGGTTTGCTGTACAAGCAACGAGCTTCGATTTCAGGTGCGGAAATGGGATGTCAGGGCGAAGTTGGTGTCGCCTGTTCGATGGCCGCCGCCGGATTGGCAGCGGTCTGGGGCGCGACGCCGCCACAAGTCGCCAATGCTGCGGAGATTGCCATGGAGCACCATTTGGGGATGACCTGTGATCCCGTCGGTGGGTTGGTGCAAATTCCGTGTATCGAAAGGAACGCGATTGGTGCCGTCAAAGCGGTTAACTCGGCAAGGTTGGCGTTGCGAGAAAAGGATCAGATGAAAGTCACCCTAGACCAAGTCATTGAGACGATGCGGCAAACAGGCATCGACATGTCATCCAAGTACAAGGAGACGAGCCAAGGCGGTTTGGCGGTCAACGTGGTCGAGTGTTAGGACCACAATTGATTGGATGGTTTGGGCAGGAGGCCAAATTGCACCACTTTTCACCGTTACAGTATGGTTTTGTCCAACTATACTAATGGACTTTTCCAGTAAACCATGCGAGGTTTTGGGCAAGTGCTTCGGTGCGGCCTAATTTTCGGCTCATGTGGCCAACTCGTATTTTCAGATGCATTACAGCACTAGGCTAGGCACAGTTGTCAAACGTGGCCCGGTCGACAGATTGTTTCAATGACGGCGAACACAAGCAAATTTTACATTCCCTCGCTGGACGGGATCAGGGCCGTCGCGGTCTTGATTGTGTTTCTTTCGCATGTCGGGTTGAAGTTCGTGCCGGGAGGGTTCGGAGTCACGGTCTTCTTTTTCCTCAGTGGCTATTTGATCACGACCATCCTGCGCCGCGAGTATGATCGATCGAACAAAATCGATTTCAAAAAATTCTATATGCGGCGGGCGTTGAGGATTTGGCCCCCGTTCTACTTGGTGCTGTTTCTGGCGGTGGCCGTTTCCTTTGCAGCGGGCGTCTATACTCAATTTGTCGGCGGACACTTGGAAGCGTTCCTGACCCAGTTTTTCCACATCTCCAACTACCACAACATTCAATACGGAAATCGATACATGGCCTTTGGGACGGAAGTCTACTGGTCACTGGCTGTCGAAGAGCATTTTTATCTGCTGTTCCCATTATTGTTCGTCGGCCTGCGAGGGCTCAAGCTTAGTGCATCACGGCAGGCGATGATCTTTTTGGGCATTTGTTTGTTGGTGCTGCTCTGGAGATGCCTGTTGGTCTTTGGTATGGGCGCTGTTTACGAGCGGATCTTTTTCGCAACGGATACGCGTTTGGACAGCATTCTTTTTGGTTGCGTTTTGGCGGTTGTTGGCAATCCCGCGGTCGAGCAAGATTGGCAGGTGTCAGACCGTATCCTCAAATACATCCTGTTGCCGCTGGGATTGGTATTACTATTGCTGTCGCTGGTGATTCGAGCCGACGAGTTTCGTGATACGTTTCGATACACTATTCAAGGCATCGCGCTTTTCCCAATTTTTATTGCGGCGATTCGGTTTTCTGATTGGGGTCCGTTCAGAATGTTGAATTGGAACTGGGTGCGTTTTGTGGGAGTGCTCTCCTATTCGCTCTACCTCGTTCACTTTGTGGTGATCAAGGCACTCCAAGCAACAGCGCCGGGGTTGGGCATGGTGGGAATCGCGATCGTGTCGCTGATCCTGTCGGTTGTGATCTCGTACGCCATCTACCGGCTTGCCGAAGTTCCTGCAGCCAAGATCAAGCAAAAGTTTGCCACGCATTAATCTGTCGTGGCCTGCCCACGCGGCTTCTCAAGACCGTGTGGCTCCTACGTTTTTCTTTAGCTATTGAGACACCGACAAACCCTGTCTCCTTCATCACCGCGGGGCAACTTTGAGCTGCGATACCACCATCGCGTAGGGGAAAATCAGCCGACGAAGCGTAACAAGACCTTTTCTACAGAGCATGCCTGACACGAATGGCACTGCCGAGCGTCAGTTTTCTACACGGCGCGTAGGGGCTCTATTGATACACCAGAGTAATTTTGAAAATCTCTGGTTGCCTTGCGAATAATTGAATTTGATGCCCTTCGCTTGACGAAGAAACTGAAGCCCTCCTTGGTCGCGGTCAGTGAAGAACCAGGGAGGGTTTTTTAATGTCCACTGAAATAGCAGATGCTCAGCTTCTTGTCAGCCGCAAGTTTGACTTGATCAAAAACAGCTTGCTGCAGCGCGACGATCTTCCACTGGCTGACGTGATTGATTGCGATCACTGGCAGTCTATTTTCGATCAATATGGCATCGACTTCGGTGCAGACGATGATTGCGTTTACACTCTGGCGATTACGTTGTGGGCTTTGATCTCTCAGGCATTCTTCAAAGCCGAAATGCGCAGCTGCAAAGCGGCTGTGGCCCGCGTCGCCGCATTGTGGGCAGCAATCAGCGGAAAAGTTTGCAGCACCAATACTGGCGCCTATTGCCGTGCACGTGCAAAGATCTCATGGCAAGCGGTGCGAGATATCTGTTGTCACGTCGCCACTGCCGCAGAATCACTGATTGACCTACAGCTTGTTGAAGGCCCCGCCATAGTAGGAGTCGTCGAAGACGTGGCTTCGGTTCCGACAACCGGGCGAGTGATGCTGGTGGACGGGTTTACCGTAACCGCTGCTGACACCGAAGCTAACCAGAAAGAGTACCCACAGCAACCACGTTTCGCCACTTTGTGGTGCGTTGCAAACCCGCCTTTTTAACGACAAAAAGCGAATTAATCGGAAGAAATCAAGGAATAGAGGATTGGCGGCTATTTACGACTCGATAATCTCTTTGAGATTTCTTGGTAGCAATCTCCCTATAAATTGCCACAAATAGTCACGCTGGCAGAGACTTCTTCGGCGAAGGTGTCCAGTAGATCTTGGCGCAGTCGAGTATTAGCCCGAGGGGATTGGAATGGACGATTTCCGCCCAATGACTAGAATGGTAAGATTCGGCCAACAAAACTCTTCAAAACCCTCCTACGATCTAGCAAATTAGAGAATCAATCGATGACGAATAATCAAACTCTTCAACGCACCATCCTGGTGCTGATTTATTGGCTCTGTGCAAGCTCGACTGGACTCCTGCTGTCAGGTGCGCCAGTTAGTGGGCAAGTGACTCGTGTGGTTGAGAGGCAAACTAGCTTCG
>CAZLYM010000014.1:0-9498 GCA_964563475.1 uncultured Pirellulaceae bacterium
TTTGCAGCGTCTGAAAGCTGGGTACCGCCCTAAGCTCTGATCCTTGAGCTCTGATCTTTGAGCACTTGATCCATGAGCCCGCTCCCTGGGCAGCATTGCTTTTACCTTGTTAAACCACCCAGTTTTGGCTTGGTTTGAGTTGCTCTGCCCGATTTACCTTGACTTCCGCATAGTTTCCGAACTACAGTTGATTTAGAGAACCACTGGTTCTCCTTTGGACGCACGCATGTTTCCGGAGGCGATGCCATGCACGGCAAAAAAGATTTCGATTCCATCCGTACACCGATTGGCCGCTACTTTGCCGGCCTGACCGAGAGTACGTTTCAGTCTCAGCTGGGCGTAGTCGATCCGCCTTTGATCGACTATCTGACGCTCTTGCTTTTGCATTCGATTCGCAGCGACGTGATGCACCGCGTCCGCAGCGTGACCGGAAAGCCTTTGATGAGCGTCCCCGAAATGGTCGCCGAAGCGTCCGCTAGGCTGGGCGATGCCAAACGAGAACTGCATCGCCATATTGGCGACTTCACTTTGTTCTGGGCGGGCGTTTATCCGGAATCCCTTCGATCATCCGAGGCCACGACTTCCGATCAATTCGAAACGTATTGCAGTTACGGCAAGCGTTCGTATCGTATCGCCAGTGCGATTGAGGCTCCCGAGGATGAGATTCCATCGGCTGAAGTATTAGAACGCTTGAGCGAACGCTATGATCTATGCTGCTACGGCTTGCGAGAGGTGCGACGCCAATGGGAAGCGGGTGACGACGACGCCTTTGGACCGGGCTCGATACTGCTGAACTGAAGTTTCGCCAGCCTCCATTCGATTATTTATAAGAAAGCAAAACGATGGGGTTTGGCGTATTCGCCTTGATAGGGTTAGTGTTCAATTTGATTTTTCCAACGCTGATCGGGGGCGTATTGCTGAGAGCGGCGGTTGCACTCTACAACAAGTTCCACCCCAGCTATCAGCAGGACGATTCGCCAGAGGCCGCCTCGAGTGAAGATCATCAAAACGAGGTAGCTCCAGCGGCCCAAGTAGCGGTGCAGGAAACCGACAACCCATACGCAACGCCTCAGACGATCGCAGTGGCTGCCTCCGCTGCTAGAACTGTTGCAATCCCGGAGCCTGCCTATCTGAAGGCATGTGGGATTTGCTTCCTTGCGGTGATCGTAAGCGTGGTCACGCTTGTTTTGGGTGCTGTTTTTTTCGAATTCGTTGGGCTGGTACCGGGTGAGGCTGTGGTCTCGTCTCTCATGCTCACAGTATTTTTCTTTGCGCTGGTAGTCGTCTCGAAGTTGATGCTGCCGACTTCGTTTGGTCGATCTGTGTTGGTATCGGTAGCGTTCATTCTGATCGCGTTATTTACTTTGTTTCTGATCGGCTTAGTGGTGATGGGGTTGATGTCTGGTTTTGGAGTTTTGGGTTTTGGAGTTTCGGCTTAGGATTTGCGGATCAATAACTTACTCAATGAACAGGCTACGAAAATCACTTACACCGACTCCCATTGATCACTTTCTCCCGCACGATAGATCGTGTCGATCAAGCGTTGGTTTTTCCGTGACGCTTCCAGTGTGAAGATTTCAGCTTTTTCGCCAGCGACCGCGCGGGCGAAGGCTTCGACTTGAAGACGATATTGGTTGACGCCCGGGAAGCGAAACGTTTGAGCCTGGCGGCGATCAACGCTATGCAATGTGATGGCATCGGCGTCATAGAGCCCTGCATTAAACGGAGCCGCGACAGAAATCCAGCCGTCGTCGCCGTGAAACGACATCTCTTGCCGCAACGCCAACTGAGTCGAAACCATCATCGATAGTTCAAAACCGGGGAACTCAATCTGAGCGCTGGCGTAAATGTCGGTGCCAAACGCTGGGTCTCGATCGATCGACGCGAAGACTCGCTGAGGTTCGGCGCCGGTGGCGAAGCGAGTCGTCACAGTCGGATAGACGCCGATGTCGTGCAACGCTCCTCCGCCAAGTTCAGTGATGTTGCGGACGTTCTGAGCGTCTCGATTGTGATACGTGAAAATCCCCTGCACGCGGCGAAGCGTTCCGATCGCTCCTTCGTTCAGCAGCGAGCGGACTTTGTGCCATTGCGGATGGTAGGTCACCATGAACGCTTCAGAAACAATCACGCCGTTGCGGTCACGGGCTTCAATGATCGGGTCGATTTGTTCTGAATTGATCGAGATAGGTTTTTCGCACAGGACATGCTTGCCCGCATCGGCCGCCTTGATCGCCCACTCGGCGTGCATGGCACATGGCAGCGCGATGTAGACCGCGTCGATGTCGCGGCAGGCCAGCAATTCTTCATAGCTGCCAAACGCATTGGGGATCGCGAATCGAGAAGCGACTTGCTGCGCCTTCGTTGCGTTTCGACTGGCAATCGCCGCAACGATTCCATTTTCAGATGCGAGTATCGCCGGGATGACTTGTTCGATTCCGATTTTGGCCGTTGAGAGTATTCCCCATTTGAGCATCGTTTGCCAATCTAAAAAATTGATTTGTCAGGTTGCCGCGGAGCACGTGGCTGGGCATTGTCTTTGACGGACGACTTTGGAGCAACCTAAAATAACGCATCTTGAGGTTGGCAGCTGTTCGTTTGGTTCATTCTGAATCGAGCCGGATGCTGTCGGTGTTGCGAATGGCCTGAGAAAATGTCTCCGTGATGCCGGCCGCTCTGGCGCGTTCATCAATGCGAGACAACGCTTCGAGTTGTTCGAAAGTTTGGCCTCCTGCCCGGTCGCCAACCAATCCCGATTCCCATGCAAACTGGCCCGAGTGACCTGGCATCACGATTCGCGAATCAAGCCAATTGATTGGTTCGGGCGTCAGTTCGTACGTCAAACCCGTGATTCCGTTTGCACAGTTGTTTAAAAAGGAATGGTAGAACTGCGGTTGCGAGTGGAGTGTTTGAATTCGTTCCACAAAGTTGGCAAGCAGCTGCCGAGCCTGTTCCGGTGTGGCATTGATCCGATACATGTAGACTCGATCAAGTGGTCGATGCACCGTTCGCACGCCGATCAAGTCTCGTTCGTCGCCCACCACATGAGTCAATTCATAGTTGCGATACAAACCTTTGAGCGGGCTGTAGATTTCTCCAAGCTCGCGCCGGATCTCAACCGACACACTGAAATATTCGCGATCGTGCTCGGCTGGTTTCAGCCCGAAACTTAGGAACACATGCGCCAATCCTTCGGCGGGCGTAAACTTTTGTACGATAAGCCAAACGGATTCGATTTCATCGAGCTGAAACTGTTTCGTTTCGAATTGAACGTCGTAATCAATTTCGGATCGATACACACAGTTGCGAAAGTTGTTGATCGTGACCGTTCCGTCAACGATCGAAGCCTCGGCCACCTGCACATGATCAGGATCCCAAACACGGTCGTTGGAGGGCTGAATCAGCAGAGTCATGCCGTAGATGAAAAGGATCGATCCCACGACCCATGAGCGAGTTTTCGATCGGTTGCTCGATCGCCAAATCCACACTGGAACAGCAACGGCGTAGACGATCGCAAGTGTTGTTCGCAGCCACGACGGAAGGAGTAGCAGTTGGTGAAGTGCTCCGACTGCCCATAGGAAAAACACAAGCGCCGAAAACCAAATCAAGCTATTGGCCAGCGCCGTGACTAGCTTGAACAGGTTTTCTCGGGCGATTTTCATTCGTCAGCGTCAGGAGACCAAGCCTTTGGTGACCATCATGAACACGTCTTCCAAGTTGGGTTCTTTGCTGCCAAAGGTTTTGACTTCGACATTGCTTTCCACCAGCGATTTTAGCAACGTGGCTGGGTTATGATCGGCCGACGTGAATTCAATCATGACTTTTGAGCCATCGACTTGAACGTCTCGAACGTCTGGGTTGCTGCGAATGATGGAAAGTCCCGTGTCAATGTTTTCGCCGATGGTTGCGTGAATCACCTGGTTGCCCGTAATCTTTCGATACACTTCGTCGATCGGTCCGTGCATCAGCAGTTGGCCTCGTTCAATAATTCCAATCGATGTGCAGCAGTCGGCTAGTTCGGTCAGGATGTGGCTGGAAATCAAAATCGTTTTACCCATCCGTCGTAGCTCTTTGAGCAATGCCTTCACTTCGACTCGGGCTCGCGGATCAAGTCCGCTGGCGGGTTCGTCCAGAATCAACACCGGCGGATCATGGACCAGTGTCTTGGCAAGACAGAGGCGTTGCTTCATGCCTCGCGAAAGTCCGTTGACAAAATCGTCTCGTTTGTAGGTCAGGTCCAGCAATTCCAAGACGTCCCGAATCACTTTTTTGCGTTGTGTCCG
The DNA here is from genome assembly GCA_964563475.1 of uncultured Pirellulaceae bacterium. Classification (GTDB taxonomy): domain Bacteria; phylum Planctomycetota; class Planctomycetia; order Pirellulales; family Pirellulaceae; genus Mariniblastus. The sequence continues at coordinate 4,281 of CAZLYM010000014.1, forward strand.
ACCGATCTTGTAGGCGACGGCAAAGAAGTCTAGGAACTCCCAAACCTTCATGCCATCGTAGACACCAAACGCGTCCGGCATGTAACCCACACTGCGACGCACGTTCATCGGGTCGTTGGAAACGCTGTAGCCATTGACGGTGCCGTCACCGCGAGTCGCTCGCAGCAGCGTCGCCAGAAAGCGAATACTGGTGCTTTTACCGGCTCCGTTGGGACCGATGAAGCCGAACATTTCGCCTTCTTCGATTTTCAAATCGAGCGATTCGACGGCGGTGAATTCGCCGTAATCTTTGCCAAAGCCAGTTAGTTCAATCATGCGATTTTTCGTATCGAATGGGTGCGGAATCGGGAACGGGTCGAGAAAGTCTACGGAGCGATTCGTTCGTCGAAGGTTTCTTCCAGCATGTTCTGTTCTTCTTCGAGGTCAATGTCAGACAGATTTGCTTTGTCTTGGTACGCGTTAACGTCGCGACGTGCTGCGGGAAGTTTTGTTGGCTTCAAGTGAACGACGACCAACGTTTGGCGGCGAGTCTGAGTGGCTTCGGGCTCCAGCTTTCCTAGGCTGAGTGCTTGATCGGTGACACCCAGCAAACGAACTTCTCCCGGACCCAGTGTCAGATTATTGGCCACGACATCGAACAAGTCGCCGGCGCCAAAGCCATCGTCTTCTTCTTCCCTCTTGTGCACCGAGCTGTAGATCGCTCGAAAGTCGTCGAACGAAAACTCAGTGGCGGTGTTATTGTCAGATTCCGCCGACGTTTCCAGCTGCTGAAAAGCCTGTAGGTCGTTTTGAATCTCGGGAAACTTCAGCAAGTCCCGCAAGCTGATGGTGCTGCTGTCTTTGGGGACGTTGTTGTCCCAAATGATACGAGCCTGCCGAGTCACACTGGTCAGCTTTGGACTGACTCGCCAAGCCTGATACGGGTTTTCGTTTTCGATCGTTTTGAAATTCAAATCGACTGTCTGACCTGCGCCCAATTCTCCAACCCACGCGACAAAGTACCGTTGGCCATCGTCCGACCGGCGAATGACGCCCGCCGCATCCAACGCGACGCTTGATGCATTGGACAGTCTGTCGGGGGACGGCCGAGAAAACGCTCCTTCTAGGTCTAGCATTGATTCGGTATGAAGTAGCCCGGTTGAATTCGATTGAACTTGTAAATCTTCTAGGCGGTTTTGGATTGACTGTTTGAGCGTGACAGTCGAAAACGGTTTTTGATTCCGGTTCGCGTTGGTGCTGTATTTTGAAACAGCAAACGGCAATGCCTGCGACGTTGAGTTATCTAATTGAGCCTGATAGCGAGTTGTTAGGGACGTGTAGAGCGCCGAATATTGAGTGAGATGGGCTCGGGGGTGATCGGCAAACACTTCCAGCAGGCCTAGCTCGGCATTGCTGCGGACGAAGCCGATATCCAGCGAAGCCATTCTCACGACGCCAATGGCTCCAGCGATCGCGATGATTGGAGCCGCGGCCCAAGCGTATTCAACTTTTCCTATTCCCCGAAAGATCAACCAGTTGATTGGAACCAGCACCAGTAGGTAAGCGCCAAGCATTTTTAGTACAAATTCGGCTGACGGTGGTTTGATACCGGCTCGTTCGCGCAGAGCATTTCTGGCGGCTTTGCCGATCCCCGAAAAATCGTTCCAGCTTCCGACGCCAGCAGAATCATGTTCCTGATAACCACCGTAGTGCCACGTGTCTGAAAGATTCCGTGTTCCCGATAGTTCATCAAGGTGTTCTTGAAAGCTCATGCCAAACGTTGGCTGTCCGAAACCCATTCCGGATTGGAGTACGATATCGTTCTGACTGACTTCGGTTGTTGGCTTGGTCCCGGACGTGCCTAGGTCGCGGCTGAGAAAGCGGACGGAGGAGGCGAGCATGGGGTCGTAAATTGTGGTGGGATTGTCCGAATAGGAGTAATTTACTTCTAGGTGTTTGTTCTCTTTAAATTCACGAGCCGGTTTTCGTAGCAGTGCACCGTTGAAAAAACTTTGAAAGCTCCGCCACTTCCGGACTCGACCCTCTGTCAGCGAGAACGCCGTCACGACGATCCGGCCTCGGCCAATCTGGCGTTCGATCGCGATCTCACCGGTCAAATCGACGAATTGAGAATCAGGGTGTGGTTCAAAACGCACTCCCGAAATCGGACGCGTGGGCGCAATAGTCAATTCGCGTTTCCCAACGGTCTCGCTGGGGATGGACCAGTGTTCATTCAGTGTCTTCAGCTCGTCGGCTGTCAGGTTGATCGAACCATCGAAAGAAGCTGGTAGATATTCGGCCAGAAAACTGGTCCGCAATCGATCCAGACAATCAGGGCCGCTGACGATCAGTTGTCCGCCATGATGTAACCAGTCGATCATCGCTGATTGCTGATCTGGATCCAACGCATTGGCGGGCAAGTCGTCCCATAGGACATAGGCGACGGTTGTCCATTGCAATGGATTGCGGGCCAACGGCACGGGGCTGCCAGGGATCGAAGGCACTAGATAGTAAATAGGTGGTTTAAGGTCTCCGGTGCTCAGTTTTCCAGACAGCTGAAATGAATCGAGCAATTTCAGGAAGGACCAGTCATCGGGCCGATCGGTCAGGACGACAAAGTGATGCTGAAACGATTTCATGGCCGAAATCGGTTGAATGGTGGAGGCCTGAATCAGTGACGCGTTTCGCTGATTGAGCGAAAACGAGACCAGCACCGAAGGGGCGGTGTTCTCGATATCCGTGCGGACAGGAACGTAAACCGATGTCTCCAGATTCTTCCATTCTTTTTTGGCTAGCGAGACGGGTCTTTTGTGAACGGGCCAGTACCGCGTGTGCGGGACGGGCACTGGCTGACTGGTGGTCAGTACGGTTTGCGTTGATAGTTCGCCATCAATATTTTGGCGGTTCGCGATCACGGGATAATGGGCACTGTACCAATGCCCGGCCTTGGTGCGATTAAGCCTCAAGGCAGAATTTCCCGAATCAGAAAACAGCCGCTGAGCAATATCGAATTCAGATTCGTTTTGGTCCTCGGCTTTCAAGTCGGCCTGGTCAGTCTCGCCGACTCGTTTGTCAAAGACGCCGGGCAGCAGCACTGGCGATCGTGTCAAGAAATCCGGTAGAGGTTTCTTTTTCTTCTTTTTGCCATCGACCGTTTCCTGTTCACTGGTAGAAGCTTCATTGGGTGAACCGGTTCTTACGCTGTTGTACAAGAAAAGCCCAGCCACAAGCAGAAGCCCGAGGACCAGAAGATGTTTCAATTGTTTCGATTGGGAGTCACTCATGCTGGGTCGCGCAGATCATGAAACATTAAACAAACATGGCAGCTTCAAGCAGTTGATGGGGCCTCGCAACCGGTCTGGATGCGAGCCGCCATCAAAGTGTTTTCCAGCAGCATGGTGACGGTCAAAGGACCGACGCCACCGGGCACCGGAGTCAGGTGTCCCGCGATCGGCAGGACTGCGTCAAAATCCACATCGCCGACCAGCCCGTCATCCGTACGGTTGATCCCGACATCGATCACGGTGGCTCCGGGTTTAACCATGTTGGCGGTTACAAATTTTGGTTGACCGATTGCCGCGATCAACACATCCGCCTCCGCTGTCAGTTCGGGGAGATTTTGTGTGCGACTGTGGCAGAGCGTGACTGTGGCATTGGCGACATCGGGTCCAACGCCGCAGCCGTATCCGGATAGCATCATCGCCATGGGTTTGCCGACGATATCACTGCGGCCCAAGACTACGACTCGTTGACCGGAGGTCGAGATCTGATGCCGAGCCAGCATTTGCAGGATGCCGTGAGGCGTACAAGGCAGAAATCGCGGTCGGCCCTGGGAGATCAATCCAACATTGTGGGGATGAAAGGCGTCCACGTCCTTATCAGGCGAGACCGCATCAAGAATCCGTCGTGAATCGATTCCATCGGGGAGCGGCAACTGAACTAGGATGCCGTGAACGGATGAATCTTGATTCAACGATTCGACTTTGGCCAGCAGTTCGTCCGTCGTGGACGAATTGGGCATGCGGTGTAGCTGGCTATCGATTCCAGCACGGCCACAAGCACGTTCTTTGTTTCGAACGTAAACTTGGCTGGCAGGATCGTCACCGACCAGTACCGCAGCAAGGGTCGGCGTCACTTGTTGCTGGGAGACAAATTTAGAAACCGATTCTTTGGTTTCCGCCTGGATTTGTTTGGCGAGCGCTTTGCCGTCGAGTAATGTGGCGGGCATGTGATTTTCTCAGGCCCGCGGGCCCGGCAAGTTGGTCGTTGGAAAAATGGGATGACCAGATCATCCTTCAAGCCAACAGTATACCGGAAAAGAACGGCAGCGAAAACAAACCAAAATGCCCAAGATTCTTGCGGTGCGACTATGGGAGATCGCCAATGCCGTCGACAGCGGTATTGTCTAAAGGCCTCTTCGGAGCGTTGGCTTCGACCACTTGTTTCAAATTGCGGATGTCGACTTCAATTTGCTCCAGCAGTTTCCCTTCGTTGAGTGGTGCTAAGAATCGATCGATCCCGGAAGCTGATTGGACAACTCTTAAAGTCACGACGGTTTGATCTTCGACTCTCGCGTTCAATTGATATACCCAAGTGATTGTTTCTCCCGCACAGCGAGATTTCAATGACAGGATTTGCAGAGGGATAAAACGAAGAATTTGATCTTCATACTCCTTTTGGCTTCCATCAGCAGCTTGCAGGATTCGTCGCACCGGTGGAGGAGGAGCGGCAGTTGAATCTGCGAGGGGAGCGGTGATCGGATCGATCGAGACCAAGCCACTGAACCACTGGCTGATTCCATCGGGTTCGGTCAGGTACGGCCAGATCTGCTCGGGTGAGGCAGCAAACTCAAGCGATGTTTGATTCTCTTTTTTCTTCCCGCCAATAATCCAAAGCGCTGCGGCAGCGATTAACAGCAAGACCAGCAGTGCGCTGAACAGTCGTTGCAGGAAATACATGGGGGACTCGAAATCAGAGAGAGAAAACGATGAGAGCAGCCTCCTGCCACAGTCAGTAAAATCCAAATTGAACACTAGGTTCAATAAATTGGATACTTGATCGTAATCGATTCCGGCGGATAGAAAAAGGATTGGACTCCAGGCAATCAGTATGTGTGCGAAGCCAATTCGTTGACAATGCGGATTGGGAAGAGAATCCGGTGTCTTTGGCCGATGCTGTCGGTTTTAGCAGATGGAAAAAAGGCCCGTTGCAGCGCTGCATAGAGCATTTTCAAGCGATC
>CAZLYM010000014.1:9598-22411 GCA_964563475.1 uncultured Pirellulaceae bacterium
AGCGATCGGGTACACCAATTTGTTTGCCTCGAGCACTCTTTCTGGGAACAATTTCTCCGAAGAATACGAAACATTTGTCAGGTTTAATCGATACGAAAATGCTAAACATCGCCCCAAAAACGAACCTTGAGAGGGAAAGTGGGGTCCAAATGAGACTTCATCCGGGGTTCGGCGACGGGTTGAGGTTTCGGCGCGGCGGTTTTTGAATCATACTTGAATTGCCGCTTTGCCAGTCGGAGTTCGACGGCAGCGGTTGCCATCGATCGACACCGTTCGGGCGAATCGGCCATATCGACTACTAAAGAAACGTCACACGATGTTCCTCCGGTCGATTGCCTCGCCCGTTTCGTTTCTACAAAAAGAACGTCCGGAGGAAATTGCGTCATGGTTTCACAAGTGCTTCAACGACCGACCTTGGTCTTGAACCGAAGCTGGCAGCCCGTCAATGTGGCGTCGGTTGCTCGTGCGTTGGTGATGGTGTGGACCGACACCGCCAAGGTCGTCGATCCAGCTGACTATCAGTTGTACGATTGGGACGACTGGGCAGCCTTGGAGCCTGATCACGATGAGCCGTTCATCCGGTCGGTTAGCCAGCGGTTTCGAGTCCCTGAAGTGATCACGTTGACTCAGTTCAATCGCTTGCCAACGACGACGGTTGCGTTCAGCCGTCGCAACTTGTTCAAGCGTGACCGGTTCATGTGTCAGTATTGTGGTTGCAAGCCGAAGCCGGATGAGCTGACCATCGATCACGTCACGCCTCGTTCTCGTGGCGGTGGTTCCAGCTGGGAGAACTGCGTGCTGGCGTGTACTCGCTGCAATCACTCTAAAGCGGATCGCACGTTGAAGCAGGCTGGGATGAAGTTGATGAAGCAACCGACTCACCCCAAGTGGAATCCGATTTACTCGCAGCATTCGGCTCGGTATGAAAGCTGGTCCAAATTCATCAGCGACGCGTACTGGAATGCAGAGCTTAAAGAGTAGCCACCATGGAATCGGTAGCACTGGAAGTTTTCAAGGGAGGCCTGTCGGCCTCCCTTTTGTTTGCGCACAAACCAGTTATTCATGCTTGCAAAAGGTTTACAACCATTTTTATTTTAGGCGAATTTTGCCAGTTGCTTCTGTTCCGGCTGAGTCAGGACGGGAGTTTGTCAGCAGGAATATGGCGAGGTAGATCACATTTTCCCGTGTTAGTGCGTCGACATGGTCGCGAGAAGTGTTAGGATTTTAGAAACCAAGATCGAAGTTTTATCAGCCTCCGTTTTTTTTCGAGATTCTAAGAATGCCCCGAACATCAACCCTCAGGATCGTCCTAATTTTGTTGTGCCTAGTGATTTGCCAAGACGGTTTTGCTCAGGAGCGTACACAAACCGATAGCAAGGAATGGGCTCGCTGGCGAGGTCCAAATGGAAACGGGATTGTTGACGCTTCCAACGACGTTCCTTTGACTTGGAGTGAATCGGAAAACGTCGTCTGGAAAGTGAAGGTGCCCGGTCGAGGTCATTCATCGCCCATGATTGTTGATGGAAAGATTTTCCTGACGACGGCGGATAAAAAAGCCGAGACGCAGTCTGTTGTGTGTTTCGACCAAGACACCGGTAAGCGGCTTTGGTCGAAAGTCGTTAACGAAGGAGGATTTCCGCCCAAAATTCATGGCAAGAATACCCACGCTTCATCGACCGTTGCCGTGGCCGACAATCGCGTCTTTGCGGTGTTCTACCATCACGATTCGGTCCATGGAACGTGTTTAGATTTTGACGGCAATCAAATCTGGCAGAAAAAAATTGGTGCCTATGATCCCGATTTTCCTTTTGGGTTTGGAAGTTCGCCAATTACGGTAGGCGACCGGTTCATCGTTTCCAACGAGAGCAAAAAGGACTCGGCCATCACCGCGTTTGATGTGGAAACCGGGGATACTGGCTGGGCCGTCGAGCGAAAACTGCCCAAGGGATATAAAACGGTAAACGGTTTGAAGATCAGTTATTCGACCCCCGTCGTGACAGAAATTGGTGGCTCGACACAACTACTGCTTAGCGGTGGAAATCGAATTACTTCTTACAACCCACAGACAGGTGAGGAACTTTGGAAGTGTCCTGCCTCGTGGGATGTGTCTTGTGGAACCATGGTTTGGGATGAGGAGTCTAACTTGGTGATTGCCAGCGGTGGATTTCCAACCAACGAAACTTTGGCCGTCAAAGCTGACGGATCGGGCGAGCGAGTCTGGACGACTCCCGTTAAATGTTACGAACAGTCGTTGGTTGTGGTGGACGGGTATATCTATGGTCAATCTGAAGGCGGAATCATCTACTGCTGGAAAGTGGCAGATGGAACGCTGCAGTGGCGAAAGCGTTTCGAAGGCCCAGAAAGTGCAGCCCCAGTCGTGATTGGTGACCATATCTTGTTCACTTCCGAGAAAGGGAACACGCTGGTTCTCAAAGCGAATCCTGAGAAGTTCGAAAAGGTTCGAGTGAATCACCTTGGCGACAGCACGTTTGCCTCGATGGCGGTCTGCAACAACCGCATTTACACTCGAATTGCAAGGAAAAAAGGGAAACGCTTGCAAGAGTATCTTTACTGCTTGGGAAAATGAACAAGCTGGGATTGAGGCTGGAACCCTTGCGAAATTGGCTCTAACGAGCAGCAAAGAATCTATTGGTCAGATCGCCTCGTTTCACTAAACTTCCGCGAGTGAAATTTCTCGCTGGAGTTTTTGTTGTCCACCGTCCAACCTAAACCGAACCGTACTGTTAGTTCGGCCGCATTGAAAAAGCGGCGTGAGCGACTGTTGCGCCGTCGCAAGGATGGGCCATCGCAAAGCTATTGGGCGGCTGAGCAGCAGGAGGTCGACACCGGTATCGCTCTGGACGTTCGCCGACAATTGCTGAAGCAGCATGGGAGTTTCACACTGGCGTATTCGACTGCGGTGCAGCCACTTCTGTTGCACTACGGCGATCAGCAGGGCTTCATTGCTCACCGAAGTCGCTGGGGTGTTACGTGTGCGCTGGGAGATGCGGTTTGCGATGACTCGCGGCGCGAGTCTCTGATTCGAGAGTTTGTGGATCGGCACAAGCGTCCGGTGTTCTGCCAGATCTCACGCACGACAGCGGAAGTTCTGGTTGGCTTGGGCTATTACATTAATCCATTGGGAATCGACACCACTCTTTGGCTTGACGACTACACCTTGGGCGGCAAGAAAAAGGAATGGTTGCGCTACGCGGGGAACTGGACGGCTCGCCGTGGCTACCGGATCGAGGAAGCTTCGTTCGATCAGATTGGTGCTGATTGTGTGGAGCAGATTTCTGAAGCGTGGCGAGGCACAAGGACGGTCAAACAAAAGGAAGTTCGGTTTCTTAATCGCCCCATCGTGCTTGAAGACGAACCGGATGTGCGAAAGTTTTTTCTGATCGATCCGGAAGATCGGCCAATTGCGTTCGTGTTTCTGGATCCGCTATACCGGGACGGCCAAATCATTGGCTACGCAACATCGTTCAAACGTCGCCATCCGTCTGCGCCGCAGTACGGCGAACAGGCGATCATGAAACTTATCATCGAAAAATTGAAAAGCGAATCGGTCAATCAATTGAAACTGGGACTGTCTCCGATGGCTTCGTTGGAGGCAACCGAATTTCCGACCAGCGCGACCACGGCGTGGCTGTTTGAACGAACCTTCCACAACCGCATCATTAACCGCAATGCCTATCACTTGAAGGGGCATGCCGACTACAAGCGTCGGTTTCATGGCAGCGAGGAGTCTTGTTACCTCGCGATGCCGACTCGATTCAGTCCCCGCCGACTTGCCACGTTGCTGGCTTTGAGCGGAATTGCTTGAACGAAAATCGCGAAAACAAAAAAAGCGGCTCGCCTGAGCGAGCCGCCGTTCGAAAGTTTCTTGATCGGTTTCGCAATCCAGCTTGGCCGAAATTCGCGAAACTAGCAGTTGGCGAAATTAGCCTAGCTGAAAATTTTCGGAGCACCAACCTGATCATGGATCTGGTTGCAGACTTGAGGATTAAGCTCTAGGTGTTGAGCCAACTGGCCCAAGTATTGAGCTTCCGCTTGTGTATCAAGCTCGATTGAAGTCAAAGACAGTGCGTAGATTTGTGGTTCCAGACCACTGGGGATGCTGTCTGCGAATTGCTGAACATTCAAAGGAGCGGCAAATTCGGATTTCAGAAAGTTAATTTCGTCTTGAGAAACCTCTGCACCAAGCTTGCCGATGATGTTTTCTTGTTCCGCATCATCAACGCGACCGTCCGACTTGGCCGCATTGACCATGGCTCGGATCATTAGAACCGCTTGGTCATTCGCCGCAGCGTGTTGCTCTTGAGGAATGGGTGGAGCCGCTTGTTGCCCACCGCCGCCTCCGCCCATAACCGAGCCGAGGATGCTTCCGATAAGATTGCCACCAGCGGGTGCTTGGGCGCTGGCACGTTGTCCGCCACCGCCGAGAATTGAGCCCAAAAGACCAGCGGCTCCGCCGCCACTGCTCTGAGCACCACCGCCGCCCAGCACGCTGCCGAGAATTCCGGACAAGCCACCTCCAGAGGATTGTTGTTGACTTTGCCCGCCGCCGAGCAATCCGCCCAGAAGCTGCTGTCCGAGTCCGGATGATAGAGCTTGGTTTTTGAGTAAGCCGCCGAGTAATTTCATTGCGTCCATAGGAACGTTCACCTGATTCTGTTTTGGAAACGAAGCGTTGATGGCAAGATCTAATTGCTGCCACTGACGACAACAGTTTATCGGTTGGGCCGACTCTCTGCCATCTGTCTTGCCAATACGGTGTATTTTCTGCGAGATGTGCTTGGCTTTTACAATGTAAAAGTAAATTTAGTTTAGGAAAGTGGAGTAGATGGACAGTTTGTTGAACGTGAAATTGTTGCGGTTTTTCCCAGCACAGGCCCGTTGAATGACACGATGACAGAGCAGATACTTTGGTCCCCAGAAGGCCTCTCAGCAGCGAATCGTGTTGGCTGTGCGGTTGATAGCACTTTCATGTCCTTTGTTTTCATCGTTTGATCATGACTTCCATAAATATTCGTCAACATGCTCGTGATTTGAGCACTCAATTGTCCTTGGCGGTTCAAGCGGCGTCTCTGGCAGGCCAGATCATTGCAGACGGATACGATCAGACTCACGCGATTGATGCCAAAGGCGTTGGCGATCTGGTGTCTGAGATCGATCACCGAGCGGATCGAGCAATGACGGACTTTCTGAAAAATGAATCGGACGCATTGATTATCTCAGAGGAATTGAATCCGGACGTGGATGTCGTTCCAGATGAATGTTGGATTGTCGATCCACTTGACGCATCAAGCGCATTTTTGATTCGAGCCGGGAAACAGTATCCGTCTGTTTTGGTTGCCAAGCGGGAACAAGGTGAGACGTCCTGCGGAGTCGTTCATTTTCCTTTGACAGGCGAGTGGTTTTATGGCGTTTGCGGTCGCGGTGCGTGGAAGGACGGATCTCCTTTGCAGATCCCCGAGCAGGAAGTGCAGCTTGAAGAAGCATGGATTGAGATGAATCAGTACGGAGATTCTTCTCTGGAGACCGCGGCTTTTTCCGATCTTCGTCAACGGCTCAGGTCGCGTGAGGGTGCTCGGTTGGTAACCAGCAATGTGCCTCACGCGGGGGTCGCGATGAGAATCGCGGAATCAAATTCTGGACTGGCTGCGGCTGTCCATGACAATCGCGCGGATCATGTCAAACAAGGTCCTTGGGACATCGCTGCACCGGTGCTAATCCTGCTCGAGGCCGGCGGTGCGGCGATGACGCTTGACGGGGGAACCGTCGACCCGTTTGCGGGCCAACCTTTCGTCGTCAGCCGAACGCAGGCACTTGCCGAGGCGGTGCTCGCATGTGGAGCCGAGATGAAGTCGGCATCTTAGTGCAGCTGAATCGGGATTCTGGACGCGAAGTAATTGCGGCGAGGCTGTCAGATTTTTCACGATCAAGTCTTGAGTCGAGCGGATGCGGTTTCGTCACGACTTCAGGGGTTTGGAGCCCGTTGAACCGGCATTAAAGCGAAAACGCCGGATTTCTGGCGCAGATGCGCGAAACCAATTCGGTGCAACCCAGACATCCAGTATTTTCGTCACCAATGCTCAATTTGTTCAAGGCAATGCGATTGTTTTCGTGGCATAGTTTGCATGTGACGAGCTTGCGACCTAGTTTTAATGATCGGGCACCGGGTAAAGGTGTTTTTACTTTTGCTCGAGGTCTGAATCTACTTCCTATACAAACACGTTTGTTACTTAAGAGCAAAATCATGAACCTGTCTTCTAAAATTGCACGTTTCCTAAAAGACGAATCAGGCCCAACCGCAGTGGAATACGCCGTGATGTTGGCGCTCCTGATCATCGCTATGTTTGGTACTATTGCCATCATGGGTCAGACTGCGAATAGTACTTTCGAGAACACCAATACGAAGTTGGGACAAGCGGCAGGCACTGGTGGCTAACCACGTGATTTAGATGGTTGGGATGCGAGCATTCTGAGGGCAGGATGTTCAGAGCCGAGCTCAATCCCTAGCTTGGCACAGGACGTTTGCCAGATGAAGACTTCCACGGACTAGTGCGTCGAGTGTCTCATCCGTGCCAGAGCCAAATGGCACGAGAAAATGAATCGGCCGCTGGTCGAACTCGTGAAATGCGAAGGCGTCATTCTCAAGGATGCCTTGGATCTGTTCGTTGTCCATATCTTCGTGATCCTCTTGGTCAAGCAACAGCACGCGGATCGAATCGATCATTTCTGCCTCCGGTTCCGGATCGCTGCCGGTGAGCGTCAGCGTCAGACCGATGATCTCGCTGTTCAGATAGTAGAATGCAAAGCTATTCTGAAAGTCTGAGGAGACTCGAAACACAATTTCTTCCGTGGGTCCCGGGAGGTGCCCTTCGAGTGGTAAGTCCAGATCACCTGAGAGATGTTTCAACCGATCTCTAATCGTTTGTAGTAGCTGCTGAGAAAACAGAGGTTCTGACAAGTTGATTTGTTTCACCTCAGTTGTCTGGCCGGTTTCCTCGAATGTTACCAAGGAGATTGCTGCAGCGGGATCGTTTTCGGTGTTCATTCTGGACTTTCACGGCTCAGTTGGCTTAGTTCTTCACAGAAATTGTTAATCGAAATCGGCTTGCGTACGAACAAGTCAAAGCCGACCTTGCGCGATTGCTCTTGAAGTCTAGGTGAATCCGAGCCCGTGAACAGGACTTTCAAAACACGTTTGCGATCCCCAGTTTGTTCCTCAATGGCTCGGCCGAGTTCGAGTCCGGACATTCCGGGAAGCCCTGAATCCACGATGGCGATGTCCGGCCAAGACGATTGCATCGCCTCTAGTGCCGATTCGCCATCGGTATAGCCATCGACTTGGTAGCCTCGCTGGCCTAGGGCGATCGTAAGAACGGTGCGAATGTCATCCTGGTCTTCTACCAGAAGAATTTTATTCATGATGTTCGCAAAAAATATTTGTCAGTCGGATCGCCAAGCAGGGTTTGAGACTCAGTTGCTGTATTGCATCCGATACGTTTTCTCAGTCATTCAATGGATCCGGCTGATTGATTCTCCAACTTATGTGCCATTCGAGCAGCGATCGTTTCCAACAACCGGTTCGCATCGATTGGCTTGACCAGATGCGCGTCAAAGCCTGCGGCAAGAATTTCCAGTTGGTCGGAAGTCTGACCGTACCCGGTCAAGGCGATAAAAACGGTATCCTTCAGCGATTCAATCTCACGCATTTCCTTCATTAGTTCAAGGCCGTTCTTGCGAGGAAGTCCAATATCAATGATAGCGCAATCAGGCGCATCAGTCGGCAGGTTCTCACTCGCTTGCATGCCGTCGGGGTACGAAAGGACTTCACACCCTTTTGACATCAACAGGTGAGCCAACGCAAGGCGGGCATCATGATTGTCTTCGGCCAGCACAACTTTGCACGACGCAAAAGCCGAGGGAGATGTTTCCACATTATTTTGTTGCTTGCCGTCAGTCGGTAGCAGATGGACACTGAATCGGCAGCCCTTCCCTTCTCCGTCACTTTCCACACTGACTCCAGCGCCATGAGCAAGCACAATCTCACGGACGAGAAACAGCCCCAGTCCGAGACCGCCGGTTGAGCGATGGATCGACCTCTCCTTCTGAAAAAACAACTCGAAAACACGCGGTTGGTCTTCCGCTGAGAGCCCTTGCCCGTCGTCTGAAACAGTAATGATCAACTGCTCGTCCGTTTCAAGGTCACTGGCCGTCGAGGTTTCTTGTTGAGCGAGCAAGTTGCATTTGGTCAATTTTGCTGAGAGCCGAATCGTGGCATGTTTGGGTGAGTATTTGCAGGCATTATCAAGGAGATTAGTAAACGCCTGCTGCAGTCGGACAGCATCACCAAAAGTTGTCAGGCCAGACTGAATGTCCATTTCAAAATTTTGATTTTTGGATTCGAAAAGATGCCGTGTTGTCACGGCAGTTGATTCGAGCAGTTTGGTCAGGTCAAGATTTTTCTTCTCGAACAGCATTTGATCGCCGGCAACACGAGTAACATCCAGCAGATCGGCCAATAGGCGAGACGTATGATCGGTCTGGCGAGTGATGATGTCGAACATGTTCTGATGATCGTCAGACAAGGCTCCCAGTTCACCGCAGCAATCGACCGCGAAACGGATCGCGGAAAGAGGATTGCGAAGCTCGTGCGAAAGCACGGAGATAAACATATCTCGGTTGCGGACCTGAGCCGCGGCTTCCAATTCTGCTTCTTTCAGGTTGTCGATGTTGGCGATTGTCCCCGCTGAGCGAACGTAGTTTCCGCTCGCGTCTTTTTCTGATTCACCAACTGAGCGGAACCAGCGATAACGATCATCCGCCATCAGAAGGCGGAATTCGCAGACGTGGCTGCCGGGCTCAACAAGTTGTCGTTGATCGGTTTTTCGTAACCGGTCGATATCATCCGGATGGACTCGCTGGTAAAAAGCCTCGCGACTATTCCGTAGTTTTCCAGTCGGAAGGTCGAGCAGTAATTCGATGTTTTCAGTAAAAAACGAATCTTTTCCATCTACGTCCGTTTCCCAGAAGCCTACCTGAGAGCCTTGCAGAGCCAATTCAAACTGCCGATCACTTCTGCGCAGCTGGGCCTCGGCGCGTTTCAGCGCAGATACATCAAGCTCAAGCGTAAAGATCCCGATCGTTCGGTTTTCCGAATCTAGGTTGGGTACCAAGTAAACCAACCAATGCCGGTTTGATTCTGTTCTCTCGAATGAAACCGCGTTACCTTCCAGAGCCTTGTGAATATGCTGCCGAACGATGTCGAATCTTGCAACTCCAATGATGTCGACCATTTTTCTGCCGCGAACTTCAACCGGATTGCGTCCAGACGTTTCGAAAAAAGCTTGATTTCCATACTGCAGTTCCATCTCCTGATTGAAATAGGCGACGTCGGCAGGCAGGTGGTTCAGAATCAGTTCGAACTGTTTTTCTTTCTCGCGAATGTCCGTAATGTCATCAGCAAACACGTAGAAACCCAGCAGTTCACCTTGGGCATCCAAGTTTCGAACGTACTTGGCCAGCAGTGTTCTCGGTTTGCCTTGTAGCGTCCGCTGAAATTCGAAAGCAACGTCCTTTCCTTTTGCGGCTTCTTCAAATCGTTTTCGAACAATCGCGGTTTGACTGCCGGCTACCATCGCCAGAGCGTCCTGTCCAACAAGTGATTCGGGAGTTTTGTTCCAGAAGTCAGCATATCGACCGTTGGTGTAAATGTAGTGGAGCTCTGTGTCCAGTTGGGCGATCATTGTCGATGAATGTTCGAGGATCGAGCGCAAGTGGTGTTGTTCTTCTAATAGCGCTAGGTCCATTCGCTTTGATTGCGAAATATCAAAATTTGTGCCTGAGTAACCAGAAAAAACTCCGGCCTCTGAAAATTTTGGGATTCCGACGTTCAGGAACCAGAAATAGGCTCCATCGTGGCGGCGAAAGCGAGCCTCCAATGCGAAAGGCACGCGACGCACGAACGCTTCGTCTGAAGTATGAACCAGTTGGCTCAGGTCATCCGGGTGAACAATCTTTGTCCAGTTGTCGCCAGCCAGTTCATCCAAAGTTAATCCGGCGAACTTTTGAAACGCGTCACAGAAGAAATTGCAATACCGCTCGGAATCAGTTTCCCACGCAATGACTAGCCCCAAGGGCGCTTCCGGTAAAAAATCTGTTCTGTCTGACAAGTTGGGAGCTTCCATCGTTCGAAAAAGAAAACGTCTTAGGACTTGCGGAACAATAAGTTACTCAATGAACATGCTTTATCGTTGGTATTTCGTGAGCGATTTGAACCAGAATCCAGTCATTTACTGTTGGGCGAATTTTAACTCAAAGAGTACTTCCTCAGTTGATAGGCACATTATGATTGCAAAAAAGAGGGAGTGGTCGGGTAATCGAAATCAACCTCCAAGCGTCCATTATTGCTCACTAAGGAAGGCCGGCAATTGGCCTCGAGCATGATTTTCACTCGTTTTTGGCTGAGTCTTGACTTCGGTGAGCCCAAGTATAACCGCAGAGTCTGTTGCCAAGAACTGTTCGCGAAAAATTGTCATTTCACCCAATTGACGATCGCTTAATCGTTCCACTCAAAGGGCTGGCAATGGGCGTATCGATACAACTCTGCCGCCCCTACAATTGAAGAATGAGTGACTCGTGTAAAACGATTGTTGTTATCGGTGCAGGTATCTCTGGGCTTGCCTGCGCTTGGAAACTGCAGGATTTGTTACCTGACACCAAACTGCTTGTTCTTGAAAAGTCTGATCGAGCAGGCGGGATTCTGCAAACACATCGCGAATCGGAGTATCTGGTCGAACTGGCGGCGGATATGTTCACCACAGAGCCTGATGATGCGTTGCAGCTTTGTCGACAGTTGGGGCACGACGCCGATCTGTTGACCACAACTCCGGTTGAGCAGCGAGCATTTGTGGCGACTGAGCGATCCATCGAACCGGTACCGCATGGGTTTTCACTGATGTTGCCAGCCGATTCTGATGCTGTCCGGGCGACAAACATTCTTGATGCAGAAGGAATCAAGCGGTTGCTGAGCGAGATCGATATTCCTCCATCGTCCAAACAAGATGATGAAGATTTTCAGTCTTTTGTCGTACGTCGTTTCGGCCAGCAGGCGTTTGAGCGATTGGTACAGCCACTGGTTAGTGGTATCTATACCGCCGACCCTCGCCGGCTGAGTATGAATGCAACGATGCAGCGATTTGTTGCCATGGAGCGTGATCATGGTAGCCTGATTGCGGCGACGCGTGCGGCTAGTACTTGCTCAGCAGATCGGGCAGCCAGTGGAGCCCGTTACGACTTGTTTCGGGCGCCGCGCGATGGGATGGGTTCGCTGGTGAAATGGCTGGTGGACTCGGTGGATGGAGTCGACTTGCGTTTCAACTGGCCAGTCGCTCAGGTTGAGCCACAACCGAATCAGCGTTGGAAGCTTTGTTCAAGCCAATCGAATTGCGAGCCGATTTACGCGGATGCGGTAGTCGTCGCCAGTCCCATTGCGAGTGCAGCAAAGGTGCTTTCTTCTGTTTCTGGGGCATTGTCAAACAACTTGAAAGCGATCGAGTCGGCAAGCTGCGCGGTGGTGAGCTTAGGATTCGATCAACGTCAGTTGCGGCGGTCGTTCGATGGTTATGGAATCGTTGTTCCCGCAATTTTGAAGCGCAAGCTGATTGCCGCCAGTTTCGCCAGTAACAAATTTCAGGGTCGAGCACCGAGCGGCAAAGTTCTTATCCGATGCTTTATCGGTGGGGCCATGCAGGGTGAGTTGGTTGACTTGTCGGATCGACAATTGGTTCAACTTGCACTGAGCGAATTGGATCAGCTGATCGGGATCGACGGGGTGCCAGAGCTAGATTTCGTGGTCCGCTGGAGAAACGCGATGCCTCAGTATCACGTGGGGCATCTGGATCGAGTGGATGCCATCGAAACTGAGTTGCACTCATTCCCGACGCTGGCCGTTGCAGGGAACGCCTACCGGGGCGTCGGGATTCCGGTTTGTATTCGGTCAGGCATCGAAGCGGCAGCAAAAATCGCCGAAGCCTAGAAATTACCAAAGGCGAAAGGTGGAATGAAATGAACCTGACAACGGATAGCGTACGCGGCGTTTTTGCCGCGTGCTTCAGCGAATCAGGAGTCGAGCCGAATTGTTTGCCCGTTGTTGCCCGATTTTGCGGTGCGGCGGCTGGCTGCCTTGGGACTCGGTGAACGTAGCGGAGCAGCTGTTTCTTTGTTGCTGATATTTCCGTAGGTGCGAGAGCCGTAGCCGTAGCCGTAACCGGATCGGTTTCCGCCATAACCTCCATAGCCACCATACGAGTACTTACTCGAATCCTTTTTGCTCAATGCATTGATGATGATGCCATCAACTTCAGTGCCGACGGCACGCAGTGCCTCGACCGACTGCCCCGCGTTTACTTGGACGCCAGCTCGAATTCGCATTGGCATGTAGACCAGATCAACCGTATCGGACACGATGACCGGATCGGTGACCGCGAGCACGGGTGGAGTATCAATGATCACGAAATCAAACATGCCTTTGATTTCTTCCACGGCATCCTGAAGGGATCCGCTGGTCAGCAATTCGGCAGGATTGCTGAATTGAGGTCCAGAGGTCACCAGTGTCAGGTTTTCGATTCCAGGATTTTGCATGACTGCCTCAGCCGTGAGTTCGCCAGTCAGCAGCTGGGAAAAACCAATCTTATTGGTCAGCCCAAATCGCTTATGCTGGGTCGGCTTGCGAAGATCACAGTCGATCAGGACGACGCGTCGGCCTGCTTGAGCAATACTCGCTGCCAAGTTTGCGGCAAC
>CAZLYM010000014.1:22511-28483 GCA_964563475.1 uncultured Pirellulaceae bacterium
AGGACGCCAAACAGCAATCCGGCAAGACCGCCAAGCATCAAACCGATTGGCAAAGCGAACAAGAGGCTGGGGCTGTATTGCTCTGGCTTGCTGGGCGGGTTGAGCGTCTTCAGTTCTCGGCTGGAATAAGCCTGCAGTGTGTTGAATTCGGTCAATTGCGTTGTGACACGAGCCAATTCACTGGACAATGTCTCTTTTTCGCTTTTAAGTGTCGCAAAGAGCTCGACATCTTGGGCGATTTCCATCGCCTTTTTCTGCTCTTCCTTCATTTCCGTAAGCAACGACTCGTCTTCCGCTTTTTTTAGTTCAATGCGGTAACGAATCTGTTCAGACACGACATTCAACAGGTCGATTGGCCCATTCGCCGAGTCACCACCTCGCAACGCAGCAAGTTCTCGCATCCGCATCTGGTCCACCATTTTGATCTGGTTTCGCAGCGCGATCATGTCCGGATGCTCGTCGCCGAACTGCCCTTGTTTCTCCTGCTCATCGATCTTCAATCGCATGAACTCGCTGTTCGCCGAAACGTAACCGCTAAGGGAAGTGTCATTGAAGTCGGCCAAGGCATCGATGATCATCGAATCGGTAAGTGAATCGGTCGCTTTGGCGGCGACAAACTGATCAAGCCGAGCTTTCAATCGAGCAATGTCACGACGGAGTTCGTCGCGGCTTTCTTGGATCTTCACCTGTTGAGTCTGGTGTTGGTTGGTCATCATCTCACCATCAAACTGAAGGTGAGGCTTAGCGCTCAGTTCACGCAACAGTTTCTCGTTTTCCAACAACTGAGCTCCCAGACGCTCTTTCATGTCGAGCGTGGTGGTGACCTGAAGTCCGCCGGTGGCCATGCTGTCGTTCTGCAAGTCTTGTTTGAAGGCCAGCAAAATGTGGAACAGTGCGTGTTTCGCATCTTCTGGATTGCTGCAACGGTAAATGACATCGATCGCCGATCCAGCGGCATCGGATGGTTTGACGACCAGACGTTCACGTAGTTCGAACAGATGGTAATTCGGTTCGACGTCTTCCATGCTCTCCATTTCCTCCAGTTTGCCCTGCTCGATGGCTCGCGCGAGGACTCGGCTGGAGCGAATGATTTCCATGTCTCGCTCAACAGCGATCTCAGCTTGCAATGTTTCCGCATCGGCCGTCAGCGTCGGAGCGCTATTCTGGTGGACATAGATCTTCGCGTTGGATTCGAAAACCTTCGGCGCTTTGAAGTAATAGAGAATCGACAGCCCGACCGCTACAATCGTGAAAAAGCCAATCGTCCAGAACTTGCGTCGGATCACTCCCGGCAAGTCGATGCTTGGTGCAGCCGCTGTGCTGGCTGGCGCGTAGTCGGCGTTGTTTATGTTGTTAATTGACATAGGTCTCACATACTTTCAATGGCCATGCTGCCGCTATATTCCAAAGCGGTATGACGGGATCGGCGTTAAGGGGGAAAGCGCGCCTTCGCTTAAAGTCGGGATTCTACGAACGATTCGGTTCAATTCCAGTTATTAATTTTAATGAAACAAGCCACAAAGTGCTGGATTAGTTTTTTCTCTTCAGATTCCGGAGAATACGGGCCTGATTTCGGTTTGCCACGTTCAGGAGGCGTTGAACCAAGCCAATAGGACAATCCGCATAAAGCTGGCAAACTTTCAATTCTTCGGTGGCTTCCAAGTACTGTTTTTCGGCAATTAGAGCTCGGGCGAGCATGACGCGGGTCGAAACTTCGTCGGGGCGAACCTCAAGCACCTGATTAAAGTGCTTAATTGCCTGCTGAAACTGAAGACCCTCGAATGCGGCGATACCTTGCCAGTGATACTTATCGGTCTTTTCAAGACCACTCTTCGCCACCACCCTTGTAGTATGATCGAGAATTATCTTCTTCAAGACATAATCTTCCGGTTGCCGGAAATAGTTTCGCGCCAGTCGTATCAATAATTCAGGATCCTCCGGCAATACCTTATTTAGGAACTGATCGACGGTTAATTCCTGACGGCAGTACTGTATGATCGATGGATCGTACGTTCGGGTCAGTTTTAGGCACCGATTCCAGTAATCGCACCCCTGATCGTAGCGGAAGGATTGAAGGGAAAGCAAGCCACCCGTATAAAGCGCCGCAGAGCCGTAGGGGCGTTTTTCAATCGCTTGGGCAATTTGATCCTCTTCCGAAAAGTCGTCGTCAAACAATTGAGCCAAAAGCGCGACTCGCAACAACAAGCGGGCGTCATCGGGAAGCAGTTTGTTGGCTGTTTTAGCGTGATCGAACGCCACCGAGAGATGGTCACTGACGGGGGCCGAGTTGATAATCTCTTCGTAGAGTTGTGGGTTGAATTTTTGCGATGCGCGTGACAAACGATGCAAGGCACTCAGGTCAGTCGACGCCCAGACATCTTCGATGGTGATCGAAATTTGTGAAGTGATTTGGCTGTCAGTCGAATCATTTGAATCGCCTGACGCCGATTTCGAGTCAGGTGGTTCTCCTGTCGGAGACTCTTGGGCTTTTGGTTGGTTGGAATTGTCGACCAGATCACCGGCTAGAACGGTCATGTCATTGTTGATGGTCGAATCTGGATCGATCATCGACATGTCCGGTAGCTGGTCGCGCATAATCTGACTTACCGATTGTGGCGATGGGCCATCCGAAGGTGCCGACGGCTCTGCGGATTCTTGCGCTGCATCGGCAAGTTCTTGCTCGGCTGCCGCGATCAGTTCGTAGCTGGCGTCAATTCGATAGCGGAGCGTCTTCAGTTCTGACATCGCCAGATGGTTCTTCGCGTCGTCCGGACGAATCCGAAGCGAGTAGTGAACTAGCTGTTCCATCTCGCCGATTCGTCCTGCATCTCGTAGCGGCTGAAAACGAGCGACAAAACGAGCGGCTTTTTCTCGGGCGTCAACGGCGGAGTATTCCCATGCGGCCCAGCCGGTGGCAAGCAACAAGATCGCGAAAATCAACTGGCTAATCCGGTGGCTCCACGCAGGCGCTTGGACGGGGTCTTTGGGACGAGTCTGGTCGATCCAAGTTTTTCGGCCCACGACTGCGCCCATCATGCCCGCCATCAAAAGGGTATTGGCAGGTTGATAGAGACCGAAATCCAAGCCTCCGGCAACCATCTGGCTGACCAGAGCCATCAGCCCCGAGACTCCGACCGCTCGCGAGAATGCATCGGTCTCCCGGATCAACTGCAATGTGACTCGCAGGAAGAGTCCGATCGCGATCAACAGCATTGCCAGCCCGAAGATCCCCATTTCGGCGAGTGCTTCCAAGTATTGATTTTCAGCGTGGAAGAAAATTTTGGTCAGATGCCTCTGCTGATAGGGAGGGTAAGACAAAGAATACGTTCCTAAGCCGGTTCCTGTTACCCAGTGGTCTTGGACCATTCGCCAAGCAACAGCCCAATGGTCCAATCGGTTGGAAGTTGCCTTGGCAATATCCGTCATGCTCTGGAGGCTTTCGCCGACAGTCGTTGGTCGCAGGTCCGAGGAGTTTCCCTCGGTGTAAAGCGCAATGGCGACTCCCAGCAAAAGGACAGCAGCCGACAATGTGATCACCAGACGCTTGTTGCTGAACAGCATCATCCAGCCGGTGATTGTGGAAACTCCCAATGCCACCAACGCACCACGGCTGAGCGAGGTTGCGATCCCTGCCGCGATCAAAATCATGGCACCGCACACATAAAGTCGGCGATTGTCCAGTTGGGCCAACGCGTTGACAGCAAAGTCGGTCAGCTCTTTAAAGATGCCTCGCGATTTCGTTCGTGAGCCATCTCGCCGCGCGGTCGAACCACGAAAGATTCTGCTAGCAATAAAAAAGTTGGATGCGGCGAAACACATCAGTAGGAAACCTCCTGCGTTGTTCCCATTCACAAAAGGACCAAACGGTTGGCCTCCGTATATCAGTTCGTAGAACCAGTAGAGTTTTCCGTTCCAGCCAGCGTGTTGGATCAAACCGAAGGCGGCAACTGTCGCTCCGGTCACCATCACGACACCAAAGAACCAGCTCGTTTGGCTGGGGCGTATCAACGAACGAGAAAACAAAAGGAATGCGGTAACCCCAAGTAGTAATTCACACAGCCTTAAACGGGTTGCAGGTGGATAGCTGCTGGTGAATGGGTTCCAGTCCGCGGAATACGCTTGCAATGCTGCGTAAGCTGTCCCCAAGATCAAGGGCACCGAAACCCAAAATGCAAACGGGAGCTGGCGAAGAGCTTGTTTGCCAGACATTGCCGAGACAATGCCAAACAGGCCGGCGATGACCGTGGCCAGCAATGCGACTGTGCGGACCTGTGGCAGGTTGCCTCCGAGGAACCACACCGGCACACCGATCATAACGATGGTAATGATTGATTCGACAATCAGAATTTTTCGGGATTGCTGGTTCATGGCGATTGAGCTCTGTCGTGGTAGGGCTGCCAAATATCGTTGCCAGTCAGGTTGTCGTTACGAGCGTTACGAACGACCAAATACAGCGAAAGGAATCGACGATTATCCGCAAATCTTGTACTGGCAGTTTGCAGATACCGAAAGAGTATGACATATCAGTGGGTCTGGCGTTGTCTCATCAGTCAGGCAGAAAAGTAAAACAGTTTACATGTATCCATCGGATACGCACCCCAAGCCACTTAGCAGAACAAATCCTGCCAAAGTAACGGAGCCCAAAAAATGTCAAAAATCAAGTCAAACGTCCTCTCTTATCTTTCGCAGGTTGTTCGCTGCACGCTTCCAATGTTGGTTGTCGGACTGCTTGTAGTACCCGCTGCTGCTCAAATAGACGCTGGTCAAGCTGCCGTTCGCGTCAACTTGACACAAAACGGTGCTCTTGCTGGTCGAGTCGTGACCATGCTTGAGAGTGAAGAAACACCTGTTGTTGCTCGTGTCTCTCTGACAGCCGACGGAAAAACTGTTGCAACTAGCACAACAGACATTATTGGCAACTTCTCGTTTGATGATGTCAAACCAGGCACTTACGAGATGGTAGGGGTTTCAGGTCAGTACGTTGGTGGACAATCAATCGTTGTTGGCGAAGCGGTTGAAGGCGGCGAGAACAGCGTTGAATTGCGGGTCAGCACAGCAGCGACTGTCGCTCCTATTGCGAACGCTCCTTTGAGTGCCTTGTCACCAGTTCAGGCCGGTGCTTGCAGTTCATGTGCCCCAGTAGCTAGTTCTTGCAGCTCTTGTGCTTCCCCAGCCAGTTCTTGCAGCACATGTGGCGGCGGAGTCGGTGGCGGTATCGGCGGTCGCATCGGCGGTGGAGCAGCCTTTGGCGGAAGCTCGTCACTGCGACGCCTGCTGTTGATCGGTGGTGCGGTTGCTATTCCAGTTGCTATCAGTGGCGACGACGGAGCCAGCCCAGATCAGTAAGATCAAACGTTGATTCATCCGAAATTCGAAACTGTCCTATCGGGTGAATCACGACAATTTGAAAAAGCTGCTAGCGTCCAACGACTGTTGGACGCTTTTTTTTTGGGAATTCAGCAAGGCGAGTGGCTCAATCGAGTGGAAATTGTGTAATCAGCTGGAAAACCGAGGCCGAAAATAATGCGATAAATCATTGAATTGAGTATTAAATCTCGCATAATCAAGTCTCGCAGAATCGTCTTGCAGTGATATAGCCTAATGGAAAAATCATGTAGCTTGGTGGGGGTGATGACTAGCTCAATGGCGCATTAACTCTCCTTGAGGGGGCTTAGGTTTGCATTAGTTGGAGAGATTACAGAAAGAATTCACAAAGTATCAAATTTTACGAATTTTCTGCTTGATCGAGCACCGAAGCTGAGTATCATGTCGTGCCGTGGTTCAGGAACTAGGTTATCCACAGTTTCAGGTCCGCCTATTCTGCCTTAACTAAATATTTTGACTCCTGTGTTTTGTACAACGAGGTTTCCATGTCTTCCACTTATAAGTATTTGCTAACAGCATGCTTTGCGATCACTCTTTCTTGCGGTAACTGCTTTGCTCAAGAAACCGAGCAAACTGCTCAAGAAACC
>CAZLYM010000014.1:28583-30234 GCA_964563475.1 uncultured Pirellulaceae bacterium
TGCTCAAGAAACCGAGCAAACTGCTCAAGAAACCAAGCAATCTACCCAAGAAATCGGTGCGGAGGGGACTTCGCCCACCAGTGTTGTAGAAAGCGACACGGTAGAGGCCTCGACTGTCCGCGTTGTATTAAATGAAAGCGGTGCTTTGGAGGGTCGCGTTTTTGCGATGCTTGGCAGCGAAGAGACTCCAATGGTTGCCAAAGTAAGCTTGGCTTCTGATGGGAAAACCGTCGCGTCCAGCGAAACGGACGTGATTGGCAATTTCTCATTCAGTGACGTTGAGCCTGGCACTTACACCATGGTTGGTGTATCGGGCGAATACGTTGGAGATCAAGTTGTCGTCGTTTCTACGGCTTCTGACTTGGAAGATGAAGCGAGCGGAGGAGTTTATACTTCACTTGCCCTTCAGGTTGCTCCGGTAGATGTTTACTCAGACGCTTCTTACGCCGGTATCCCAATGGATAGTTATGCCGCTCCGATTTCCGAGTGTGGATCGTGTGGTGCTTGCGACTCGTGTGGCGTTTCTAGCGTCAGTGCTTGCGGAAGCTGTGGCGTTTCTAGCGTCAGTGCTTGCGGAAGCTGTGGTGGTGGAATTGGCGGCGGCGGTGGTATCGCTGGCGGAAGTTCACTTCGGCGACTTGCTTTGCTGGGTGCCGCAGTTGCGATTCCTATCGCAGTGAGCGGTGGCGATGCAGCCAGCCCCGATCAGTAAATTTCAGGTTCTAGTTACGCCGGTTGGTGAACTTACCTGTTGAGAAAATATTGACTAATCATAAAGGCGTTCCTCCGGGTTCGCCTTTTTTCATGGGATCTGTGGTTGTGTTCCGGCTGCGATAAAACGCAAACTTGAAAATTTTCGTGTAATCTCGGGATTTCATGCTTGCTTTAATTAAAATGAGTCTCTGAACGCATGGAGTTTTTTAACAGCGGTTCTGTCGATTGAGGATGGTACGGCATACCTAGTTGCACAGAGTTTCGGATCATGAGCATTCAATATTCATCGACTGTTCGCATTGGGTGTGTAATCGTATGACCAATTTGTTTGGAATGGCACTTCCCACCAACACTTTCTACCTCCTGCCTAACGGTCTGAGTTCATGCCTGAACTTCCACTAATCAACCAAAAAAACGGTTCCTGCCCTGAGGGTTCAGGTCCCAAAAGCTCATCAAAGATTCTCGAGTGGATGAAGCATTATCGGCTTCCGCTGCTGATGCTGTTTCATCTTGGGGTGTTTCTGTTTGTATTCTGGGCATCGCTGGTGGTCAGATTTGAATCGTGGTTTCCCTACCATACGCCGCAACATTTCTGGCTTGGGATGCCTCTTGCTGCAGGCGTGCAGTTGGGCGTCTTCTACTTTATGAAGAATTTTCATGGCTGGTGGCGGTACGTGACGTTTGCGGATCTGGTTTCAACGGCTCAGTGCGCTGTGATTGCCACGCTGGTGATCTTCGCAGTTGACTATCTGTTGATTAGTGATTTTCAAATTGCTCGTGGTGCGATTCTGATTAATTGTGCGTTCACGATCCTAACGCTTTCCGCGCTTCGTAGTTTGTTGCGGTTCTGTGATGAACGTCTGCCCGTGAATTCACTTCGTGAAAAACGCCGACCGGCTCTCATGTTGGGTTCGAGCGCTGATGTTGCCAAGCTGGC
>CAZLYM010000014.1:30334-31747 GCA_964563475.1 uncultured Pirellulaceae bacterium
CTGAATCGTCTGCTCGAAGGTGGCACTCGAATCCCAGTCCGTGAAGTCAGCGTCGACGATCTTTTGCGTCGTCCGCCGGTCAAGTTGGATCAAGATGCGATTCGCGACATGGTGGCTGGCAAGACCGTGCTGGTCACGGGAGCCGGGGGCAGTATCGGTAGTGAGCTGTGTCGGCAGTTGATGGCATTCGGTCCGGACAGGCTGGTGATGTTGGGCCGCGGTGAGAACCGGCTTTATCAAATCAATCGCGAGTTGTGTCGAGACTTTGAAGGCTCCACCGAGATTCTTCCTGTTTTGGCTAGTATCACGGACCGGCGTCGAGTGGCTGAAATCATGTCGACTCATCGACCTGTGGTGGTATTTCACGCAGCGGCTCATAAGCACGTTCCGCTGACTGAAAACAACGTGGGCGAAGCGGTTGTCAACAATGTGCTGGGCACGAAAGTGATTGCGGATCTTGCTGACGAATACGATGTTCAAAAATTCGTCATGGTGTCGACTGACAAGGCGGTCAATCCAACCAGCTTGATGGGCTGTACCAAGCAGATCGCCGAGCGATATTGCTTGGCGCTTGGCTCCAAATCAAAAACGAAATATGTCGTGACTCGATTTGGAAATGTGTTGGGTAGTGCAGGGAGTGTTGTTCCGCTGTTCAGGGAACAGATTAGTCGTGGTGGACCGATCACTATCACTGACCCTCGTATGACTCGTTTCTTTATGACCATTCCCGAAGCGGCTCAGCTGGTCGTTCAGGCCGGCAGTATGGGCGAGGGTGGTGAGATCTTTGTTTTGGAAATGGGTGAACCCGTGCTGATCGAAGACCTGGCGCGGGACATGATTCGGTTGGGTGGCTTGCCGGCGAATTCGATTGATATTGTGTATACCGGAATTCGTCCCGGCGAAAAGCTATACGAAGAGTTGTACTATGGTGACGAGAAGTCGCTCCCGACATCGCACGAAAAAATTCTGACAGCCTATCATCGCGAGTTTCCTCACGAAGAAACGCAATCGGCTGTCGAAAACTTGATCGGCCTTGCTTACAAAGATGAGTCTGCCATTCGGGCTTATTTGAACCAACTGGTGCCAGAGTTTGGGGCCATCGATGCCAACGGAGATGCCGTCAGCGACGTTATTCGGCCTCGCCGACGTTCTCATCTTTCGACGACCAATCGCAAGCACGCGGTTTCTGGAGATG
Organism: uncultured Pirellulaceae bacterium; assembly: GCA_964563475.1. Taxonomy (GTDB): domain Bacteria; phylum Planctomycetota; class Planctomycetia; order Pirellulales; family Pirellulaceae; genus Mariniblastus. The sequence continues at coordinate 31,530 of CAZLYM010000014.1, forward strand.
GCTCGGGCGACTAAATAACCTTTCGTTCTACCGGTCTTCTGATCGCTTTTGCCCGTTTTTGCCATTTCGCGGAAATCGGCAATCGATAGATGAACATGCTTGTCTGCAATTTCGTTACGGCTGCGTTGGTTGCGGTCTATGTGTCAAAAAAAGTAAACCATGACCACACCCACATTCATCAATATCGGTCCCGGTCGATGTGCAACCAGTTGGTTGTT